>CALMYO010000214.1 GCA_937873685.1 uncultured Paracoccaceae bacterium
GATCGTGCCGATGTTCACGTGCGGCTTCGTCCGCTCGAATTTACCCTTTGCCATCAGACTTCTCCGTCTTCATGTCGCCGATAAGGCTTGTATTGCACTGTTTCGCGCAATCGATTGATTACGCGTATTTCTTCTGGATCTCGGCGGCCACGGCCTGCGGCACCGGATCATAGTGGTCGAACTGCATCGTGTACTGGGCGCGGCCCTGCGACATCGAACGCAGATTGTCGACATACTTGAACATGTTGGCCAGCGGCACGTGGGCGTTGATGACGGCCGCGTTGCCGCGCGCCTCCTGCCCCTGGATCTGGCCGCGACGGCCGTTCAGATCACCGATCACCGAGCCGACATAGTCTTCCGGCGTCACCACCTCGACCTTCATGATCGGCTCGAGCAACTGGGCTCCTGCTTCGCGCGCCGCTTCCTTGAAGCAGGCGCGGGACGCGATTTCGAACGCCAGCACGCTGGAGTCCACATCGTGGAAGGCGCCATCGATCAGCGTCGCCTTGACGCCAAGCATCGGGAAGCCCGCGACCGGACCGGAGTTGAGAACGCTTTCGATGCCCTTCTGCACGCCGGGGATGTATTCCTTCGGCACGGAACCGCCAACGATCTTGGATTCGAAGGCAAATTCCTCGCTGTCCGGGTTCGGCTCGAACACGATCTTGACACGTGCGAATTGCCCGGTGCCGCCGGTCTGCTTCTTGTGGGTGTAGTCCTTCTCGGTGCGACGCGTGATCGTCTCGCGATAGGCAACCTGCGGCGCGCCGACATTGGCCTCGACCTTGAACTCGCGGCGCATGCGGTCGACAATGATGTCGAGATGCAATTCGCCCATGCCGGCGATGATCGTCTGGCCGCTTTCCTCGTCGGTCTTGACGCGGAAGGACGGGTCTTCAGCGGCAAGGCGGTTGAGCGCAAGGCCCATCTTTTCCTGGTCGCCCTTGGTTTTCGGCTCGATCGCGATCTGGATGACCGGATCGGGGAACTCCATGCGCTCAAGGATCACCGGCTTCAGCGGGTCGCACAGCGTGTCGCCCGTGGTGGTTTCCTTCAGGCCGGCCAGCGCGACGATGTCGCCAGCAAAGGCTTCTTCGATGTCCTCGCGGCTGTTGGAGTGCATCTGCAGCATGCGGCCGATGCGCTCGCGCTTGTCCTTCACCGTGTTGGCGAGCGACACGCCTTTGGTCATCTTGCCGGAATAGATGCGGCAGAAGGTCAGCGAACCGACGAACGGGTCGTTCATGATCTTGAAGGCCAGCATCGACAGCGGCTCGTCATCGGAAGACTTGCGGTCGGTCTCGGCTTCGGTCTTCGGATCGATGCCCTTGATCGCCGGCACGTCGACGGGCGACGGCAAGTAATCGACGACTGCGTCAAGAAGCGGCTGCACACCCTTGTTCTTGAAAGCAGAACCGCAGAACATCGGGAAGAACTGCACCGCGATCGTGCCCTTGCGGACCAGAGCGCGCAGTTCGTCATTGGAGGGCATTTCGCCTTCCAGATAACGCTCCAGCGCAGCTTCGTCGGCCTCAACGGCGGCCTCAATCAGCTTTTCGCGATACTCTTCGGCCTTGGCCTTGAGATCTCCGGGGATCTCGACGACGTCCCAGGCCGCGCCGAGCGTCTCTTCCTTCCACACGATCGCATTCATCTCGATCAGGTCGACAACGCCAACGAAATCGCTTTCAGCGCCGATCGGCAACTGCATGACAACCGGAATTGCACCAAGACGCGACTTCACCATGTCGACCGAACGGTAGAAATCGGCGCCAATCTTGTCCATCTTGTTGCAGAAGATCATGCGCGGGACATGATACTTGTCGGCTTGGCGCCACACGGTTTCGGTCTGCGGCTCCACGCCGGCATTGGCGTCAAGCAACGCGATCGCGCCATCGAGCACGCGCAGCGAACGCTCGACCTCGATGGTGAAATCGACGTGTCCGGGCGTATCGATGATGTTGAAGCGGCGCTTCTTGCCGTCACGGCCCTGCCAGAATGTCGTCGTTGCGGCAGACGTGATCGTGATGCCGCGCTCCTGCTCCTGCTCCATCCAGTCCATGGTCGCGGCGCCGTCATGCACTTCGCCGATCTTGTGCGACTTGCCGGTGTAGTAGAGGACACGCTCCGTGGTCGTGGTCTTGCCGGCATCGATGTGGGCCATGATGCCAAAATTGCGGTAGTCTTCGATTTTGTATTCGCGGGCCATGGGAGGATGCCTTTCGAACGCTTTCGAGGGTTACCAGCGGTAGTGGGAGAAGGCGCGGTTGGCGTCAGCCATGCGATGCGTGTCTTCACGCTTCTTGACCGCCGATCCGCGATTGTTTGCCGCGTCCATGAGTTCGCCCGACAGGCGGTCGACCATGGTCTTTTCGTTGCGGGCGCGCGCCGCGTTGATCATCCAGCGGATAGCCAGCGCCTGACGGCGCTCGGGACGCACATCGACCGGCACCTGATAGGTGGCGCCGCCGACGCGACGCGACCGCACTTCCACATGCGGCGCGACATTGTCGAGCGCCTGGTGGAACAGCGCAACCGGATCGGTCTTCACCTTGTTCTCGATCGTGTCGAGCGCACCGTAAACGATGCTTTCGGCAACCGACTTCTTGCCGTCATACATGACGGCGTTCATGAACTTGGTCACGACCAGGTCGCCGAACTTCGGGTCCGGGTTGATTTCGCGTTTCTCTGCGCGGTGACGACGGGACATGTGCTTTCAGCCTCAAATTCGTTTCGGGCCAAACCCGGATCGCCGCCCTGCGCCGCCCGGGAAGACCTTCGCTTCGCTCAGGTCACTTCGGACGCTTCGCGCCGTACTTGGAACGGCGCTGCTTGCGGTTCTTGACGCCCTGCGTATCGAGCAGGCCGCGGATGATGTGGTAGCGTACGCCCGGCAGGTCTTTCACGCGGCCGCCGCGGATCATCACCACCGAGTGTTCCTGAAGGTTGTGACCTTCACCGGGAATGTAGCCGATCACCTCGAAGCCGTTGGTCAGGCGCACCTTGGCGACCTTGCGCAGAGCCGAGTTCGGCTTCTTCGGCGTCGTTGTATAGACGCGCGTGCACACGCCCCGCTTCTGCGGGTTCTGCTGCATCGCCGGAACCTTGTTGCGCTTCACCGGCGCAGTGCGCGGCTTGCGGATCAGCTGGTTAACGGTAGGCATCCAACCTTCCCCTGTTCAATTCCTTGCCGGGAACCCGGCGCATGCTTCAGCTACTTCAAGTCCAAGCGCAAAACGGGACCGTGGTCGCATTTGTGTGGCGACCGGGCCCGATAAACGCCAGAGGAAGCGGCAAACCGCTTCATGGACCAGCAAAATGACTTGCTCGCTGTCGTAAACCTTGTTTGAGGATGCTATTTTCAGCACGCGTCGTGCCGAAACGATGTTCCTCACATCGGCTCGTTGGCGGCGAAATACGGATTCGCAACGGTTTCGTCAAGCAGGTTGATGAACTTTTTGCGAAATTCCGGCGTCGCATCGCCTTGTCCGCATTTTTCTTTCGCGCAAGGCCTCTTTCGGGCAAGGGGAATGACGAGATACGATTTCGAAACCGGGGAAACGCCATGACCAACGACAATATTCCGCTCGATCCCGTGGAATCGGTCTTTATAATCCTCGGCTTCGTCACGCGAGAGGCGGGCGGCGCGGAATCGCGGGTACAGATCATGCTGAAAGCGCCGGATGACGATTCCGCGGTCCGCATGGCTCTTGAGGCGCTTGCCGCCCAGGATTTCGCCGAGGCAGAATTCGACCAGATCGGCTTGCTCGATGGCGAACCGGTGGAAGAACCGCATGCAACCGCGTTTCGAGATGCAATGGCCGGCGAAATCTGCATTGTTGTCGAGACGCAGGACGAGGAGCGCCCGCGAAACCCGTTCGAGGTGCTGCGCGGCTGGGGCAGTGAGGACAATTGAACGGCATACCGTCGGCTCCATGTTGCCGCACATGTCTGGTTTCAGATATGCGCACATGCACTTTCTTGCGCCTGAACGTCCGTTTTCATATCTGGTCTTCCAGCGCCGGGCGTTGCCGCGCCTTGTCCTGCCAAACCGCAAAGCGTCTTCTGTGATCCGAGCCAAGGCCCCTGCCCCATGACCGCACCGCGCATCAGCTTCGTCAGCCTCGGCTGCCCCAAGGCGCTGGTCGATTCCGAACGCATCGTCACCCGCCTGCGCGCCGAGGGCTACGAGATCGCCCGCAAACATGACGGCGCGGACCTTGTGATCGTCAACACCTGCGGTTTTCTCGATTCCGCCCGCGACGAATCGCTCGACGCCATCGGCAAGGCGATCGCCGAAAACGGCAAGGTCATCGTCACCGGCTGCCTCGGCGCAGAGCCCGACATCATCCGCGAGCGCCATCCCGGCGTCCTGGCGATCACCGGGCCGCAGGCCTACGAGAGCGTGATGGGCGCGGTGCATGAAGCCGCGCCGCCGGCGCATGAACCTTTCGTCGACCTCATCCCGCCGCAGGGCGGCAAGCTGACGCCGCGCCACTACGCCTACCTCAAGATTTCGGAGGGCTGCTCCAACCGCTGTTCCTTCTGCATCATTCCGGCGCTGCGGGGCGATCTCGTATCGCGCCCGGCCGGCGATGTGCTGCGCGAGGCGGAGAAGCTTGCTGCCGCCGGCGTGAAGGAACTGCTGGTCATCAGCCAGGACACCAGCGCCTACGGTATCGACATCAAATACGTGCAAAGCCCGTGGCGCGACCGGCAGGTGCGCGCCCGCTTCCTCGACCTTTCGCGCGAACTCGGCGAACTCGGCATGTGGGTGCGGCTGCACTACGTCTACCCCTACCCCCATGTCGACGAGGTGATCGCCTTGATGGCCGAGGGGAAAATCCTTCCCTACCTTGACATACCGTTCCAGCATGCCAGCCCCGCGGTGCTGAAGAACATGCGCCGGCCGGCCAACCAGGAAAAGGTGCTGGACCGGATCAGGGCCTGGCGCGCGATCTGCCCCGATCTTGCGATCCGCTCCACCTTCATCGCCGGTTTTCCGGGCGAGACGAACGAGGATTTCGAGACCCTGCTCGACTGGCTCGACGAGGCGCAGATCGCCCGCGCCGGCTGCTTCAAGTACGAGCCGGTGAAGGGCGCCCGCGCCAATGACCTCGGCCTCGACCAGGTTCCAGACGAGATCAAGGAAAGCCGCCACCGCCGTTTCATGCAGCGCCAGCAGGCGATTTCGGCAGCGCGGCTGAAAAAGCGCATGGGCAAGCGCCTGCCGGTGATCATCGACAAGGCCGAGGGAACCACCGCCACCGGCCGCACGCAATACGACGCGCCGGAGATCGACGGCGTGGTTCACGTGACCTCGCGCCGCCCGCTGCGCACCGGCGACATCGTCACGGTGAAGATCGAGGCGAGCGAAGCGTATGATCTTCGGGGCGTGGCGGTGTAAGTGTCACGCCGCTGGCTTGAGCGGCCGGGCGCGTTCGATACGCTCGCAGTTTCCTGGCGGATTCATGGCCTCCCACAAATCGACTCGGCGTTGGAGATCAAGCCAGAACTCCGCGCTGTTGCCGAACACACGCGCCAGAATGAGCGCGGTCTCGGCAGTGACGGGCATTTCTCCGTCACAGATTCGCTCTGTGTCGCGAGTATCCACTCCCATCGCGTCAGCCAACTCCGCGTGTCCGATGCCCGAGCGGACCGAGAAACTCCTCCCGCAGCATCTCACCGACGCCGATAGGCTTGCGTTTCTTTTCGATCATGGCGTTCACCGATAGCTTCTTTCAGAACTCCACGTCCCTCGGCACAACGCTTGCGGGTCCAATCTCCGCGTCAGCGCGCGGGACGGCGAGCAGCATGTCGGCGAAACTTCTCGGCTTTGCTCCGGACAACCGTCGCAACTGCTCGAATTCCGCGACGGAGACGACCAAGGCGACCGGCTTGCCCCGCTTCGTGACGATCTGCGGCTCCGCTTGCGCGGCGTCTATGACGGCCGAGAGCCTGCTTTGGGCGTCGCGAGCGGACCAATCAGCGGACAAGGCGATTTCCTTCGGTGCCTCGGTCAAACCGGACGCAATTCCGACGTGCATTTGTATCCTTGTCAACACCAAAAAGCAAAAAAAGGCGGCCGCCGGGCCGCCTTTCCGTGCAATCGGGTGACTTCGCCGCCTCACTGCGGCAGTTGGTCGTCCACGCCCTTGACGTAGAAGTTCATGCCGAGCAGCGTGCCGTCATCCGACACTTCGCCGGCCTTCAGCCATTCCGTGCCATCCTGCTTCGTGATAGGACCGGTGAAGGGGTGGAACTCGCCCGACTTGATCTTGGCTTCGATTTCGGCCGCCTTGGCCTTCAGGTCGTCGGGCATGTTGGTGTACTCGGCCATCACGACCTCGCCCTCTTTCATCCCGGCCCACACGTCGACCTGCTCCCAGTTTCCGTCGAGCACGGCTTGCACGCGCTTGATGTAGTAAGGCGCCCAGTTGTCGATGATCGAGGTCAGCTGGGTTTCCGGGCCGAACTTGATCATGTCGGAGGCCTGACCGAAGGCCTTGATGCCGCGTTCGGTCGCCACCTGCATCGGCGCGGTCGAATCGGTGTGCTGGGTGATGATGTCGACGCCCTGGTCGATCAGCGCCTTGGCGGCGTCGGCTTCCTTGCCGGGATCGAACCAGGTGTTGGCCCACACCACCTTGACCTTGAAGTCGGGATTGACCGACTGCGCGCCCAGCACGAACGAATTGATGCCCATCACCACTTCGGGGATCGGGAAGGAGGCGATGTAGCCGGCCGTCCCGGCCTTGGACATTGTCGCCGCGATCACGCCCTGGATGTAGCGGCCCTCATAGAAGCGCGCATTGTAGGTCGAAACGTTCGGATGCTCGCGCTTGTAGCCGGTCGCATGCTCGAACTTCACGTCCGGAAACTTGCCCGCCACCTTGTTCGTGGCGTCCATGTAGCCGAACGAGGTGGTGAAGATGATGTTGCAGCCGGATCGGGCGAAGCGCTCCAGCGCGCGCTCGGAATCGGCGCCTTCAGGCACGCTTTCCAGATAGGCGGTCTCGACCTTGTCGCCGAGCGCCTGCTCGACCGCGAGCAGGCCCTGGTGATGCTGGTAGGACCAACCGAAATCGCCGATCGGGCCGACATAGATGAAGCAGGCCTTCACCTTCTCCATCTGGGCATGGGCCAGCCCGGTCATCGCCGTGGTGGCCAGCGCCGCGGTCATGGCAAGAAGCAGTTTTCTCATTGTGTTCACCTCACTGTTTTGACGAAAAGCTTTTCCCGTCTGTTATCTGTCCGGCACGAACGGTCGCCCGAGCGCCGCCGGGGTATTCATCATGGTCAGCCGCCGGTTCCGCGATATTAGAACGAGAACGACGACGGTGGCCAGATAGGGAAGCGCGGAGAGGAACTGCGCCGGCACCGACTTGACCCAGGCGGCAAGCGCATAGATCGCGCCCGGCAGGAATGTCATCTCCGACAGCGTCATCGCCTGGATGTGCAACTGCATGATCGTGATCGCGCCAAAGAGATAGGCGCCGATCAGCACGCGGAACGGCCGCCACGAGGCGAAAACGACCAGCGCCAGCGCGATCCAGCCGCGGCCGGCGGTCATGTTCTCCACCCATTGCGGCGTGTAGACCAGCGACAGGTGTGCGCCGGCAAGCCCGGCGCAGGCCCCGCCAAACATCACTGCGAGATAGCGGATGCGGATCACCTTGATGCCGAGCGCATGGGCGGATCCATGGCTGTCGCCGATCGCCCGCAGCGTAAGCCCGGCGCGGGTGCGAAACAGGAACCAGACCACCGCAACAGTTAGCGCAATCGAGATGTAGAACAGCGGATCCTGCCCGAACAACAGACGGCCGACCACCGGCATGTCCGAGAGGCCGGGAACAAAGATCGGCTCCATGCGCAGGCCCGGAATGCCGATGAATTTCTCGCCGATCATGCCGGAAATGCCGATGCCGAGCAGCGTCAACGCCAGCCCGGTCGCAACCTGGTTTGTGGCGAGGGTCAGGGCAAGAAAACCGAACAGCAGCGAGAACAGCGCGCCGGTGACGATCGCAAGCGCCACCCCGGCCCAGGGATCGCCGAAAATCTGCGCGCCGGCAAAACCGGTCACCGCACCCATCACCATCATGCCCTCGACACCGAGATTGAGCACGCCGGAGCGCTCCACCACCAGTTCGCCAAGCGCGGCGATCAGCAGCGGCGTCGCCGCCGTCGTCACCGTGAGAAGGATCGCGACCCAGGTTTCCATGCCTAAACGCTCCCCGTGGCGCGCCGGCCGCCGAACGACAGCCGGATCTTGTAGATGATCAGCGTGTCGCAGGCGAGCACGAAGAACAGCAGCGCGCCCTGGAAAGCGCGAGCGATCTTGTCGGAAATGCCGAGCGATATCTGCGCCGCCTCGCCGCCAAGATAGGTCAGCGCCAGCAGCAGCCCGGCCACCACGGCGCCGAGCGGATTCAACCGGCCGAGAAACGCAACGATGATGGCGGTGAAACCGTAGCCGATCGACAGTTTCTCGTTCAGATGCTGCACTGCGCCGGCCACTTCCGAGATCCCGGCGAGGCCGGCGAGCGCGCCCGAGACGAGGAACGCGAACACGGTCATCTTCGCCGGAGAGAACCCGGCAAAACGCCCGGCGCGCGGGCTCTGGCCAAGCACCCTGACCTCGAAACCCTTGAGCGTGCGCGTGAGCAGGAACCACACCAGCACCGCCACGACGAGGGCGAAGACGAAGCCGAGATTGGCACGGCCCGATGCGGGCATCAGTTCCGGCAACAGCGCAAACTCGTTGAACGTGATGGTTCCGGGGAAGGAAAAGCCCTGCGGGTTGCGCCACGGTCCGCGCACCAGCCAGTCGAGGAAAAGCTGCGCCACATAGACCAGCATCAGGCTGGTGAGGATTTCATTGGCGTTGAACCGCGTTTTCAGAAGCGCGGGGATCGCCGCCCACGCAGCCCCGCCGATCATGCCGCACAGGATCATCAGCGGCAGCGTGGCGCCATTGGCGAATTGCGGCGCCAGCACCGGCAACGCCGACCCGGCAATCGCGCCCATCAGGAACTGGCCTTCCGCGCCGATGTTCCAGTTGTTGGAGAGATAGCAGACGCAAAGCCCGACCGCGATGATGATCAGGGGTGCGGCCTTGATTGCCAGCTCGTGCAACGACCACATTTCTGTCAGCGGCTCGATGAAGTACGAGTATAGCGCAGCCGCCGGCGGCTTGCCGAGCCACGTGAAAAGGATCACGCCGGCAAGCAGCGTCAGCGCCAGCGCCAGCAACGGCGATACGAGCGAGAACAAGGCCGAATGCTGCGGCCGGCGGGTGAGTTCAAGCCGGATCACGCGGCGTCCTCCATGTGACCGGTATGGTGCGCCGGCGAGGCGCCGCCCATCAGGATGCCGATCTTCTCGCGCGTCGCCTCGGCTATCTTCAGGCTGCCGGAAAGCCGTCCGTCGGCCATGACGACGATGCGGTCGGAAATCTCGAACAACTCGTCGAGATCCTGGCTGATCGCCAGCACGCCTGAGCCGGCGCGCGACAGATCGATCAGCTTCTGGCGGATCATCGCCGCTGCGCCGGCGTCGACGCCCCAGGTCGGCTGGTTGACCACCAGCAAGCGCGGCTGGCGATCCAGTTCGCGCCCGACGATGAACTTCTGCAGGTTGCCGCCGGAAAGCGCAGCGGCTTCGGGGTCTTCCGCGCTTTTCCTGACATCCATCGCCTCGATCACCCGGCGCGCGGCGCGCTTCACTGCCCCACCCTTGACGAGGCCTAGAATGCCGCCGCCAAGCATCGCCTTGCGGTCGCTGGCGTGGCGGCTGAGCAGCAGGTTTTCCGAAAGCTTCATTCCGGGCGCTGCGCCATGACCGAGCCGTTCCCCCGGCAGGAGGGCCGCGCCCAGCACCCGCCGCGCCGTTGCGCCAAGGCGGCCGGCATCCTTGCCGGCGATCTTCACCTGGTCGGCCCGCTTCTGCAGCACCTCGCCCGACAACGCCTCGAAGAACTCGCCCTGCCCGTTGCCCGCGACGCCGGCGATCCCGACCACTTCACCCGGAAACACTTCAAGCGAAATGTCGCGCAGCGGCACCGAGAAAGGTCCCCGCGCCGGTTGGTCGAACCGCCGCACTTCCAGCAAAGGCTCCCAGCCATGCGCGATGCTGGCGGGACGCGCCACGGCCGCAACCTCGTTGCCGACCATCATCGCGGCAAGCGAGGCCGGGGTCTGTTCGGACGGCGTGCAATGGGCGACCACCTTGCCGTGGCGCAGCACGGTGGCGCGATCGCACAGCCGCTTCACCTCTTCCAGCCGGTGCGAAATGTACAGGATAGATTTTCCTTCAGAACGAAGCCGCTCAAGCGTCTCGAACAGCTTGTCGGCCTCCTGCGGCGTCAGCACGGAAGTCGGCTCGTCGAGGATGATCAGATCCGGTTTCTGCAGCAGGCAGCGGATGATCTCGATGCGCTGGCGTTCGCCAACCGACAGGTCGCCAACCAGCGCACCGGGATCGAGCGGCAGGCCGTAGGCCTGGCTCAGCGCCCGCGCTTCCTCGGCGATGCGCGAGATCGGCGTATTGCCGCCAAGCGACAGAGCGATGTTCTCGGCCGCTGTCAGCGCCTCGAACAGCGAGAAATGCTGGAACACCATGCCGACGCCGAGCTTGCGCGCCGTCGCGGGATCGGAAACCACAACCGGCTTGCCGCGCCACAGGATTTCCCCCGATGTCGGCTGCAGCGAACCGAACAGCATCTTCACCAGCGTCGACTTGCCGGCGCCATTCTCGCCGAGAAGCGCATGAATCTCGCCCTCGGCAATGTCGAAATCGACCGCGTCGTTGGCCTTCAGTTCACCGAAGATCTTCGTGATCCGGCGCACCTCCAGAAGCGTCGGCTTTCCGCTCGGCCCCATCGCATCCCTTTCTCCCAAACCGTCGCAGACTAGTTTGTTGGCAACGGATTGCAAAGCCGGTTTTCAGCGCATCCTTCTGTCCTTACAAGCAAGGCGGTGGATAACCTCGCCAAAAACGAGACAATCAGGGCAGCAGCACCGTGGTTCCGGTGGTCTTGCGCCCTTCCAGATCGGCATGCGCCCGCGCCGCCTCGGCGAGCGCATAGGTCTGGTTGACGCGGATCGAGACGATGCCGCGTTTCACGACGTCGAACAATGCGCCGGCGCATGCCGCCAGTTCGGCCCGGCTTGCGATGTAGGTGAAGAGCGTCGGCCGCGTCACATAGAGCGAACCCTTCTGGCTCAGCAGCGCGGTATTGAGCGGCGGCAGCGCGCCAGAGGATTGGCCGAACGTCGCCCACAGCCCGCGCGGCTTCAGGCAGTCGAGCGAACCGGGGAAAGTGTCCTTGCCGACGGAGTCGTAGACCACGTCGACACCCTTGCCGCCGGTCAATTCCTTCACCCGCGCGACGAAATCCTCGGTGCGGTAGTTGATCACATGGTCGTAGCCATGCGCGTGAGCAAGTTCGATCTTGTCCGGCGATCCGGCTGTGCCGATCACGGTCGCGCCGAGATGTTTGGCCCACTGCCCCGCGATCAGCCCGACGCCGCCGGCCGCCGCATGGAACAGGATCGTGTGCCCGGGCTCAACCTTGAAGGTGCGGCGCAGCAGGTATTCCGCCGTCATGCCCTTCAACATCATGCCGGCCGCCTGCTCGTCGCTGACGCCATCGGGGATTTTCACCACCCGGTCGGCTGCAATCAATCGTTGGCTGGCATAGGCGCCGATCGGCCCGGCATAGGCGACGCGATCGCCAACGGCGAGACCGCTGACGCCTTCGCCGAGCGCCTCCACGACGCCCGCACCCTCGTTGCCCGGAATGAGCGGCAGGCCGTTCGGCGCCGGATAAAGGCCGGAACGGAAATAGGTGTCGATGAAGTTGAGGCCGATTGCGGTATGCCGCAGCCGGATTTCACCCTTGCCGGGTGCGCCGACTTCCGCCTCCTCGACCTTCAGAACCTCCGGACCGCCGTTCTCGTGCAGCCTGACAATCGTCGCCATGTTCGCCTCCATGCGCTTTTGCGCATGAACAGCACGAAGGCAGGCGGCGTGTAAAGGCGTGATGTTGGCCGGAATGTCGGATGGAATCGCTTTTGCAACACGCGTTTCAGAACACTGAGCTCTCTCCGCCGTCATCCCGGGCCTTGTGCCCGGGACCCAAAAGCCGCATTTGATTCTTGGGTCCCGGGCACAAGCCCCGGGATGACGGCGATGAGGTCGATCGTGCGGCGGCGCGTGCTTTAGCGCTGCTTTACTTCTCCTGCTTCTCCGCCTTGCGTCGCGCCTTTTCGGCTGCGAAGCGGGCGCGCAGGCGTGGCGCATAGCCTTCCTTGTTGGACTGCTCCGCGCGGGCGATCGCCAGCGCCTCGTCGGGCACCGGTTTCGTCAGCACCGCGCCGCTCGCCACATAGGCGTTGTTGCCGACGCGCACGGGCGCCACCAGCGCCGTGTTGGAGCCGATGAAGGCCCCTGCCCCGATCTCGGTCAGGCTCTTGTTGAAGCCATCGTAGTTGCAGGTGATGGTTCCGGCGCCGATATTGGCTTTCGCGCCGATCACGGCGTCGCCGATATAGGACAGGTGGTTGATCTTGGCCCCCTCGCCGACATCAGCCTGCTTCACCTCACAGAAATTGCCGACCTTGGCGTTGCGTCCGATCGAAGCGCCCGGCCGCAGTCGCGCATAGGGTCCGATCTCGGCGCCGCCCTCGACCGCCGCTCCCTCCAGATGGCTGAAAGCGCGGATGGTGGCGCCGCCGGCCACCCGCACCTTCGGCCCGAACACCACGTTCGGCTCGATCAGCGTTTCCGGTCCGATCTGCGTGTCGTGGCACAGGAACACGGTTTCCGGCGCGATCATCGTCACGCCGGCAAGCATCAGTTCGCGGCGGCGGCGCGCCTGCCACAACCGCTCGGCCTCGGCGAGTTCGACGCGGGTATTGACGCCAAGCACCTCCTCGAACGGCGTTTCCAGCGCCACCACGGTGCGGCCGTCGGCATTCGCCAGTTCAACCAGATCGGTGAGGTAGAATTCGCCCTTGGCGTTGGCGTTGCCGATACGCCTGAGCAGCGGCAGCGCGATGTTGCCGGCAAACGCCATCAGCCCGCCATTGCACAGCGTGATGCGCCGTTCTTCCTCGCTCGCATCCTTGTGCTCGCGAATGGCGACCAGCCTGCCGTCCTTCTCGATCATGCGGCCGTATCCGGTCGGATCGTCGGTGCGGAACGCCATGGCCACCACGTCCGCCCCCTCGGCCAGCTTCGCCCGCGCTTTCTTCAGCGTCGAGTCGCTGAGCAGCGGCGTGTCGGCGAACATCACCAGAATGTCGTCGTAACCTTCGGCGATCGCAGCTTCGGCCGCCAGCACCGCATGCGCTGTGCCGAGACGGGGTTCCTGGATGTGAAAGCTCGCGCTCTCACCAAGAACGCCGAGCGCGGCGCGCACCTCGTCGGCCTGATGGCCGATCACCATTGCAAGGCGCTCCGCACCCGCGGATGTGGCGGCGGCGGTGACGTGGCGCACCATTTCCAGGCCGGCCACGTTGTGCAGCACCTTGGGTTTGGCGGATTTCATGCGCGTGCCCTCGCCGGCGGCGAGAACGATGGACAGGCAAGTGCGAGGCATGGGCGATCCGGAGTTTCGTCGAGGGAAGCGTTGTTCCGACGCCGCTTAGCGCGAAAAGGTTGACGGTTCCAGACAGTGGAAGGTCTTGAAGTGGACAGGGCGGGAAGCCGAACCGGGGATCACCGGGAAGCGGGCTGCGATTTCCCGGGTAGCCGGGCAACTGCGTCCAGCGCGATCTAGCTCCCCCTCCGTCAGCTTCGCGACCACCTCTCCCTCCTGCTAGCAGGCAGAGGTGGCCCGTAGTGCCGGAATGGGGCTGGACTTGCGTCAAAGCGCAGACACAGCAGGGTCAGAAAACCAGCCCCGTTCTTACCGCATCGTCGGAATGACGAATTCCGCGCCGGCGCGGATGCCGCTCGGCCAGCGCGAGGTCACCGTCTTGGTGCGCGTGTAGAAGCGGAAGGCGTCCGGGCCGTGCTGGTTGAGGTCGCCGAACCCTGACGCCTTCCAGCCGCCGAAGGTGTGATAGGCCAGCGGCACCGGGATCGGCACGTTGACGCCGACCATGCCAATGTT
>CALMYO010000215.1 GCA_937873685.1 uncultured Paracoccaceae bacterium
CAGATCACGCTCCCTTTGCTCAAGCGTCAGAATGAGGCGCGCCTCAGGCCGATCGAAACCCTGCTCACGAGAATCATCGACGCATCAAACGCGACCGTCATCCGCAGCTACGAAGCCAAGGTCACGGAATTCGAGCGCCAGAAGACCATTCTGGCCGAACAGCTGGCCGCTCAGGCCGAACCGAAGGGGAAATTCGAGGATCAGCTAGAACCGGCCCTCACATTCCTCGCAAACCCTTGGAAACTCTGGCAAACCGGTCATGTGGGGCTGCGCCGCACGGTGCTCAAACTCGCTTTCGCTGGCCGCATCGCCTGCAGCCGGAATGAAGGGCCTAGAACACCGAAAATCGCGTTTCCGTTCAAGATGTTAGAAGGGTTTACAGCCCCCAAAGTCTGTATTGGTGCCCCTGGCCGGACTCGAACCAGCACTCCTTGCGGAAACCGATTTTGAGTCGGTCGCGTCTACCAATTCCGCCACAGGGGCCCGTGCGCGTTCGATCCGCCACGGCGCGCCGGACTATAGTGCCGATCGTGTGGCGGTCAACCGCGATTTGAGGGCATTTGCGCTACCGCTTCAGGGCCGGACAGATCGTTCTCAGAGGCCCCTGCCGCCGTGCTTCGCGCGCCGTTCGCAGCGCGATCCAAAGTGAAGCAACAACCCAGATGCGCGGGCATGCCCGTGTCGGCGCGCCTTGCCGCCTGCGCTTTTCGACTTTGGTCGAAGGGTATCTTGCCGTAAACCGCACTTCGCATTAGTGTCACATTCGCTCTAACGGGGTGCCTGCACAGGCTGAGAGGCGTAACGCCAACCCGCGGAACCTGATCCGGATCATGCCGGCGGAGGGATTAGAAGCGTCGCATCAAGCGCTTCCTTGCCCTTTGAAACAAGAGGAGACGCTGATGACAATGCAATCTGGCTGCAATTTCCGGATCGCCTTCGTTTTCGCCTGCGCGTCGGCGCTGACAGTAGCGCCGGCTGCCCGGGCGGCGGACGTCCTGACCATCTACACCTATGAGAGCTTCACCGCCGAATGGGGACCGGGGCCGCAGGTGGAGAAAGCCTTCGAGGCGCAATGCAGCTGCGACCTGCAATTCGTTTCGCTTGCTGACGGCGTGCAGCTGCTCAACCGGCTGAAGCTGGAGGGCGAACGCACAAAGGCCGACATCGTGCTTGGTCTCGACACGAACCTGACCGAAGAGGCGAAGCAAACCGGTCTGTTTGCGCCGCATGGTCTCGACACGGTGGAGACGAATGTTCCCGGAGGTTTCAGCGATGCGGTTTTCCTGCCCTATGACTACGGTTATTTCGCCGTGGTCTATGACACGGAAAAGATGGCTGCACCGCCGGACAGCCTGAAGGCGCTGGTGGAAGGCGATGAGTCGCACAAGATTGTGATCCAGGATCCGCGCAGCTCGACGCCGGGACTCGGTTTGCTGCTGTGGATGAAATCGGTCTATGGCGACGAGGCCGGAGCGGCGTGGAAGGAACTGTCGGAGCGCATTCTTACCGTCACGCCGGGTTGGAGCGAGGCCTACGGCCTGTTCACCGCCGGCGAAGCGCCGATGGTGCTGTCCTATACGACCTCGCCCGCCTATCACATTCTTGCCGAAAGCACTGAGCGGTATCAGGCGGCTTCATTCGCCGAAGGACATTACCTGCAGATCGAGGTGGCGGGACGAACCGTGAATGGAACGGAAAATCCCCTCGCCGCGCAGTTTCTTGCCTTCATGACCGGCCCCGAATTCCAGGATGTGATTCCCCAGACCAACTGGATGTTCCCGGCGGGGCGCGTTTCGACGCCTCCCGACCCAGTGTTCGAACGGATGGTGAAGCCCGCCAGAACGCTGCTGTTTGCGCCTGATGAGGTGGCGAAGAGCCGCAAGGCATGGGTCGAGGAATGGCTGTCGGCGCTCGGAAGGTAACGCCCGATGCGTCTTGCCGATGATCGTGCGCGCTGCACTGGGGGCTGGCTGGCGCTGGTCTTCGTGATCGCCGTCGCCGGCGGCGGTCTTGCGTCGCTGGCGCTGGCGGCAACTGCTGCTGGCGGTTCGTTCCTGGCCGCGATGGCGTCGCCGAGGCTGGCTGACATCGTCAGCTTCACGCTTCGGCAGGCGGCGCTGTCGACGCTGTTCTCTGCTGTGCTGGCGCTTCCGCTTGCTCTCGCCCTGGCCGATGAACACCGCTTCCGCGGCCGGGCGACGCTCCTGCGGCTGTTTGCCCTGCCGCTGGCTCTGCCGGCACTTGCCGGGGCGCTGGGCGTGCTTGCTGTGTTCGGCCAGAACGGGGCGGTGGCGTGGCTTGTCGGCCTTGGCGGATTCGCCGCGCCGGATATTTACGGCCTGCCCGGCATCCTGATCGCCCATGTCTTTTTCAACCTCCCATTGACAACACGCATCCTGCTTTTCGCGCTGGAAACGATTCCCACCGAATACAAGGCGCAGGCCGCGGCGCTCGGCCTGCCGCGCCATGTCTGGTTCGCACTGGTCGAATGGCCCGTGCTCAAGCGACCGCTGTTTGGGGCTTCGGCGCTGGTGTTCATGCTGTGCATGACTTCGTTTGTGATCGTGCTGACGCTTGGCGGCGGGCCGGCGGCGACGACGCTGGAGGTGGCGATCTACCAGTCGCTCGCCTTCGATTTCGACATCGCCGCAGCGGTGGCGCTGACAGCAACGCAGCTGGCGCTGGCGGCGATCGTGTTTCTGGCGCTCGGACGCCGCGCGGCGGGGCTGGAGACGCAGGGACGCACGCTTGAGCCGAAGGCGTGGAAAACCAGGTTGCGGCGCCCGGCCGCTGCCGTCGCTCTTGAACGGGGCATGATCGCGCTTGGCACGGTGTTCGTCGGCGCGCCGATACTGGCGCTTGTCCAGCGTGGCTTGGCGGCGGGGCCGGCGCAATTGCTCGCACGCGCCGATGTACAGGACGCGATAGCCACCAGCCTGGTGCTTGGACTGGTTTCCGCCGTTCTGGCGACTGGCCTGGCGCTGGCGCTGGCGGCGGCGCATGAGGCGGCGCGCCGGCGCTCCGCCGGCCGAAGGG
>CALMYO010000216.1 GCA_937873685.1 uncultured Paracoccaceae bacterium
GGGCGCCGGGGCGGCCCGCCACAACGCGCACACGATCGGCATCCGGCCGGAGCACATCGCGGTCGCAGAAGGCGACGGCGCGTGGAGCGGCGTGGTCGGCGTGGCCGAGCATCTCGGTTCCGACACCTTCTTCCACATCCATGAAACCGGGCTCGCCGACACGCTGACCGTGCGGGCGCCAGGCGAGGTCAGCTTCCGGCACGGCGACCGGATCGCGCTCAGCCCGCGCATCGACCAGATCCACAAATTCGACGCACAAGGATTGCGCATTCCATGAAGACGCTTGAAGGAAAGATCGCCCTGGTAACGGGCGGCGCGCGCGGCATCGGGCGCGCGATCTGCGAAGCCTATGCGCGGGAGGGCGCACGGGTTGCAGTTGCGGACCTCCTGCAGGAAGAAGCCGCTGCGACGGCTGCTGCGCTTGGCGACAGCGCCATGGCCGTGCGCATGGACGTGACCGATCCGTCCTCCATCGCCGCCGGCGTCGCCGCGGTCGAGCAGGCCTTCGGCGGCATCGACATCCTCGTCAACAATGCGGGTATCTTCAACATGGCCTCGATCGACAAGATCACGGTCGAGGATTACCGGCGCCAGTACGACGTCAATGTCGGCGGAACGATCTTCGCCATCCAGGCGGTCGTTCCGGTGATGAGGCGGCGCGGCGGCGGTGCGATCATCAACTTTGCCAGCCAGGCCGGGCGCCGCGGCGAGGCGAATGTCACCATCTATTGCTCGACCAAGGCAGCGGTGATCTCGATCACCCAATCGCTGGCGTTGGAACTCGCAAAGGACAGGATCCGCGTCAACGCGATCGCGCCCGGCGTCATCGACACCCCGATGTGGGATGTCGTTGACGCTCAGTTCGCCGTCTATGAGAACAAGCCGAAGGGCCAGAAGAAACGCGAGGTCGGCGAGGCGGTGCCGCTCGGCCGCATGGGCGACCCGCGCGACGTGGCTGATCCCTGTGTGTTCCTCGCCTCCGAGGCGGCGCGCTACATCACCGCCCAGACACTGAATGTCGACGGCGGCAACTGGATGAGTTGAAGCGGGTAGCCGCACCGATTTCTGCGGCCGCGACGCCCATCGGAGGCTCCAGGCCGCCCCGATTTCCTGAAGGACGGCTTTCGCCATGACCGTGAGACTTTCCAACGCCAATCTCGACCGGCTTCCCGGCAACATCGAGCGGCCACACTACGACCGTTCGAGACTCTCGGCCGGCATCCTGCATATCGGCCTTGGCAACTTTCACCGCGCCCACCAGTCTTGGTATCTGCACCGGTTGATGCAGCAGGGTCTCGCCAACGATTGGGCGATCGTCGGAGCAGGCGTGCGCGCCTACGATTCAGCGCAGCGCGAGAAACTGCTGGCGCAGGATTGCCTGACGACGCTGATCGAACTCGACCCTTCCGGAACTTCCGCCGAAGTGGTGGGATCGATGATCGACTACGTGCCGATCGAGGACGGCAACGGCGCGCTGATCGCGCGCATGGCGCAGCCGGATATCCGGATCGTCTCGCTGACGGTGACCGAGGGCGGATATTATATCGATCCTGCCACCAAGGCTTTCGACGCAGCCCATCCCGACATCGTCCACGACGCGGCCAACCCCGACAGGCCGAAAACCGCGTTCGGCGCGATGGTCGCGGCGCTTCGCCTGCGGCGCGACAGGGGCGTCGGCCCCTTTACCGGGCAGTGCTGCGACAATTTGCAGGGCAATGGCAAGATCCTGCGCCAGACCGTGGTGTCGCTCGCCAGGCTCTCCGATCCCGGTCTGGCCGACTGGATTGACGCCAACTGCTCGTTCCCCAATGCGATGGTCGATTGCATCGTGCCGGCAACCGGGCCGAAGGAACTGGCGCTGGCGCGCGGCTTCGGCATCGACGACGCCGCGCCAGTGACGCACGAGAACTTCCGCCAGTGGGTGATCGAGGACGATTTCTGCGCCGGGCGGCCGGACTGGGACAAAGTCGGCGCGCAGTTTTCCGACGACGTGCACGGCTACGAGATGCAGAAGATCCGCATCCTCAACGCCGGCCATCAGGCCTTCGCAAACATCGCCGAGATCATGGACATCGAGGTCGTCTCCGACATCATGCGCCACCCGACGATCCGCGCGTTCTTCAGGAAGGTGGAGATCGAGGAAATCGTGCCGATGGTCGTGCCGGTGCCGGGCAAGACGCCGCTTCAGTATTTCGAACTGATCGAGGAGCGTTTCGCCAACCCCGCGATCGTCGACACGGCGCGAAGGATCGCCTTCGACGGTTCGTCGCGCCATCCCGGCATGGTCATTCCAACCATTCGCGAGGCGGTGGCGGCCGGCAAGCCGGTCCAGGGACTGGCGCTGGTCGAGGCGGCCTGGTGCCGCATGTGCCACGGCACGCGCGAGAATGGCGAGACGATCGAGCCGAACGATCCGCTCTGGAACGATCTCGTCGCGGTGGCCAGGAAAGCGAAGGACGATCCGCAAGCGTGGCTTGCGATGCGGCAGTACTACGGCGACCTTGCCGACCGGCCGGTCTTCGCGGAAGCCTTCGGGAGGTGGCTGAACATGATATGGGCGGAGGGCGTCGAGGCTGCGATGAAGGCGTATCTGAAGGAGTAGTCCTGAAATGAAGGCCATTGTCTTTCCGGCCAGGGACCGGATCGAGGTCGCCGAATTGCCGGATCCGGCCGCCGGCGCGGGCGAAATCGTGGTGAAGGTGCACGCGAGTGGCCTCTGCCACACCGACCTCGACGTGATGCATGCGAATTACGGCCCCTCCGCCTTCCCGGTGGTGCCGGGGCATGAATATGCCGGCGAGGTGGTCGAGATCGGGGCTGGCGTCACCGGTCTCAAAATCGGCGACCGCGTGGTGATCGATCCGAACCTTGAATGCGGCCAATGCGCTGCCTGCCGGCGCGGCTGGGCGCATCTGTGCGAGAAGCTCGGCGCCTACGGCGTCACCGTCAATGGCGGCTTTGCGCAATACAGTTCGGTGCGTGCCGACCGGGTGCATGCAATCGGCGACATGCCGTTCGATGTCGCCGCGCTGGCGGAGCCGATGGGCTGCGTGCTCAACGGTCTCTCGCCGCTTGCCGGGCGCACGATAGAGCACGCGGCGATCTTCGGCACCGGACCGATGGGGCTGCTGTTGGGTCTCGCCCTGCAGGTGCGCGGCGTTGCAAAGGTCACGATGGTGGATGTCGATGCGGAGCGGCTCAACCGCGCCCGGGAACTCGGCCTCGACGGCGCGATGTCAGGCAGCGCGGGACTGGAAGCGCTGCACCGCGCCTGCGATCTCGCGGTCGACGCGACCGGGGTGCCGGCTGTCGCCGCCAGGTTGACGGGTTACGTCGCCAATGGCGGGGCTGCCCTGTTCTTCGGCGTCTGCCCGCAGGATGCCCGGATCGACATTTCGCCCTTCGAGATGTTCCGCCGCCAGCTTGCGCTGTTCGGCACGCACAGCCTCAACCACAACATACCCGAAGCGCTCGAAATGCTGGCGGCAATCGGTCCGAAGGTCGCTTCGGTGATCACGCACCGGTTGACGCTCGACGAAGTTGCGAACGTGATGGCGGGCCACAAGCCACCGGGGAGCCTGAAGGTGCAGCTTGCACTTTAAAGCGGCGTTTAACAAAGCCATGGCCGGAATACAGCCTCCGGCTAGACCCGCCGCCGGCGGCGCGCGATCCGCACGAACGGGCGGCCAGGCAGCTAGAGCGTTGTTCGAACAAATTGGAGCAGTTTGGTGGCAGGGATTTTTCGTTTCGGAAAGGAGAACACCGCAGCGCGACATGAATGTCGCGCGAGGATTTCGACGCAGCCGAAGCGGAAAAGACCGCCAAGCCGGCCTGACAAGATTCTGTTTTCATTGGCAAACTGCAATCGTCTGGACTTGGTCTCGTCCGCCCTGGACATCGTCGCGAAACGCTGGCGGTGCTCGCACCGCGTCGCGTTCCGCTCCTTGCCAGGACGCACGATACCGGCGTCCAAACGATTCAATTTGATCGAACGACGCTCTTGAGCACCGGGCGCAAAAGGCGAATCGCTTTGGCGCCCGATGCTATAATCAGGCAGCAAAAATCTCCTTGAAACGCTCGATGCAGAGCCGGAATCCCGCCTCGAAATCCCCGTTGCCCGGGTGATAGACGCTCTCAAACGAAATCACGCCGTCATAGCCATCGGCGCGCATGGCCGAGGCGATCGGCTCGAACTGGTCGGCCAGTTGGCCCTCGCCCATTCGCCGGACCTCAAGCGTGGCGCGCGGCGTGTCGACCCGAACATCCTTGATGTGCACATGGCCGAGATATCCGCCGCGAACCTCGTCATAGCCGTCGGGCCAGGCGCGTTCATGGCACCAGCAGTTGTTGGCCGGATCCCAGAGCACCTTCAGCACGTCCTTGGCATCGAGATCGTCGATCAGCTTGCGGGCGGTGTAGTTCGAGTTCACCATCGTCCCGTTGCCCGTCTCGACCACCAGCGTCACGCCCGCATCGCGGGCCAGGTCGCAAGCGGGCGCAATCAGCGGCAAGGTTTTGTCCCAGGCGCCGTGCGCGACGTTCCACTTCTCCGCGCCGTTCCGGCCCCAGAGGATCTGCTCCTTCTTGTTGGTCATGATCCGCACCAGCGGCGATCCCACCACCTGGGCCATGTCGATCACGCGCTTGAGCGCGTCCATGTGTCGGGTATGCAGTTCATCGCCCGGAACATTCGCCGTGGTCATCCCGGCAAAGACATGGCGCGACAGGCAGGAGACGGGCTTGCCCCGGTCGCGCAACAGCGCATCGATCTCGGCTATCTCCGCCTTGCTATGGTCGCCCACTTCCTTTTCGCCGACAAATTGCAGTTCGGCATGGTCGAGCCCGAATTCGTCCATGACATCGACCGCGTGCTTCAGGTCGCGGCTGATTCCGTCGCAGATGACGCCCAGTCTCATGCGCCGCCCTCCCGGTGCAGTTCGGCGCCCACGATCTCCTCGATCACGCGGGTGCAGGCCCAGTTGTCTCCCGCAGGATACTTGCTCTTGCCGGCATGGAAGATCTGCATCGCGGTCGCGGCAGTGTGCATCGGCACGCCGAGACTTTCAGCGAGATCGAGCGAGATCGTCAGATCCTTGTGCATCGTGTTGATATGGCTGCCGGTGCCTTCGAACCGGCGATCGATGATGTTGGCAAGCGCGGTATTGGCGACCCCGCAGCCGGCGCCCGAGGTGGAGAAGACATCGTAGAGCACCTGGCCCGGCACTCCGGCCTTGGCAGCCAGGACCGAAGCCTCGAAGGTCGCCGAGAAGATCGAGCCGATCAGTGATTGCAGGCAGGCCTTGACGGTCTGGCCCATTCCCGGTGTCGCACCGACGACATGGATCGTCTTCGACACCGCCTCCATCGCCGGTCGCGCAACCGCCAGCGCCTCGTCGGCGCCTGCAGCCATCATCGTCAGCGTGCCCGACTGCGCGCCGGGAAAGCCGCCCGATACCGGACTGTCAACCAGATGAATCCCGCTATCGGCCATCGCAGCGCCGATTTCGGCCGCCTCGCGCGGCTTGATCGTGGCGGTCAGGATCACCGCGCCGCCCTTGCGCATGTGCGCAGCCAGCCCGTCCGGGCCGAGGATCACCGCCTTCGCCTGATCCCCGTTCATCACCATGACGAATGCGGCCTCGGCGTCGCGCCCAGCCGCCGCCACGCTGCTCGCGGCCCGCCCCCCGTCCCGTTCGAACTGCCCTTGCCGTTCGGCGTTCAGGTCAAATCCCGAAACCTCGAAGCCCGCCTTGATCAGGTTCCTGGCGAGGCCAGATCCCATGTCGCCAAGACCTATGACGGTCACTCTCTTCATGCGTTCCTTCCTGTCACTGGCGGGCGGCTCCATGGTCGACTCTCGCCCCGGCCTTTTCGACCCCCAGACGATTGTTCACGTCCAAAAGGCTTCCTGCAAGAACGAAAACACATTCGCGCAAAAATCGGTCTGATCCGGCGCCAATCGGGCGCAGACAAAACAAGAACCCACCATCGGGGAGGCGTATCCTCGATCGCGGGTTGCCACGGCGCCAGACGAACGAACCGGAGCAACTCGGACTTCTGCTCCAACGCCCCGGCGCTCCCCTGGTTCCGATATTAACCCACGGATCTGTGGCAAAGAAATGCAAATGCCTGAACAGCCTGCGAGGGCGTTGTTCGATCAGATCAAATCGTTTGGACGCCGGTTTCGTGCGGTCTGTAGAGGAGCGAAGCGCGACGCGGTGTGAGCACCGTTACCGTTTCGCGACGATGGCGAACGCGCACGAGACCAAGCCGTGACGATTGCAGTTTGGAAACAGGAACAATGGCTTGCCCGACCCGGCTTGGCGGCTTTTTCTCACTTCGGCGGCGTCGAAATCCTCGCGCGTTACTGGTATCACGCTGCGGCGTTCTCCTTGCCGAAACCAAAAATCCCCGCCCCCAAACTGCTCCAATTTGTACGAATAACACTTTAGCCGATTGTGCTTCCGAGCCACAGCGTGATGGCCGGAAAGAACACCAGGATCGCCAATCGAAAAACATCGACTGCGATGAAGGGAACGAGCCCCCTGAATATCCGCAACAAGGGGACATCCGGCAAAACGGCCTTGAGCACGAAGACGTTCATTCCAACCGGCAACCTGACCGGCAACGCCGTTGATTTCCACAGCTGGGATGGCGCCAACCGG
>CALMYO010000217.1 GCA_937873685.1 uncultured Paracoccaceae bacterium
GCATAGGCGCCCCCGCCGGCGCGGCCGCCAAGGCCGCCGGTCCACAGGTTGACCTTCCCGCCGGAGCCGGCGAATTCATAGCTCGCCGTGTCCTCGCCCGCGCCGCCGTTCAGCGAATCCGCGCCCGCGCCGCCGATCAGGATGTCGTTGCCGTCACCGCCTTCCAGCATGTCGTTGCCGTCGCGGCCGTTGAGGCGGTTGTTTCCGGCATCGCCGCCGAGATAATCGTCGAAGGACGAACCGACGAGGTGCTCGACGCCGCCGAGCTTGTCGCCTTCGGCTTCGCCGCCTCCGCCCTGTCCGGTTTCGAGCGATACCTTCACGCCTTCGGCCGAATTCCAGTAGATCGCCTGATCGTTGGCGCCCGCCCCGCCGTCGATAACGTCCGCGCCTTCGCCGCCTTCCAGATCGTCGTCGCCATTGCCGCCCGCAATCACGTCGTTGCCGCCACCGCCAAGAAGCGTGTCGGCGCCGTCGCCGCCGTCAATCACATCGTCGCCGTCAACGCCGAGTTCGACGATTGTCGACATTGTGAAAGCGTGCGTTCCCGGCGCCTTGACGGAAAGTTGCTTGCCGTCGGACATCAGCTTGTGCGTCGTGTTGTAGGGGGACGCGACGAAGAGTTCGGTGTGGGCCTGCGACATGTAAGTGCCGACATCGCCCTTGCCGTGGGCGTTCAACGTCACCTTGACGTCGTCCTCGGTGCCGTTGCGAATGCGCCAGACAGTCAGCTTCTCGCCGCTGTCGGTCACCACCACACCCATGGAGGTGAAAACGAGACCGGTCGTCTTGTCGGCATACTCCACGGATACGGGGCTGGCCTGCACCGCCAGGAACAGTGGCGCGTCGCCATCGCCAAGGATCAAATCGTCGCCACCGGAGCCGGCAAGAACATCGCTGCCGCCGAAACCGATCATCGTGCCGGAGGCGGGAAGCAGCAGAACTTCGCTGGCTGACGTGCCAAGAACTGTGGTCATGCGCATGGTCTCCTGTGCGCGAAACGCCGCGGCGGCTAGAGGCTTTGCGCATCGTATGACGCGAAAGGCCGGAAAATTCGGTTGCAAGTATCGTTAAAATGCCCGAGATCGTTCAATGAAGGCGCGGCGGGCGTAAGATTCGGTTGCCGAAAATCGCGCCACGGCTGTAGTGCATTCAACTCGTCATGATGCGGTAATGGAAAAATGCAGCGCGCGGCGGCCGTCCTCGCGCGCCTCGTCACGGTCGAGCGCAAAGCCGATACGACGATACCAGTCGCCGGCCGGGTTGAGCGCATTGGTAATCAGTCTCAGTCGCGGCACGTGAAGCGCCTTCGCCCGCGCCAGCGCCGCGTCCATCAACAAGGCGCCGACGCCTTGGCCGGCGATGCGTTCGGCGGTGGCGATGGAATCCAGCATCATGTCGTCGCCGTCGCGGCTGAGGATCAGCACGGCGGCAAGCCCTTCGCCATCGCGTAGCACCCAGCATTCGGCGCGCGCCAGCAGCGATTCGTAGTCCCACATCAGTGGCATTGGCTCCAGCCCGGTATGCCGGCGGGGGGGGGCATAAGGGGGGGGCTGGGAGGGGGCGATCTCCTCGGCCCCGCCCCGCGGCCAGCGCGCCAGCGTCCAGTCGCCGGCAGCAAGCCGCAATGCTGTCAGGTCGCCAAGCGCGAGGCGTTGCCGGCCATCGGCATCGAAATTCGCGGGCGCAAGCCATGCCTCATAGCCGGCGCGCAGCACCGGCCATTCGCGGTCGATCATCGCAAACCAGGCCGTGTCGCGGTTCTCGCCCTTGACGATCATGTGCTGGCGAAACAGGCCTTCGTAGGAGAAGCCGAAGCGCGCCGCCGCCCGCTTCGACGGGTTGTTGCGATTGTTGCACTTCCATTCGAAACGCCGGTAACCGAGATCGTCGAAGACATGGCGCGCATGCAGGAACAACGCCTCGGTGGACAAGGGGGAGCGCTGCATCGCCGGCCCCCAATGGATATTGCCGGTCTCGATGACGCCGTTCGCGGGATCGATGCGCATCAGCGTCTGGCGGCCGACCGCCTTGCCCGTCGCGCGGTCGATAATCGCGAAGAACAGCGGATCCTCGCTCGCCTCGGCCCTGTCGAGCCAGGGTTGGAACGCACCGCGGCTCGCGGGCGGCGTCTCGAACAGCCAGCGGAAACGCGCCTCGGCGTCACCCGTACTCGCCGCGACAAACAGGTCGTCGCCGTGACGCGCAGCATCGAGCGGTTCGAGGCGCACGAACCGCCCTTCAAGGGTCACGCGTTGCGGGCGCGGGCGCGGCGTCCAGTGCGCAAGCGTGTGAGGCGATACTTCATGCATGGGAGCAAACTTTGAAACCGGAAGCATATGCTGCTATGCTTCCTTCAATGGAGACAGCCATGGCGATTACCATCCGCAACAAGCAGACGGAAGAACTGATCCGCAAAATCGGCCAGCGCACCGGCGAAGGTCCGAGCGCCATCGTGCGACGACTGGCGGAGAAGGAAGCCGCGAGGCAACCCGCGCAGCCTGACCCGCAGGAAATCGCGCGGCGCATGAGGGCGATCGAGGAGTTATCGCGCAAGTGCCGGCCGGATCCGAAGCCAAGTTGGAACGAATTCCAACAGGAGATCGATGAAATCAATGAGATAACCTGAACCAAAGCACTAGGTGAAAATTTCAGATGGTCGTGGTCGACACCTCGGCATTGGCCTGCATTCTCCTTGGCGAGCAGAAAAGCCACGCGGTAATCGCCTTTTTGCTTGCGAACCCGGGAAGCCTCTTGCCGGTCAGTTGCGTTACGGAATTTTCGCTGGCGCGCCGACTTGGCGAACGCCGGCACGAATGGCTTCAGCAATTTGTTTCCGACGCGTCACTCGACATCTGCGGTATCCCTGCATCAGTCGCCCCGATCGCAATCGATGCGGCGCGAAGGTTCGGCAAAGGCTCGGGCCATCCGGCGGGGCTCAATTTCGGCGATTGCCTGTCCTATGCCTTTGCCAAACACCGCGACTTGCCGCTGCTTTACGTCGGCGATGATTTCAGCCACACAGATATCGAATCCGCACTCCAGCCCTGAAGTCTCCCCATGCTGCACACCGTATCCGCCTTCGATCGCATCGGCGAGGAAAACGCCTTCGCAGTGCTCGCCCGCGCCACCCAGCTTGCCGGTCAGGGCCGCGACATCATCAATCTCGGCATTGGCCAGCCGGATTTCCGCACGCCGGAGCACATCGTCGAGGCGGCGATCAAGGCGCTCCGCGATGGCCACCACGGCTATACGCCGGCGACCGGGCTGCTGGCGACGCGCGAGGCCGTGGTGCGCCGCACGATCACGACCACCGGCGTGGAGGTCTCGCCGGAAAACGTGATGATCCTGCCCGGCGGCAAACCCACCATGTATGCGGCGATCATCATGTTCGGCGAACCGGGCGCGGAAATCGTCTATCCCGATCCCGGTTTCCCGATCTATCGCTCGATGATCGAGTTCACAGGCGCAACCCCTGTGCCGATGCCGATGCGCGAGGAAAACGGCTTCGCCTTCTCCGCCGACGAGGCGCTGTCGCTGATCACCGAACGCACCCGGCTGATCATCCTAAATTCTCCCGCCAACCCGACCGGCGGCGTGACGCCAAGGGAAGAAATCGACAAGCTGGCGGCCGGGCTGGAGCGCTTCCCCGATGTCGCGATCCTTTCGGACGAGATCTACGACGTGATGACCTATGACGGCGAAAAGCATCAGTCGCTGCTCGCCTATCCGCAACTGCGCGACCGGCTGATCATCCTGAATGGCTGGTCGAAGACCTGGGCGATGACCGGCTGGCGCA
>CALMYO010000218.1 GCA_937873685.1 uncultured Paracoccaceae bacterium
CTTCGTCGATTGTGCGGGGTCTGAAATAGTGCATGTGCGAACCGGATTGCAGCATAACTTTCGGCTTGGCCGAAAGCCGTGTCAAGCGCGTCGGCGCGTCATTCGAAGAAGAGGCGCGGCGGATGTTGCCGATCAATCTATGCTGTCTCCGGCGCGCGAAACATTTTTCGCTCATGGACTCATTGGCGCCTGCCCGGATACGGTGGAGGCGAATCTGTGCGAGGGGTTTCCAGGGGAGCTGGCCTGTTTGCCTTTGCCGATATCGAACCGAAGTCGAATCGGCACCGTTGTTGCAAGCGCCCCTGGAATGTATGAAGCGACATGAAACACAGTTTGCTGCATTCGCGTATCGCCGTTCGTCGGGCGTTGGGAACCTTGGCTCGGCAGGCGGGCGCCATGACGCCTCATGGCCCAGACGACCGTGTGTCATTCGAATCCTTCGATCTGAGGGGCCTGCACGCAGCCGGTTGCAGACGAAAGGTTCGCTTTGCCTCGCATTCCGGTGACGCCATGGTTCATTTGCTTGCTGAAGATGCCGTACAGGCAAGTGATCTGGCCACGGCATTGCATGCCTTTGGCGTTTTCGGCGCGACAAGCCTGTCTGTTTCGAGCGATCGGATGACAAGACGGCACAATTGCGAAAGCGAACTCACGAAACGATTGGCCGCGAAGTCGCCTGACGAAACCGTGAAGGGGCGTCCCGAATGCCGCGAAGGACCAAAGCCCGATCCAACCGTTATTCTTCCTCGCCAAACTTCCGGCGTGTTCTCCTGCGGCGCTGATTTGCTGCATTCGCAAAAAACCGGACGTCACAAAACATCTCGTTGTGGCGCAGGCTTCAAGGCCGCCCGGCGACGTTTGCACCAGAGGGCACGCGACATGGCCAGACCCAGCACCAAAGGAATGCCATGAACGTCAACGACGCCATAGTGGAAAGCATGGTCCGAGCCCGGATCGGTTTCGTCACCTCGGTGCCCTGCAAGCAACTGGCCGGGGTGATCGAGCGGGTCGACAAGGCCACGGGCTTTCGCCATGTCCCCTGCAACAAGGAGGACGAGGGTATCGGCCTGTGCGCCGGCGCCTGGCTTGCCGGAACGCGGCCCTGCATCATCATGCAGAACACGGCGGTTGGCGTCGTCATCAATGCGCTCGTCACCCTGACGCAATACTACCGCTTCCCGCTGCCAATGCTGATCAGCTATCGCGGCGAGGTCGGCGAGCGCATCAACTGCCAGGTGGAGATGGCGGTGCACACCAAGGCGCTGCTGTCGCAGCTTTCCGTTCCGACCTATCATTTCCACCGGCCAGACGATGTCGGCGAACTCGACGGCATTCTCGCGCACACCTTCGTGGCGCGAAAGCCGGTCGCAATCCTCACCGACGCCAGCTTCTGGAAGGGTTCGGCATGATCCGCAGCGAGCTTCTCAAGTCCATCCTGCCCGTCATCCGCGACGAGCTGGTGGTCTGCAATATCGGCCTGCCGTCGCAGGAGCTGTACATGCTGGAGGACCGGCCGGCGAACTTTTATATGCTCGGCACGATGGGGCTGTGCTCCTCGATCGGGCTCGGGCTGGCGCTGAACCAGAAGGCGAAGGTGATCGCCATCGACGGCGACGGCTCGGTGCTGACTAATCTCGGCACGCTGCCGACCATCGCCAACAATGTCGCCGACAATTTCATCCTGCTGATCGTCGACAACGGCTCCTACGGTTCGACCGGCGACCAGCCGACCTATGCCGGGCTGAAGACCTCGCTGACGAAAGTGGCTGAAGCCTGCGGCTGCGACAACGTCATTGAATGCCGGGCCGAGGAAACGGCCGAGGTGCTGCGCAATGCGCTCGCTTCGAACAGGATGACCGTGATCGTCGCCAAATGCGCGTCGGGCAACGTGCCGGTACCGGTGATCGAACTCGATCCGGCGGTGATCGCGCACCGGTTCAGGGACGAAGTCGCGCGGCGCAAAGCCTGACGATCGCAGCCCGCGGCCACAGGGCAATCGGGTGACGGCTACCCCCACCCCTGACCCCTCCCCTCAAGGGGGAGGGGGACTGCAAGGCTGTGCACCGATAACCGGAAATGACGCAACGCCGAAGGCAATAACTGAGTCCGCGGGCAGCCCGCCCCCTCCCCCTTGAGGGGCTAGGGGTGGGAGTGAAACGCGTTGCAAAGCGCTTTGCCTGATTGCCTTGCCCGCATCCGCCGGACGTCTTCCCATCGTCACGGGAAACTGGTAACCGCCGCCGTCAATCCCGTTCACCCGGCGGTTCGTGAGTCGGCGTTGCGAAGACGCTGGCCGGTCCGCATTTTCCGTCACGAGGGGCGACGCCATGGCGACCATCATCGAAACCGCGACCGGCGCTCTTGCGCTCACCTTCGACGATGTGCTGCTGCAGCCCGGTCATTCGGAAGTGCTGCCCGGCGAGACCGACATCCGCACCCGCATTGCCGACGGCATCGAACTGTCGCTGCCGATCCTGTCCTCGGCCATGGACACGGTGACGGAGGCGCGGCTCGCCATCGCCATGGCGCAGGCCGGCGGCATTGGCGTCATCCACCGCAACCTGAAGCCGGACGAGCAGGCCGAGCAGGTGCGGCAGGTTAAGAAATTCGAGAGCGGCATGGTGGTGAACCCGGTCACCATCGGCCCGGACGCGACGCTGGCCGAGGCGCTGTCGCTGATGAAGGCGCACGGCATCTCCGGCATTCCGGTGGTGGAGAACGCCGGCAACGGCGGCAAGAAGCCCGGCCGCCTCGTCGGCATCCTCACCAACCGCGACGTGCGCTTCGCCTCCGATCCCGGCCAGCGCATCTACGAGCTGATGACGCGCGACAACCTGGTCACCGTGCGCGAGAACGTCGACCAGGACGAGGCCAAGCGCTTGCTGCACAAGCACCGCATCGAAAAACTGCTGGTGACTGACATGCGCGGCCATTGCGTCGGGCTGATCACGGTCAAGGACATCGAGAAATCGCAATTGAACCCGAACGCCGCCAAGGACGCGGCCGGGCGGCTGCGCGTTGCGGCCGCCATCTCAGTTGGCGACGACGGTTTCGAGCGGGCCGAGCGGCTGGTCGACGCCGGCATCGACCTGATCGTCATCGACACGGCGCACGGGCATTCACAGCGGGTGCTCGACATGGTGCCGCGGGTGAAGAAGCTGTCCAACGCAGTGCGCATCATGGCCGGAAACATCGCGACGCCGGGCGGCGCACAGGCGCTGATCGACGCCGGCGCAGACGCGATCAAGGTCGGCATCGGGCCCGGTTCGATCTGCACCACGCGCATCGTCGCCGGCGTCGGAGTACCGCAATTGTCGGCGATCATGGGCGCGGTGGAAGTCGCCGACAGGGCGAACGTGCCGGTGATCGCCGATGGCGGCATCAAGTTTTCCGGCGATCTCGCCAAGGCGCTCGCCGCCGGCGCCGCCGCCTCAATGGTCGGTTCGCTGCTTGCCGGCACGGATGAAAGCCCGGGCGAGGTCTATCTGTACCAGGGCCGCTCCTACAAGGCCTATCGCGGCATGGGCTCGGTCGGCGCGATGGCGCGCGGCTCTGCCGACCGCTATTTCCAGGCCGAGGTGCGCGACCAGTTGAAACTGGTGCCGGAGGGCATCGAGGGCCAGGTGCCTTACAAGGGGCCGGTATCGGCGGTGCTGCACCAGCTTGCCGGCGGGCTGAAGGCGGCCATGGGATATACGGGCGCCAAAACGCTGCCCGAATTTCGCGAAAAGGCGCGTTTCGTGCGCATCAGCAATGCGGGCCTGCGCGAAAGCCACGCCCATGACGTGACGATCACGCGCGAAAGCCCGAATTATCCGGGCGGGATGTGACCGGCGCATCCTGGCAGCTGTGCATAGCCCCCGTGCGGGGCTTCCGGCGTGCTGCAAAGACAGGTAGCCTTGCCGAAACCGGAGGCGCACGCCATGCAGCAGAACCTGATCTTCTGGCCAATGATCCTGCAGGGGGCGCTGACGCTCGCGGTCTACGTGATCATGAGCAACCGGCGCATTGCGGCGGTCAAGGCCGGCGAGGCGCGGGGCGGCGATTTCCGCATCCCGAACGACCCGGAGCGCAGCGCCACGGCGGCGCGCAACGTGTCGAACCAGTTCGAACTGCCGGTGCTGTTCTACGTGCTGTGCCTTGCGCTGCACGCCGTCGGCGGCGTCACCTGGCTTGCTCTCGGGCTGGCGTGGATCTTCGTGTTGTCGCGCATCGCCCACGCATGGGTGCACCTGACCACCAACGACATCAAGCAACGCCGCTCCATCTTCATGGTCGGCTGGTTCCTCACCGTCGGCATGCTGCTGGCGCTGGCGGCGAAGGTGGCGCTGCCGTGACAGGTTGAAGCGTTCAAGGAGTGGTGCAGGCATGCCCAAAACAGCCGGCGTCGACACAAAAGCACTTGAGAAGCTCGGCTTGCAGCGCCTGATCGAACTAATCGCGGAGGAGTCTGAGACCAACCCGAAATTCCGCAAACGGGTCAAGGCCGCGCTGACGGTGCTGAAGGGTCCGGCGGCGCTGGCGCGAGAGGTCGAAAAGCAGCTTTCTGCGATCGAGCGCGCCAAATCGGCCGTCACTTATGAACGGGAGGCCGCATACGCCGCAGATTTGCGCGTGACTGTGCGCACCATCGCCACTGACCTGGCGGCTCACGACACAGGAGCAGCTGCCGAAAACCTGCTGCGTTTCATCGCAACCAGCGAACATGTGTTCCAACGGGTCTACAATGGCCGGCTGGTGAATCCAGTCTATGACGATGCGCTTGAAACGCTGGTCGAGCTTTTGCCCGGCTTGCCGGAGAAATCGGCCGCGCTGTTGCCGCCGCTTGCGACAAAGCTGCTGCTCGACGACCATGACGGGCTCGGGCTGACCACCGCGCTGGCGCTGGCCGGCCGGTTGCCGGCGTCGGTGCGCAACGCCTGGGACGAGGCGCTGGCCAAGCTCCCGCGCGCCAAAGCGCCGCAGAAGAACCCGTTCTGGATCGACCGCAGCGGCGATGCGGCGATTGCGGTGCGCATGGCCTTGGCCGACGCGGACGGCAATCTCGATCGCTGGGTGACGCTGGCCGCTTCGCTTTCGCCAAACGCGCGCAGCCCGCTCGCGATCGCGCGGCGCCTGCATGAGGCCGGCCGGCATGCGGAAGCCCTGAAATGGGTCCGCGAGAAGTCGCCGCGCAGCCTGGTCCGCCACTTGCACCGTACCGATCTCGGCATCGTGGTCGTCGGCGATGAAATGAATGAGGATCGGATCATGCTGGAGGCCGATATCCTGTGGGCGATCGGTGAACGAAAGGCGGCGCAACAGACGCGCTGGGATTGGTTCGAGAAGTCGCTGCAAGTGGAAACGCTGCGCGCATACATCGCTGCGCTCGACGATTTCGCCGAATTCGAGGAAACCGACCGCGCCTTTGCCGTTGTCGACGCGTCGAAGGACATTCATCGCGCGCTGTCATTCTATCTGCTTTGGCCCCGCACCGACCGCGCCGCCGCACTGGTGTTGCGCAACCATGCTGCATGGTCCGGCCAACACTACGACCTTCTCTCGGCAGCGGCAGAAATCCTGGAGGAGGCGCACGCCGCGGCCGCAGTGGTGCTCTACCGCGCGCTGCTCAACGATATCCTCAACAATGGCAAGAGCCAGGCTTACGGTCATGCCGCCCGGTACTGGCTGCGTCTTGTCGACCTTGCGGAAGCAGCCAATTCTGTGCCGGGTATCGAAACCCACCAAACTTATGGCGCGGCGCTGCGAAAGAAGCACGGCCGCAAATACGGCTTCGTCTACGAGGTCAGAGTGCTCGGCGGTGTTTTCTAGGCCCTGTGGACGGATTGGAGATCGCTTTCGCCGGCGAAATCTATCTCCAATCCGTCCACGGGGCCTAGAGAATTGCTCCAAACAAAAAGCCGCCAACGCGGGCGGCTTTTTCAACTGGACGCGAAGGATCGTCACTCACCGGTTCCGGCGGCTTCTTCATCCTTGGCCTTCTTCTTTGCGGCCTTTTTCTTCGCCGGCTTTTCGGCGTCCTTGTCTTCTGCGGACGCCTTTTTGGCCGTGGCGAGTTCGTCCTCGTCGTCAGCCATCAGCTCCTCGCGGGTGACCGTCTTGTCCTCCACCTTGATGGTGGCGAGCAGGTGGTCAATCACCTTTTCCTCGAAGATCGGCGCGCGCAGGTTGGCTACCGCGTCGGGATTGTTGCGGAAGAAATCGTAGACCTGCTGTTCCTGACCCGGATACTGGCGGATGTGGTTGTAGAGCGAGCGCTGCAGTTCGTCCTCGGTCACGGTCACACCAGCCTTCTCGCCGATCTCGGAGAGCAGGAGGCCGAGGCGCACGCGGCGCTCGGCGAGGCGGCGGTACTCGTCGCGGGCGGCGTCCTCGGTGGTTTCCTCATCCTCGAACGTCTTGCCAGCCTCCTGGAGGTCCTTCAGGATCTGGTTCCAGATGTTGTTGAACTCGGCATCCACCAGCTTCGACGGCGTATCGAACTTGTAGTCGTTGTCGAGAGCGTCGAGGATCTGGCGCTTCACCTTCTGGCGCGTCATCGCGCCAAACTGGCTTTCCATCTGTTCGCGCACGATGGTGCGCAGGCGTTCGGCGCTTTCAAGCCCGAGCTTCTTGGCCAATTCGTCGTCGATCACCAGTTCGCCGGCGGTTTCGACGGCCTGCACAGTGACGGCAAACGAGGCTTCCTTGCCGGCGAGGTGCGCAGCCGGATAATCCTCGGGGAAGGTCACCTTCACCGTGCGCTCGTCGCCCGCCTTGGCGCCGATCAGCTGGTCTTCGAAACCGGGAATGAAGTTGCCCGAACCCAGCACCAGCTTGGCGCCGTTGTCGGCGCCGCCTTCGAAGGGCTCGCCGTCGATCGAGCCGGCGTAGTCGATGGTCACCCGGTCCCCGCTTTCGGCGGCGCCGTCCTTCGTCGAGTAGTCGCGCGCCGATTCAGCGACGCGGGCGGCCTGCTTCTCGACGTCCTCATCGGGGATATCGACCACCGGGCGCGTGACCGAGATGCCGGTCAGGTCGCCGACCTCGATCACCGGTACGATCTCGTAGCTCATCGAGAATTCGAAATCGGCCTGGCCGGCCAGAATGCGCTCGGCTTCCTTCTCGTCCTCGGTCATGGCGATTTCGGGCTGGGTCGCAGACTTCTCGCCACGCTCGGCCAGGATTTCGCGCGGCTTGTTGCTGAGCAGATCGTTGACGATCTCGGCCATCAGCGACTTGCCATACATCTTGCGCAGCAGCGCCGCCGGCGCCTTGCCGGGACGGAAGCCCTTGAGACGAACCTTGTCCTTGGCGTCATCCAGCTTCTCGGAAAGCCGCGCTTCCATGTCACCGGCCGGAACCAGCACCTTGATTTCGCGCTTGAGGCCCTCGTTGAGCGTTTCCACGACCTGCATGTTCTAAATTCCTTGCCTTGTCATTGCGCCGCGGTGGCCCAAAGCCGGCGGCAGTGCTTCCATGTCCCTGATCCGGATGCGCAACAAGCGCCAACGCGAGAAAAATCGCGAAAGCGCCGACGCCAAACCGCAGGATTTGCCGGGGACATGGTGCGGGTGGAGGGACTCGAACCCCCATGCCTCACAGCGCTGGAACCTAAATCCAGTGCGTCTACCAGTTCCGCCACACCCGCCCGGAGCGTCTGCGACTACCCGGAAACCGGGGCTCTATATCATTGCGCATGGCGCGTTCAAAGGAAAAATGCCGGCATGACGCGGCCACCGCCGCTGTTGCAGGGCCGCGAGCGGCAAGCAGAAGAATCGCGGTGCGATTGTTGCACTGCAAAATGAACCAGCGGTGAATGCTGCAATGCAAAAAATGCATGGCAGGCGTGCTGTTCTGGCCCTCCAAATCGGTTTGGGTCGAGCGTATATCAGGATCGCAAACGAAACGAAGCAAAGGCGAAAGCCTAAAGGAAATGAAATGAACATCGCACGCTCCTTCAATCAGTGGCGCCGTTACCGGGCGACCGTGCGCGAGTTGAGCAAGCTCACCACCCGCGAACTGAATGACCTCGGCCTGTCTCGCGCCGACATCGACTTCGTGGCGCGCCGCGCCTCGGCCGTCTGAACGGCAAACGAACGCTGAAAAACAAGACCATTCGCTAAGGACCGCTCCTCCTCCCAGGTCCGGCGGATCAAAGAGCCGGGCGCCACTCCTCCTCCCAGGCGCCCGGCTCGCAAACTCCAGAATTAAGGAGAAAGATGATGAACTTCAGACAATCTCTCCGCAATTGGCGCCAGTATCGCCGTACCGTCTCTGAACTCGAGAACCTGTCGAACCGCGATCTGGCTGATCTCGGCATCGCGCGCGTGGATATCCCGCGGGTTGCCCGCCACGGTCTGAAATGACCAAACGGAATTCGTCGGGGCACTCCTCCTCCCAGCCCTGACGGACGAAAGGCCGGCGCCACTCCTCCTCCCAGGCCCGGTCTTTGAAATGAAGCGCCTGCCGACCTCCTCCCCGGCAGGCGCTTTTTTGTTGTCCGGATTTTCTGGCGTGCACTGGCCGCTACACCCTTGAACCCGTTCAGGCATGCCCCAACGCCCAAGCCGCCGCCTGCATCTCGAGCCACCGCGCAGCGCGCCGCGCTTGCGCCTCCTCATCGGCGCCCCAGAGTTCCTCGTTCCAGTCCTCGTCCACATGCGCATGCGTCCAGGCGTCCGACGCATCGAGATCGCCGTCGAGCAGGGCCAGCGCCAGCAACGCCGAGCCGGTCAGCGTCGTGACCGAGTGCAGCGCCGCCAACACGACCGGATCGTCGATCGTATCGACGCGGCGGCGAATGGCGGCAAGCGCCACGTCGTCCTGCGCAATGTGCATGATTCCGCCCGCGAGACGGAAACGGGCGCCGTGCCGCTGCACGATCTTTTCCAGCACCGGGTCCCAGGCCAGACGCTGGCGCTCGCATAGCGCCTCCGGCTCTTCGGCCCGGTAGCACAGCAGGTCAGATCCGGCGTAAGCGACAATGTCGTCGCGCACGGCTTCCAAGCGGTCGGCCACCGCATCGAGCGCGGTGTTGACGAGCCGGTACAGCGGCATCGCCGCCGGGTTCAGCACATCGCGCTGCGCATCGAATTCTTCCGCAAGCCGCTGCGCCAGTTTCAAGGACGACAGCGAAACCGGGCGCTTGGCGGCGGTGCGGATCGGTCTTCCATCCAACAGAACAGTGTAGCCTTCGCCTCCCGGACCTGTCGTGACCTTGTCGTAGAACCGTTTCGGCAACTGCCGCGCCATCTGGATCTGCGCCCGGCGCACCGGATCGGGATCGCTCAGAAAACGGCCCGCGTCGAAGTCGGAAAGAATGTCGCGCATGGTCGGTCTGTCCTGGAATCACCTGCGCCACACGAATGTTGGCTGCCTTTACAGACAGATAGTCAGGTCGATCTGCGGGGTCAAAGCTTTCCGGCGCGCCAGTGTCACGATGACGCTTTTTTACGCATGGTTTCGCCGCGTTCCATGCTATCGGCGGCGACTGCCGCCGGAACATGCCCGTGTTGTTACTTGCCGATCTCGTTTCCGCCCGTCCTGCAAGCCGCGCCGACATCGACGGTCCATATGCGTGGGCGCGCATGGTGGTCTCGCTGTTTCTCGGCTCGTTCGGCGCCGTCGGCATCTGGGCGATCGTCGTGGTGCTGCCAGCCGTGCAGGAGGAATTCGGCGTCGAGCGCGCCGACGCCTCAATTCCCTACACGCTGGCGATGATCGGTTTTGGGGCCGGCAACATGCTGATAGGCCGCGCAATCGACAGGCATGGCGTGATTTTGCCGCTGCTCGTGGCGACAGTCACGCTCGCCATCGGCTTTGTCGCTGCGGCGTTCACCACATCGCTGTGGCCTTTCGCACTGATCCATCTCGCCATCGGCTTCGGCAATGCGGCGACCTTCGCGCCATTGATGGCCGACATCTCGCACTGGTTCGACAAGCGCCGCGGCATTGCCGTGGCGACGGTTGCCTGCGGCAACTATCTTGCCGGCGCTGTGTGGCCGCTGGTGATCTCATGGGCGCTCGGTCAAGGCGGCTGGCGCTTCGCCTACATCCTGATCGGCGTGCTGTGCCTGGTGGCGATGGCGCCGACGATCGCGCTGCTGCGCCGCCCGTCGCCGCGCCTCGGCATCGCCGGATCGGCCATGGCGATCGGGGCCAAGTCGATCGACCTGTCGCCGCGCATGCTGCAGGCGATGCTGATGGTCGCCGGCTTCGGATGCTGCATGGCGATGGCGATGCCGCAGGTGCATATCGTCGCCTATTGCGCCGATCTCGGCTACGGGCCGGCGCGCGGCGCCGAGATGCTGTCGCTGATGCTCGGCGCCGGCATTGTCAGCCGCCTCGGATCGGGATTTCTCGCCGACCGCATCGGCGGAGTAAAGACGCTGCTGATCGGCTCGGTGCTGCAGGGGCTGGCGTTGTTTCTCTACCTGCCCTTCGACGCGCTGGTCTCGCTCTACGTCGTGTCGTTCGTCTTCGGGCTGAGCCAGGGCGGCATTGTGCCGTCCTACGCCGTCATTGTGCGCGAATACATGGCGCCTCAGGAAGCCGGACGGCGCATCGGCCTCGTCATCATGGCGACCGTGGTCGGCATGGCGGTCGGCGGTTGGATGTCCGGCTGGATCTACGACCTGACCGGCTCCTATGCCGCCGCCTTCATCAATGGCATCGCCTTCAACGTGCTGAACGTCGCCGTGATGCTGCTCATCCTGTGGCGTGGTTCGACCCGCACGCCGAAGCTGGCGGCGGCCTGAGCGGCAGCACTCACAAACCGCCGGTCGCTTCCTCGACGATTTCCGTCAGCAGCGTGTTGACCTCGTCACGGCCATTGCCCGCAGGCAGCTTGCGGAAGCCGGCGGTGACCGTTCCGGGCTGGTCGGCGCGCTCGTAGACGAACACGACATAGGGGCAATAGGCGATGTTGACCGCATCGGCCTCCATCACCCGGCGCGACACGACGGCCGAGCAGAAAGTGAAGAACTGTGCATCCTTGTAGAGTTCCTTCGTTGCGCCGACATCGGCGGCGGTGCGCTTCAGCATGTCGCCGATGAAGCCGTGATAGTCGATCGTGTAACCACGGTTGACAATGGCGTCGCTGGCGGCCTGCGCCACGTCGGCAAACGGCTCGGTCGTGGTCTTTGTCACCGTGTCGTCGGCGGCAAGGGCGGGCGTCAGCGCAAGCATCGTGATGCCTGCAAACCCGGAAACAGCGGCTGTGAACGTGTTCATGGAAACCTCCCTGTGCGCGACCGGCGAAGACGCCGGACGATACATCGGAATTTTTGCATGTATTGCTCCGAATGTCCACCGGCGATAGCGTCGCAGCCATTCTTCGGGCGGCAAATCTCAGCCGAGCAGCCCCCTGCCCGAGAGATTGCGCATCAGCGCCGACGTCCCGAAAGTCCATTCGGGGCATTGGGTGGACAACCGCACCGTGTTCGCCAGCGCGCCAAGTTCCGGCGACGAGATCGTCACCTTGTCGCCGAGCTTGTGCGTGAAGCCTTCGCCCGGCTTGTCGCGGTCGGCGGTCGGCGCAAACAGCGTGCCCATGAACAGCATGAACCCGTCCGGGTACTGGTGGTGACGGCCGCGTGTTTGCGAAACAAGGTCGAGCGGATCGCGGCTGATCTCGCGCATCGAACTCTTGCCGTTCAGCATAAAGCCGTCCAGGCCTTCAACGCGCAGGTCGAGTTCGGCGCCGCGCACATGATCGATGCCGTAGCTGGCGTCGAACAGCCGGATGAACGGACCGATGGCGCAAGATGCGTTGTTGTCCTTCGCCTTGCCGAGCAGCAGCGCCGAGCGCCCCTCGACATCGCGCAAGTTGACGTCGTTGCCAAGCGCCGCGCCCACCGTGTCGCCGCGCGAATTGACCGCGAGCACAATTTCCGGCTCGGGATTGTTCCAATTGGAAACCGGGTGCAGCCCGACATCTGCGCCGAAACCGACAGATGCCATCGGCTGCGCCTTGGAGAACACCTCGGCATCGGGACCGATGCCGACTTCGAGATATTGCGACCACAGCCCCTCGCGGATCAGCGCCGCCTTCACATCCGCCGCCTGGGGCGAACCGGGTTTGAGATTACGCAAGCTGTCGCCGATGATGTCGGCGCAAGCGGCGCGGATGGCGGCGGCGCGGGTCAGGTCGCCGGCCGCCTTCTCCTCGATCACCCGCTCCACCATGGAGCGCGCGAAGGTGACGCCGCATGCCTTCACCGCCTGCAGGTCGTTCGGCGAAAGCAGGTGCGGGCGCGACAGATCGCCTGGCGCAGCGAGCGAATCTGCGGCGATGTCGCCAATCGGACCGATGCGCTCGCCGGGCGCCGTTAGCGCGTGGCCTGCTGCATCGTCACGCTCCAGCAGGTCGCGCATGGTCGGCGTCTCGCGCGACGTGATGTCGATGAGAACATCGCCGCGCACCACCGCGACAGACGGCCCGCCAAACTCGGGACGCCATACGCGGGTGACAAGCGTTGCGTCGCGCCAATCCTTCGGCAGCAGGTCAGTCATGGACAGACTCCGGTTGGTGTGTCGCACGGCAAGTTATTGCATGGCGCGGGCTTGGCAACCGGAATCGCGCCTACCGGCTCGCCGCCCCTTGCGAAACCGCACCCTCAAGCCCGGTGGAGCCGTACAGCCAGGCGATCGCGTCATACCACTGGTCGGGCGATTTCGCCTTCATCACCGCGTTGCGCAATTCGGCATGGGCGCCTGCGGGGTGATAGATGTGCTGGCCGATCTCGCGCGACTGCAGTTGCACGCGCGCGGTGCGCAGCCGACGACGGGCGTTGTAGGCCGGCAACGCCCGCTCGACATCGCCCGAATGCGCCTCCATCTCGGCGGACAGGCACACCGCATCCTCCATCGCCATGCACGCCCCTTGCGCGAAGTATTGCAGCATCGGATGCGCTGCGTCGCCAAGCAGCGCCACCCGTCCGTCGACCCAGTTCAGGATCGGCTCGCGGTCGCACAACACCCACAGCTTCCAGTCGCGGCCGCGCTCGATGATCTGGCGCGCCACCGGCGCGACATGCTCGAAACCGCGACGCACTTCCTCATGCGTCACCGGCTTGCCGGCAACCGGCTCCGCCGCATCGTTGTGGAAGGTGACGACGAGGTTGAACACCTTCCAGCCCGACAGCGGGTAGTGCACGATGTGGCATTTCGGACCGGCCCACAGCGTCGCGGCGTTCCAGCGCAAATCTTCCGGCATTTCCCCGGTCGGGATCACCGAGCGATAGGTGGTGTGACCGGAAACCCGCGGCGCGCCATCGCCGACAAGTTTCCTGCGCACGTTCGACCACAACCCGTCGGCGCCGATCAGCGCCTTGCCTTCAACGGTTTCGCCATTCGACAACCTTGCCGTGACGCGCGCGCCGTCCTGTTCGTAGTCGGTGACTTCGCTCGAGGTGCGCAGGTCGACCAGCGGATTGTCACGGCAGGCCTTCAGGAAGACGCCATGCAGGTCGCCGCGATGCACAACGGCATAGGGGTTGCGGAAGCGGGCGCGAAACGCCTCGTCCAGCGGGATGCGGCAGATCTCGTTTCCGGCAAGCGCATCCATCAGCCGCAGGCTGTCGATATAAACCGCCATGGCGCGGGCCGCATCGCCGACGCCGAGATAATCGAAGGCGTGGAAGGCGTTCGGTCCAAGCTGGATGCCGGCGCCGATCTCGCCCAGTTCGCGCGCCTTTTCCAGCACGACCGACGGGTAGCCCTTTTGCGCCAGACCGAGAGCCGTGGCCAATCCGCCGATGCCGCCACCGGCAATGAGAATGCGTTCGTTGCCGGTCAGGGGCACCATCAATCTCCGTATGTATCTGATCTCATTGCGCTAAATCCACCGATAGATCAATGGACTCCCTTTCGGCCCACCCTGTTTTTTGCGATGTAATGAACTGGTAAATTCCGCCATGCGCAATTGGCGACATGGTAGACTATGGTCATGAACGATTTTCACAATCGCGCCGTGACCGGTTTCCGGCGCGCCGCGCCGCATTTCGGCGCTTCCCTTCCATTGCAGGTGGCCGCCGAAAACGATGCGACCGAAGAGCCGGCCGAGGCCAGATCAGAACTGACTGACGCTGTTGACAGGGATGCCGTTGCTTCGCTTGTGTCTGTCTCGCCGTTGCCCGGCGCGCTCGCCGACTCACCCAAAAACGGCTCAACTGCACCGTCGCAGGACGATGCAGGCGCGCGCAGCGGCTTGCAGCTGCATGCAGGTGCAGAGCCTGGCGAAGTCGTGGAAAACGCCGAAAGTTCCGATGCTGCACCGACCCGCATGCAAGTGCATGAAGGTGCATCGACCGGCAAGCAAGTGCATGCAGCAGAACCGACCCGAATGCAGGTGCACGCAGGTGCACCGACCGGCATGCAGGCGCATGCAGCTGTACCAACCAGCACGGACGCGCTTAACCGAATACCGCCACGCACCAGTGCCGACAGCAGCGGTAACGATGGCGTGGTCGAAGCGGATGACGAAACACCGGAAAGGCAAAGTGCTGGTGACGCGGTCGACCAACGTCGCAACGTCGAAGACGCGGCGAGGACATCGCAGCCTTCGACATCGGCGCGTGATGCCCGCGACGAGCGTGAGGCCGATCGCACCGGAACCCGGCCAACTCAGCCTGCCGATACCGGCATGATCGAGTTCCTGAAGGAGCAGGTGCGCGTCAAGGACGACCAGATCCGTGTCAAGGGCGCTCAGGTCTGGGACGAGCGCATCGGCTCCGCCCGAGTGCAGGCGAAGAACTGGCGCTATATGACCTTCGGCTCGCTGATCCTCTCGGCCGGATTCGCATCGGCCCTCGTCTGGCAATCGGGGCGCGGCACCATCGCTCCCTGGGTGTTGCAGGTCGACAATCTCGGCCAGGCACAGGCGGTGGCCCCGGCGGTCGCCGACTATCGCCCGACCGAACCCCAGATTGCCTGGCACCTTGCCCGCTTCATAGAGCAGGTCCGTTCGATTCCCGCCGACGCGATCATCGTGCGGCAGACCTGGCTGCGCGCCTACGACTTCACGACCGACAGGGGTGCGATGGCGCTCAACGCTGACATCCGCTCGGTCCTCGAAACCGCCAGACGCCGATCCATCACAGCCCTCAACGCCATCAAGCTAACCCTCCAAGGCGAGCCGCTGGCCTCCTCATAGCGGCGGGGTGAGCAATTACTAGGGAAAGCCAACGGGATGAGGAGAGAACTGTTGAGGGACGAGGAAAGTATCAAAATGAACCGCCCCGGGTTTGCCGGAGGCTTGTTTGTTTAAGTTATGCGGCCATGGGAAGATTGTCCATGGCTTGGGTTGCTGCGTAGTATTTTTCTTCGGCTTCGGCTGGCGGGATGTTGCCGATGGGCTCGAGCAGGCGCCGGCGATTGAACCAGTCGACCCATTCCAAGGTTGCGAACTCGACGGCTTCGAAGGAGCGCCATGGTCCCCGCCTGTGGATCACCTCGGCCTTGTAGAGTCCGTTGATTGTTTCGGCGAGAGCGTTGTCCCCCGGGTCAAGCCCGGGGGCAGGCTGCGCTGTCACCGACACTGCCGACCGATGGTTCGATGCCCGCCTCTGCCAGTCGTTCGGTGTATTTGATCGAGAGGTATTGGCTGCCGCGATCACTGTGGTGAATGAGGTTGCTGACGGGTTTCCTGTCGTGGATGGCTTGCTCAAGCGCGTCCAGCACGAAGCCCGCATGAGCTGTTCGACTCACACGCCAGCCCACGTTGTAGCGGGCATAGACGTCGATGACGAACGCGACATAGACCATCCCTGACCATGTCGAGACATAGGTGAAGTCCGACACCCACAACCTGTTGGGAGCGGGCGCGTGGAACTGCCGGTTGACGTGATCCAGCGGGCATGGCGCTGTCTTGTCGCTGAACGTGGTTCGCACGTGTTTGCCGCGAATAACCCCATGCAACCCCATGCTTTGCATCAATCTCTCCACGGTGCAGCGGGCCACGACGATGTTCTCGCGCTTCAATTGCCGCCAGACCTTGCGCACGCCGTAAACCTCGAAATTTTCATTGAAGACGCGGGCGATCTCCGGCTTCAGGGCCATGTCTTTCTTCGCTCGAACCGAACGTTTTTCCGGGTCGGCCTGCTTGGCGGCATGGTCATGATAAGTGGAAGGGGCAATCGGCAAAACCTTGCAAATCGGCTCGACCCCATGGGCGCCACGATGATCATCAATGAATGTGATCATCTCTTGAACGGGCGGTCGAGCTCCGCCTGGGCAAAATATGCGGACGCCTTGCGCAGGATCTCATTGGCCTGGCGAAGTTCCCGGTTCTCACGTTCAAGGGCCTTCATCTTGTCGGCCATGTCGGTTGTCACACCAGCACGCTTGCCGCTGTTGACCTCGGCTTTCTTCACCCACTCAAAGAGCGTCTGCGGCACACAGCCGATCTTCTCGGCAACCGACACAATCGACGCCCAACGTGACGAATGATCGCCTTCATGGTCTAGCACCATCCTAACCGCCCGGGCACGCACTTCAGGTGAAAACTTGTTCGTTGTTTTGCTCATGATGGCTCCACCTTCTCAGGAGTTGAAGCCTCCGACAATCCCGGGGCGGTTCAGTCCGCTCTGTTGAATAGCACCTCCCCCAAGCAAGGATGATGCGGGTTCGCGGCCCGAACCGCCCCGTTCCATGCGTCGGCGCGACTGCAGACGCCGCTCAAGGCGAAAAAAATGCTTGCTCAACCAACGAAATCTGGCGATCTTGACGTTAAGGCAGGCCACTTGGGGAATGTTGGTCGGAAGGTCTCAACGTGGCACAGCGGATCAATGTCGAAACGGCTTCATCGGTCATATCCGGCTTCTATGATGCCGCTTATGGCCGGGCCAACTGGGCCGATGCGCTGAAACCACTGACCGAGACCCTGCATAGCGCGCGCAGCTGCATCTTCCATCTGCGGGCCAGCGGCTGCAACGCCATCAGCGATGTAGAAGATCAGGAGTTGAACTCGCGCCAGTCGGTCGAGATGCTGATGCGGGATCCGCTGGGGGCGGCCTATGGCAGGGCCCGGCCCGGAGAGGTCTATCGCCGCGAGGCGCTGATCGACGAAGAGGCGCTGCGCAACCGCCCGCTGTGGACCGATCTCTTCCGGGCTCGCGACATGGCGCGCGACCTGATCTTCCGGATTCCGGTCAGCGGGCCGGATGAATTCTGGACCGCGCAGATTCACCGCGGCCAGGGGCAGGGCGATTTCAGCGAAGAGGAAATCGCCTTCTTCCGCCTCTGCGTCGCCCATGTCGCCCGCGCCGGCGAGATCGGAAGTCTTCTGAAGCAAAGGCAGAGCCTGGCCTCGGCCTTCGCCGACCTGCCGGTGGGCATGGTGCTGCTCGACGAGGCCGGGCTTCCCACCTCTTTCAATGCAAGGGCCGAAACACTGCTCGGACGCCCGAACGCGCCGCTGACCCTGCGCGGCAACCTGCTCCATTGCCAGGATCCCAAACATCTGCGCAGCTTCGACCGGCTGCTGCGGTCGGTCCTGGCGCGCGACGGCACCCAGCCCGGCGGCTCGCTGGTGCTTGGCCTTGGCACCCCCCAGCAAATGGTGGCGACGATCGCCCCCTATCAGACATCCGGGCTCTTCGGCACTCCGGCAAGCCGGCAGGCCGTGGTGCTCCTGCGCGCAAAAGGTCCTTTCGATCCCCGGCGAGCCGTCGAACAGGTCGGGGGCCTGCTGGACCTCACCCCTTCCGAGGCCCGGCTCGGTCTTGCCCTTGCCTCGGGGGCCACGCTGCGTCACGCGGCGGAAAGCTGCCAGATCACGCTGAAAACCGCCCGCACCTATCTCGAGCGGATCTATCGCAAGACCGATATCGGCCAGCAAAGCCAGTTGGTTGCCCTGATCAAATCCGTCGAATCGCTGGACTGATCCGCCAGGACCCCGCTTCGCGGGCACGCAAGCGCCCCCCCCCCCCCCCCCCCCCCCCCCCCCGCCCTCCCCACCGCGCCGCCCCACCCCCGCCCCGTCGCTCAGAGGGAGCCTGACGAAAGATTGACGGCTTCCTCGCGCAGCCTGTCGGAATTTGCCGACTGACAGCAGTGATCCGCCGTAGCATAGCGCACTCAGGATAATCATGTAGCGCGACGCAACGTCATCTTGTTGTAACCCACTGGGGATGATCGCGCGCACTGCCATGGGTTCCCCGGCCTCAGACGTCTCAAGCGATGAGGCCGCAAGCCGATTGGAACATGGGAGAACTGGGATGGCAATCACCACGGCCGCGCTGCGCAGCAGCTTCGAATCCTTCTTCGACGGTATGGCAAACCGGGTCGCAGCAGGAGCGCTCCGAGACGTACCGGTGCTTAAAGGCCTAGAACTGCCGGCTGGGCAAGTGTTCTTCGCCACCTTCGGACAACAGATCGATACCGCGCTGGCCGCGGCCGGAAACACGCCCGCACAACTGCTCGAGGCGCTTAACGCTATCGCCGGCATCACTGCGACGGACGATGGCGACGATTTCCTGATTGCGATCAATGCCAGCGATGTCGTGGAACTGGTCGACGAGGCGTTTGAGGCGGGAGGCGGCGCGGGGGGGATCGGGCTTGCCATCGACCGGGGAATTGCCACCGCCGTGGCGGCCGCGCTGAATGCAAGCCTGCGTGTCGATGGGGATACGGGAGCGCTTTCGATAGAGGCCAATGGCGGGACCGACGAACTCACAGTGAGCCTGGAAGCCAATCTAGGCGTCGCGGCCGAGGGAAAGCTCGGATTCATCGATCTGGAAGTGGCGGATGCCGATCCCGAAACGCCCGAGCTTAGTCTTTCAGCGTCGATTGACCTTGCCACGGGCCGAGCCGACGATGCCTTTGAAGCGCCCGTCGACGTGGAGTTCGCGGGCTCGGCGGCGATTGATCTGGCGCTCCGCACGCAAGTGGCGAACGGCCTGCTGCCGGGCGTCTCTACGACCCTCCATATGGAATTCGACCTTGAGGGCGGACAGCCGGTGATTTCGTTCAACAATGTCAGCATCGACATCGGCTCGATGCTTGGCGTCTTCAGCGAAATGCTGGTCGAGGTCGGCGAAGTATTCGATTCGGGCGCGCTTGGGAAGTTCATTGACTTCCTCACCGGGCCGCTGCCGGTGATTGATTCGGCGGTCGAGAAGGCCGGACTGAACGGTTGGCTGGACAAGCTTCCCACGCTGATAAAGGACGGCGACATCAGCCTGGCCGACCTTGCATTCGCATTTAACGGTTTTCTGGAGGACGCAGGGCAGGAAAACCCGCAGCTTCAGCAGTTGGCGCGATTCTTTGAAGTCGTCTCCTATTTCGACTTGGTGCGCGACCTGTTCGGAGAAGGCGAGGGCGGGCGTATCAACCTCGGAAGCTTTACGGTCACGAACGATCCCCTCAATACCGTCTCGACCTTCATTGGCATCGATCCGGCCCAGGCTTTGAATGAATTCAACCAATGGATTGTCGACAGCGGTGTGTTCAACGAGGTCGAGGGCTTTGACGAACTCTTCACCGAAGAACTCTCGATCAACATTCCGCTGTTCGAGGATCCGAGCCTTATCATCAATATCCTGTTCAATCAGTTGTTCGATCCGGTGACGCTGATCGAACTGGATCTTCCCAAGCTCGAACTCGACGCCAGCGTGGATCTCTTCTTCCGGCTGCTCGGGCCCCTCGGCGTGGGGCTTGAGGCCGGCGTCGACGGCCGGCTGGATTTCGACTTCGGATACGACACGCGGTCCTTCGAGACCGGCAACATCTTTGACGGCATCTACGTGGCGAGCTTCGACGACACAGGCCAGCCCGATCCGGACGGGTTTGTCGCCGCGATGGACGCCCTGTTTGCGGGCAATGTCGGCGTCGATATCGGCATCGCGTCTGCCAAGATCGTCGGTGGCGTCTACTTCCAGGGATTCGGGTTCCTTCACGACGCCGATGACGATGGCAAGACAAGGCTGGCGGATATCGGCGAGTGCGTGCTCGATCCGCTTACGGGGCGGGCGTGGGCCGACCTGTCGGCGCAGTTCAAGGTCGGCATCGGCTTCCTAAGCGCCAAGAAGACCTTCACCATCGCCAAGGCCGAGTTCGCGAACTTCACCTATACGGCATGCGAGCCGGGTATATCGCCAAAGGACCTGGGCCTGGCCGACTGGAACGACGGCACCAATGGAAGTTATGAGGTGGGCGACCTCATCCTGCACACCGGGGCGCAGGCGATTTTCCGCAATATCAGCGGCGCGATTGGTAACGACTTTCTGGCGCCGGAATACTACCAGATCGGCAATGCCGTTGACTCGGAGACAGGACAGGCAGTCACGGGCCGTCTCGTCGTCAGCGGCTTTGGCGTCAACCAGGAATACGGCAACACCGACGACGATTCCGGACCGGTCGAGCGGATCATCGGCGACCTCGGCAATCTTGACGACAGCCTGATCGTCGCCGGCGACGTAACGCAGACGATCGATGTCGGCGGCGGAAGCGGCGATGACTTCATCTCTTCGGGCGCGGGTGACGACACCTTGCGCGGGGGCGCGGACGACGACCACCTGATCGGCAACAGCGGCGACGACCAGTTGTTCGGCGGCGATGGCGACGATCGGCTCGACGGCGGCGTCGGCGCCGATCAGATCACCGGCAGTGACTTGCTGGGCGCAGACTTCGATGAAGTGTCCTACGAAGACGCGAACATCGGTACGGGAACCGGCGTTCGCTTCTACCATGACGAAACGGGACTGTTCGCGCGCGGCTTCGGCGGCGAAGCTGAGGGCGACCGGCTCTTCAGCATCGAACAGATCACCGGGACCGTCTATGATGATGAACTCATATCCGGCAACTTCGCCGTGCTCGAAGGCAATATCGGCAAGGCCCTGTTCGGTCTTGCCGGCAACGACAGGCTCGTCGGCGGCACCACAGATGACTTTCTGCTCGGTGGCGCCGGCGGCGATGCCATGTTGGGCGGCAGCGGCCAGGACGCGACGAGCTACGCCTTTTCGCCGGGCGCGGTTTACATTGACCTGCAGTTCCACGTCGCCATCGGCGGCGAAGCCGATGGCGACTATCTCGACAGCATCGAACTGGTCCAGGGTTCAGCTTATGGCGATGCGCTCTACGGCGCCGAAGGCGCGAACATCATCGATGGCCTCGCCGGTGATGATGTTATCGACGGTCGCGGCGGCGGCGACGACATCAAGGGAAATCTCGGCAACGACACGATCTACGCTGTGGGCGACGGCGACCGGCTGGATGGCGGCGGGTTGCTCAACAATCCCGGACGCGACCTTTTGAGCTATCGTTTCGCTGGCGTCAACGGGATCATCGCCAACCTTGGTGCCGGCGTCGCCATCGTGCCAGGATCGATTGTTCTCGACACCATTGTCGGCAGCGGCCCGCAGGGCAACGACGGCACAGTTGTAATTCTGCCCGGAATCAGCAGCTTTGAGGACCTCGAGGGCAGCTTTTTCGGCGACAACCTTACCGGTGACAACCGGGCGAACACCGTTCGTGGTTTGTCGGGGGACGATGTGATCGACGGCGGCTCCGGCGACGACAGGCTGGTCGGGGGCGCAGGGTCCGACCTGATATCCGGCGGCAGTGGCCGCGACTGGGCGGAATATCGCGATTCCGACGCCGGCGTGGAGGTGCGCCTCGACGGCACGGCCGGTATCGGGGGGCATGCCGAGGGCGACATGCTCAACACGGTCGAGAACTTGCTCGGCTCCGATTTTTCGGACAATCTGTTCGGAGACGACGGCGACAACATCATTGACGTGGGTCTCAGCGCTCCGTTGACCGCCGATGTCGCCAGTGGGGGTGGGGGAAGCGACATTCTCGTCGTCGACTATTCTCGCGCCGATGTGGGCGGCGGTCTGACCGGCGGGTTTGCTGTCGGCTCCCGCACCGATGGCGGCTTCGCCCGCCCGGACGCCAGCGGCGCGATGATCGACGGCGCCGATTTCACCGGTTTCGAGCGCATCTTCGTGACGGGCACGATGCAATCCGACACGATCTATGCTGGAGCCGGGGACGATCGCATCGCGACAGGATCAGGCGCCGACACGATCTATGCTGGGATCGGCAATGACAATGTGAGCGCCGGCGACGGCGACGACTTTGTGCTCTACAGTACCAATGCTGATCGCCAGTTGATTGCGGCCGGGCAGGACTACCAGTTTCTCCTCGACGGCAACGGCGGTTTTGACAAACTTTCGGGCGGCCTCACCCCCTTTTGCCAGGGATATCCTGCTTGGCGGATCGCCCAGCCAGTTCAACGGCATCAATCTGGCGCTTTCGAACGGAGCAGCGATCCGCGGATTCGAGATTCTCGGCGACATCGCGACCGCGGGCGGCAATGACTCGCTGATGCAAACCGGTGTCGTCGACAACCGGTTCAGCACCGGCGACGGAAATGACACGATCGCGTCGGGTCTCGGCGTCGATGTTGTCGATGCAGGGTTCAGCACCGAGGGGATCGAGATCCAGTATGCAGATGGCGCTCCGATCGCGATCAGCTGGGACGTCAAGTTCTTCGAGGCTTTCGCGGCCGCAACCGGAGACACCCTTATCCTCGACTATTCCACTCAGGACGCGGCGGTCCGTTCGATCGTCTCCTCTGTCGAATCGGAACTCGATCCGCGCGATACTCTCACGCAACTTGGCACGCTTCGCACCAATCAAGGCGTCTACTTCACGCGCGACGACGCAACGCCAGGACTGGTGATCGATCAGGTCACCTTCCGCGAAGTGGAGCAACTTGACGTCACAGGCTCGCGCTTCGGCGACGTACTGGTCGGCGCCGACACCGACATCACCCAGTTCGGCGGCAATGTTTTTTTAGCGGTGCCTGCGCGTTTCGACACGGTGCGCGGCGCCGATGTCTTGCGCGGACTGGAGGGTGACGACCTTCTCCTCGGCTACAGCGGCGATGACGTGCTCTCGGGTGGCGATGGCAATGACGAACTGCGCGGGAGTTGGCGCGGCGAGAAGTTCGGCGACGATCAAACAATGCTGATCGACAAGTCGGAACACGACGACCTGACCGGCGGCGGCGGCGCGGACAGATTTGTCCTGGGCGATAAAGACGGCGCCGACTATGTGGAATCAGCCTTCGACTACCGTAACGGGGCTGTAGAGAGTTCTGCGCTGATCCGCGATTTCGATGCGGCGGAAGGGGACACGCTTGTTCTGCATGGTTCGTCGGACGAGTACAGCGTTGGTGTCTTGGCCGGTTCGACCATCATCATCAAGACCGTTTCGGACGACGACAACCGGGACGACTTTTTCGCGACTGGCGGCGACGACGTACGCCGGGATCTGATCGCTGTTCTCGAGAACGTGACCGACTTCGACCAGACGGCAGCTTATGTGCAGTATGTCGACAGCGCCTCTGCACCGTTCGCGAGTGTGGCCAATCCGGCGGGCGTTTCCGGGGAGATCGACCTTGCTCCGGCGCCGTTTGAAATCGAAGCTGCGGCGGCGTCCTGGGTGACGCAGACCGCCGACACCGCCTTGCTCCTGGAAGCGCTTGGCAGTGGCTCCGGTGTCGTCGAGGGAAGCGCCCTGCTGACCATCGAGGGATCGAGCGAAGGCTTCGGCGTGTTCGAGGCCGATCCGTTCGGCCTTGGAAAGGGCATCTTGCTCAGCACCGGTCGCGTGTCCGATCTTGATGGGCCGAACACCGTGTCACATGGCGGCGTGGCGCCCCGCGACATCCCGATCACCTTCACGCAGATCGGCCGTTTCGAGAGCAGCACGATCTTTCGCGCCGATCTCAGCGGGATCGGCGTCGATATCAACTCGATCACGCTGCGCGATACCAACAGCCAGGAAGGCGGAGCCGGCGGCATCGCCAGCGGCTTCGACATAGACGCGCTGGCTTTCAGCAACGTGCGCGTCGACGGAACACCGGGGACCGCGCTCGCCTTCGATCTCAACGGCGCTCTGCCCCGGCTGGACGTGCTCGAGTACAACGCCGCGACCATGTTCCTGAAACCTGGAACGCAGCGGCCTGCCGACGCCGGCTTCGACAACGGGCCGGATCTGCTCGGGACGATCAACGGCATGGTCGATTTCCGCGCGGCCACGCCGGGTGTCTTTGATCGCAGCTCGGGATCTGGCCGATTCAGTCTCGGCGACGGCGGCGAGATCGGCATCAACCTGTCGAAGACACTGGACACAGACGGTCCTGTCTATCTCTACGTTGCGGAGTCCCTCGGGGGGGGCGAAAGCATTGAGGGACAGATTACGGTCTCCACCGAATCCATCCTTCCCGAGGGCGATCTTTCCACCGATCTCGGCGCGCCCGGCCTCGATGGCGACGGGTCGAAAATGACCTACAGCTTCACCCCCGCCGACGGCGCCGACATTGTCACATTCCAGGTCGTCCTGTTTTCGGAGGAACTCCCCGAACATGCCGGAATCTTGCCTGCGGACGCGATCAAGGTCACGCTCAATGGGGTTTCCATCGCTTCCCTGACCGACGGCCAGAATGCCGATCTCAATACGCTGATGACCTCTCCTGTCTACGGCGCCCATCCAGACCTGATCCTGAACCCGGCCGCGACCGGACCGCTTGCCGACACAGTCGCCGCCGACGGCTATACGACGACCCTGACCTTCGCGGGACGTGTCAACTCCGGCTCGCAGAATACGCTCGTAGTGGAGGTCGCCGACACGCGCGACGCCTTCCTCGATACCGGTATTCTCATAAAGGGCCAAACTTTCCTCTCCTCGGCAGGAGCCCTCCCCGCCAACATTGCGCCAATCGCGATCGGCGAGATGGTGACCGTGCTCGCAAATACGGCGCGCGCCGGCAATGCGCTCGACAACGATATTGACCCGGATGGCGACGCCTTGACGGCCGCTCTCGACACCGACGCCGCCAATGGCGCGGTGGTGCTCAATGCCGACGGCAGCTACATTTACACACCGAACGCGGGCTTCACCGGAACGGACAGCTTCTCCTATACGGCAAGCGACGGTACTGCGGCGAGCAGCCCGGCAACGGTCACGCTGCTCGTGGAAGCCGGCGAGAACTCCGCGCCTGTCGACCTCGTGTTCACCGGCGATGGCTCGATCCCGGAGGACGCGCCCATGGGTTCCGTGGTCGGCGTGTTGTCGGCAACCGATCCTGACAACAACCCGATTACCTTCACGCTCGGCAGCGGAACTCCCTTCCACAACGCGGGAAACGAGATCAAGGTCGGCGAGCCGCTCGACTACGAAACGGTAAAAAGCTGGGATGTCGAAGTCACCGCGAACGACGGCGCAAACGGCTCGATCACTGAGACAATCACAATCGACATCGAGGATGTCGAAGACGGCGAACTGCCAGCTGTCCTCGCTTTCGATCTCGCCAAGACTTCGGTCGAACCGCGTGGAGAAGAATCCACCTGGCGCAACCCCCTCACCAACCTCGTCTACGCCCTGGCCGCCGCCGGCTATTCCGGCCCTTCCTCACCCGTTGACGATCCCACCGGACCGGCACTCGCACGGTTCGTGTCAAACGATGGCGATATGCGAGCCTCGCGCATTGAGTTCGACGGCGCCGAAGCTGTCGAACTGGAGGGGGATTCGCCGGCGCTCACGCTGGACTGGGAAGGCCGGGACGCGACGCTTCGCCTCGAGGCGCCATGGGGCAACGTGGAAAACATTCGGCTTGACGAGTTCACCGGCAACGCTTTGCTGGTGGCGAACCTTGCTAACGTGGTCGCAGACTGGACCGCGGATTCGACCGGTCGCATCCTGACTGTGGACGGCGCTAAGCGCGGCGCATTCGAACTCGGCAACGGAGACGACACTCTGGCCCTTCTCGCCAACAGCAACACGGCCAACGCCACCGACCATTTCGTAGTGTCCACCGGCGGAGGGAACGACAGCGTCTATCGAGGCGAGAGCACGATAAACTATGCGGGTCTCGCTTTCGAAACGATTTACGACCCGGCCGCTACCTCCGCCAACGTCGACCTGGGAAGCGGCAACGACTACTTTCGTGGCGGCGCCGGAGTCGATACCGTTAGCGGTGGGCTTGGCCGTGATGTGATCGCCGGCGGCGGCGGAAATGACCTCCTTGACGGCAACGCGGGCGCAGACGTGCTGCTCGGTGGGGTCGGAAACGACACCTACCATGTGGACAACGGCCTGGACTTCGTCGACGAGGGGGGAGCGTTTCCTGAATACTTGGGCTCGACGCATGACGTCGACGTCCTCATCTCGACCGCCGACTGGTTCTGGGACGTCTACAGCGTGGCGGAGCAACTCGTCATCGCCGAGGATGCCGCGGATCCACAAGGCGACGGCACGACGATCGTGGGCTCGGTGTTCTCCAACGAGATGGTCGGCAACAGCCATACCAATTTCCTCTACGGCCGCGGCGGCAACGACACCTATCGCGCGGGCGACGGCCTGGACGTCATTTCGCTTTCCACGCTGGGCGTCGACAACCTCAACGGTTATCACGGAGTCGATGGGACAAATATCGTTGTGGTCGAGCAGCGTCAGAGCGGAGCGAGTTCCTATGACATCATCTACGATTTTGAGAGCGGCAAGGACAAACTGGACGTCTCCGACTACGGTTACGAGAGCGCGGGCGCGGTTTACGCGAAGGGTATCGATGACGGTTTTGGATCCAGCTATTTCGCGCTCGGCGACGGCTTGGATTATGTGTACCTCGTCGGCGTCACGGTAGCCCAGATGAGCTCAAGCGACTTTGTTGTATAAATTGACGTAAGGGCAGTATGGGGTTGCGCTCGCATCGACCGCTCGGGCCTTCACGATCATGGCCCGGGAAATCGTGACAAGCCCGCGCGGCCCTACCTTTCCGTTCGGGCAACGAGTTCTGGTTAATGGCGTGAATGATATTTGTGTTCGGATGTAAATTGGGGTGATTCAAGAAATGGCTTCGGCATATTTGGGAGGAAGTCATATTTTATACCATCGTGCGCTGATCAGTTTCGATTTGCCCAGTCGCGCATTCCGATTGACATGATTTTCCAGGATTGGTCGATGAGCTTGTTCCATGCTTCGCAGCAATGATTGAAGAAAATTCCGTAGTTCGTGAAGTTGCGGTTTGACAGTCAGTTGTCGCGCATGAACTGCCAGATGTTTTCGACGGGGTTGAGTTCCGGCGCCTTCGGCGGCAGGAACAGCAGGGTGATGTTGTCCGGCACGTCGAGCCTTGCGGTGACATGCCAGCCCGCCTGGCCGGGAATGAGGACGGCGTGTGCGCCGGCATCGACCGTCAGGCTGATTTCCTTCAGATGCGCGTTCATCGCCTGCGTGTTGCAGCGCGGCAGGACGAGGCCCGCACCCTCGCCCTTCCTCGGGCAGATGGCTCCGAACATCCAGGACATCGAGGATCACCGCCAGCACGTCCGGTTCTTCTCGACTATCGAACTCGTCAATGCGCTTGAACAGGAGAAGGCGAAGGGCAAGGCAGGGCAGATCGCCGAAGGGCTGGCCAAGCTCGATTCCGTGATCCTGGACGAGCTGGGCTACCCGCCGTTCAGCGCTTCAGGCGCAACGCTGCTCTTCCACATGATGAGCAAGCTTTTCGAGTACCCAGCATCGTCATCACCACCGACTTGAGCTTCAGCGAATGGGCGCCTGTATTCGCCGATCCCATGATGACCACCGCTTTGCTCCATCGGCTCACCCACCGCTGCCACATCCTCGAAACCGGCAACGACATCTTCCGCTTCAAGGCAAGCTCCGCAGCCGCAACAAAACGTAAAGAGACCCTACGACACTTGACCACAGCCTGAGCCAAAAACCATAATCAGAGGTGGCTCACTTCTCGGTGAAAAACCCGGCTCACTTCTAAGCGGAAATCAACAGTCCCCCTGCAAATGACATAGCGGTTACATGATTGCGCAACAGGTAAGTGTTTCGCGAACGTCTGCTTCCGAGCAACGAACAGAGATGCCACTATGACCGAAACGGCGGCGCGAAACAGACATTATTCGCCGTTGGAGCCAAATGATGAAGGCGTATATCCGCTTCGGCAACTGAGCCTGTGACTTTCGGACCGGTTCCCATCAGCGAACTTCCTTTTGCAATGCGAGAAAAGCTGCCCGTCTTTCCAACAATCGCCTGCGCTTGTCGATCAGATCCGAACGCTGACAGTCGCGTTCGACGTTCGAACCGACCTTGTGGCCAAGTGTGGTTTCCTTGACCTCGTATTCGGCATCGGTCTATTCTTCCGCCCAGGTGCGGAAGGTGGCGCGAAAACCGTGCGGCCGGTATTCCAGTCCTTCCCTTTCCATGAGCCGCGCCATAGTCGCATCCGACATTGACTTGCCCGTCGGCGACGGAAACAGCAGTTCCTGGTCCGGCGCGATGCGAGCAGCTTCGATAATCGCCAGCATCTCGCCGGTCAGCGGCACGCGGTGCTCGACACCGGTCTTGGTGTGCGTTGCAGGGATGATGAGGATGTCGCCTGCGATGTCGGCATGGCGTGCTAAGCGGAGCTCGCTGGTGCGCAGCACCGACAGCATCAGGAACGCAAAGCCAGACACGACATGAACGGCTTCTCTGTCAACAGGCGATAGAAGGCCGGCGCCTCGGCATAGGGCATGGAAGGAATGTGCCGCGCCTCATGGCGTTGCTTGCCGAGCAGCGCCCGCGCATTCATCGTCGATTGCAGATCGACATTGAGCCCGAGCACGGCCGCATGGCGAAGCGTGAGATTGATGCGGTTCATCGCCGTGCGGGCGCTGTCCGGCTTGTCGTGCCAGATTGGCTCCAGAACCTGCTTCAAGACGTGCTTTTCGACGTCCTCGATTGCGACCGCGCCGATCACGGGGAGGATGTGGGTCGCGAGCGGCGACATCCAGCGCCCGGCGGTGCCGTCGCCCTTCAACTCCGCCTGACGTGCGACGAAACACGATTGCACCGCCTCGGCGACCGCCAGCCGTTTCGACTAGTGCCGCGACTGCTTCCGCTCCTCGATCGGATCGACGCCGTCACGCAGGCGCTTCCTCGCTGTCGCCGCCCGCTCCCGCGCCTCGCCGATTTGCACGTCCGGCCAGCGGCCGAGGCCCATCTCGCGGCGCTTGCCGTCGACGACCAGCCGCAGAATCCACTTCCCCGCCATCCGCGACCGCTTCATCAGCCACAGCCCTTGCCCATCGGCATACTGGCCGGCATCGAGGTTCCTGGCTTTCATCGTGCTGAGGGTGTTGTAGAGCAAGAGGCGCCGAACCGAACCGCCAAATCCGACAGCCCACCCTTCATCATGGCAAGCAGCGTATTTTGGTGAGCAACCATGTTCATCCGCGCCAGCATCACATTGATGGAAACAGTAATCTAAAGCGCTGTTCGATCAAATTGGAGCAGTTTGGTGGCAGGGATTTTTCGTTCCGGCGAGGAGAACACCGCAGCGCGATATGAATATCGCGCGAGGATTATGGCGCTGCCGAGGCGAAAAAGACCGCCAAGCCGGGCCAGCCAAAATCTTGTTGCAATTGGCAAACTGCAATCGTCTGGACTTGGTCTCTTGCGCCCTGGACATCGTCGCGAAACGCTGGCGGCGCCAGCACCGCGTCGCGTTCCGCTCCTTGTCAGAACGCGAGATCCCGGCGTCAAAACGATTCAATTTGATCGAATAGCGCTCTAGTGCTTCTATGCGTCGATACATTCAGCTGTTGTCATGCCGGCCATGGCCGTCCCCGTTGGTAAAATACAGGAATGGAAGACCGCCGGCTGCCGGGCCGGCGGTCGGATTTTCGCTATTTCGTGTACTTGGCGATAAGCGCCTGCGCCTCGGCGATCATTGCCTTGCCGTCCAGACCCTTGCCGTCCATCTCGGCCGCCCACTTGTCATAGACCGGCTGGGCGGCGGCGCGCCATTTCTGCGCATCTTCTGCGGAAAGTGTGATGATGTTGTTGGCGGCAGCGACCGCCAATTCGCGCGCCGGCCCGTCGGACGATGCCTGTGTCTTGCCGGCGAAAGCGGAAAATTCGAGGCCGGAATTGGCGTCGAACACCGCTTTCAGATCATCGGGCAGGCCGTCATAGCGGGCCTTGTTCATCGAAAGCGTGAACGTGACGGTGTAAAGCGAGTCGCCCTCGGGAAATTCGGTGTGGTTCTTCACCAGTTCCGGAACTTTGAGCGAAGTCGTCACCTCCCAGGGGATGACCGCGCCGTCGATCACGCCCTTCGACAGCGATTCGGGAATCGCCGTCACAGGCATTCCGATCGCGGTCGCGCCGAGTTCCTCCAGCAGCATGGCGATCATGCGGCTTGGCGCGCGGAACTTCATGCCTTTCATGTCGTCCATTGTGGCGACCGGACGATTGGTGTGCAGCATGCCCGGCCCGTGCACCCACGCGCCGATGACATGCACATCCTTGAAGTCGGTGTCCTTCATCTCCTTTTCGAACAATTCCCAATAGGCGCGCGAGGTCGCCTCGGCATTGGTCATCATGAAGGGCAGTTCGAACACTTCGGCGCGCGGAAACCGGCCCGGCGTGAAGCCGTTGACGGTCCAGACCAGATCGACCGCGCCGTCGCGCGCCTGATCGTAGAGTTCGCCCGGCTTGCCGCCAAGCTGCATCGAGGGATAGCGCTCGATTTTCACCCGGCCGCCCGAATCGGCTTCAATCTTGTTGGCCCATACATCAAGCACCAGCTTCGGCACGTTGGCGCCGGCCGGCAGGAACTGGTGCAGCTTCAGCGTCACTTCCTGCGCAGCTGCTGGCGTGGCGAAGGCGAGCGCGGCAAGTGCGGCGGACGCGAGTGCGTTCCTGACAAATTGTATCCTGTTGAGCATCGTTACCTCCCGTTTCTGCTCCGGCCAGGCGAACTGGCCCGTGGCGATCATGCTTGCTCGGCCGGGCCGATCGCAAGCGCAATTTCGGTGAGCCCGTCGATTCCGCCTTCGATTGCGTCTCCGGCGACGACTGGACCGACTCCGGCCGGCGTGCCGGTGAAGATCAGGTCGCCGGCGCCAAGATGGTAGAAATGCGACAGGTGGCTGACGATCTCGCCGACCTTCCACACCAGATCGTCGAGCGTCGCGTCCTGCTTTACCGTACCGTTCAGCGAAAGCCAGATACGCTGCGGCCCCACGGCGCCGAACTCCGCCGCCTTTGTGATCGGCGCGACGACGGCGGAATTCTCCACATCCTTGCCGAGATCCCACGGCCGCTGCTTGGCGCGTTCGGAAAGCTGCAGGTCGCGGCGCGTCATGTCGAGCCCGCAGGCATAGCCGAAGACGGCAGCCATCCCCTGCTCCACGGTTGCCCTGAACGCTGGCGCGCCGAGCGCCACCACAAGCTCCATCTCGTAGTGGAAGTTATCGGTACCGGGCGGATAGGGAACGGTCGATCCTGTAGCGGTCACTGCCAGCGCCGACTTCGTGAAGTAGAACGGCTTCTCGCGATCGACCTCCTGGCCCATCTCGCGGGCATGTTCGACGTAGTTGCGGCCGACGCAGAAGACGCGATGCACCGGATAAACAGCGTCTTCGCCCACCACCGGAACCGCGCGCACCTGCGGCGGCTCGAACAGAAATCGCGTCATCGCGCGCGCTCCTCGTAGTAACCCAGTTTCGTTTGCAGCGGGCGGTCATGCACCCGCACCATGAAGGCCTCGCCGCCCGTCGCCTGATGCGTGATCGCCGCAAACACTGGCGCGGAGAAGGTATCCTTCGGACCCCACTCGAACGTCTCGCCGTCGATGATGGTGCGCCCCTTGCCCCTGACGATGTGGAACACGGACGATGACGAGCGTAACGGTGGCGTATCGGTCTCGCCATCGCGCAGCATCTGGGCCGTGAAGCCCATCGTCGGCAGCACATCTTCGCCGGTCTCGGGATTGACGAAGTCGACCTCGACCGCCCCGACCCCGCCATAGGCGGCCTGAGCGCGTAGTGCCGCTTCCGTGCGCGTCCAGGGGTAGCGCATCATCGGATAGGGTCGCGTTCCCGCTTCGCGGCGGCGAGTCGGCAACAGGCCGGCGGACAGATATTCGACCTCGGCGGCGTCCGGACGGTTGCGCGGCGTCTGCAACGGCGCCTCTTCTGCGTAAGAGCCTTCGAGGTAGGCGAACAGCGGCAGGTCGAGCGCGTCGAGCCAGATCACCGGCTCGCTGCCCTCGTGGCCGTGGTCATGCCATTCGCCACCGGGCGTCAGCACCAGGTCGCCGTCATGCATCGGCAGTTTCTCGCCGTCGACCACGGTATAGCCGCCCCTGCCCTCAACGATGATGCGCGCGGCGCTCGGCGTGTGGCGATGCGCCGGCGCCTTTTCGCCCGGCAGCAGCAATTGCAGTCCGATATAGATCGAGGCGGTCGCCTGCATCGCGCCAACCCCGCGACCGGGATCGGACAACACCAGCACGCGCCGCTCTGCCTTCTCCACCGGCGTCAACTCGCCGGCGCGCAGCAGCAATGGCCGGACCTTCTGGAAGGCCCAGTATCCAGGCCTTGTCGCCGGCTTCGGACGGCCATGTGGCAGCAGGTTGCGCATCATCGGCCACAGCGGCGCAACGCCGGCGCCGGTCATCGCATCGCGATAGTCCTGCGGTAATTCCTCGAGCGTGCCGAGTTGCTGGCTCATGGCTTTCTCCTCCCGCGAACCGATATATGTAGTATGCTTATGATCAGTATGCTTGTCAATGGCCGTTTTTCGGGTATCCTGCAGGCATCGAAAACGAAAACACGCTGCCATGACCGCAATCCCCATCCACGCCATGGCCGGACACCTGATCCGCCGGCTGCACCAGATCTCGGTCTCGGTGTTTGCCGAACGGGTCAACGCCGCCGGGTTCGACGTGACGCCGGTGCAGTTCGGCGCGCTTGCGTCCATCCGCGAACGGCCCGGCATCGACCAGGCCACGCTTGCTGGGCTGATCGCCCATGACCGCGTCACGATTGGCGGCGTCATCGACCGGCTGGAGCAGAAGGGGTATGTCGCGCGACGCGTCGCTTCCCATGATCGCCGCGCCCGCGAACTGGTGCTCACACCGGAAGGCGAAGTGGTTCTGGACGCGCTTTTCCCGGTGGTGGCGGCGCTGCAGGACGACATCCTGCCCGGGCTGGAAGCGAGTGAGCGGCAGGTGTTTCTGGCGCTGCTCGCGAAAACCATTGCCGCCGGGAACGACCTGTCACGGGCGCCGATGCGGACGAAAAATAAATATCACTCTTGGGGATAAAATACAATATAATCGCCATTACTCGAAAAATAATTTAGGACAGCTATCGTATTTATTGTATCAAAGAGCTTCTTATCACCCTCGCTCGTGAAAACCGGTAATGTTTTATTTTCTCTTCCAACGATTATCGAATTGATATATAGTTTAGGATCATTAAATGCCAAAGGATACTTTTCAGAACACCAAGCGCACCCTGTTGGAAAAACTGGCGGCGACAAAGGCCCCCCGCAAGTCGAAAAAAACTGCATATCAACCTTGTATATTTTGCTATAATCAGCACACAATGGACAACACTCAATTTTCTTACTCGATGAATTCGGATTTGTTAGATTTCTAACAAAACTCTCCGAATTTAATAACTGTTTTTTCTTATCTATTTCTAACCTCTTTTGATTAAAATCCCAATATTTCTTCCGTTTAAAAATATCTTTATCACCGGGAATGGAGTTAAATACTTGTATTTGGCCATCATTGATTTTTAAAAAAGCATATCCCGTAGATATGTCGTACGCGAACAAAGGCGAATCTAAATTCTGAAAGGTAATTGTGTAATCATAAGCATCGTCGGCGGACGCAAAATGCAGTAAAAATAAAGAACTGCTAGTAAGAAATAGACCTTGAAACAGAAAACAAAAAATCACTTTTTTTAAGTTCATAGATTTTTGGGTTCCATTTTTCATCTTCGCATTCCCTCTTATTATCGGCTACTCGTGCCAAATACAGATGATCTTTGGTTTCGTAAATTTTTCGCAACTTCCCCGCTAGATTAGCTGCTGCGAAATTATCAGCGGCAGCTTTCTCACTCGCAGAAACAGACGAACCTACCGCCTTCAAATCAACGATAGTTACAGCCTTCCCACCTCCGCAAGCGACATATCGTGCATGCGAATAGCCGATTGCAGCCGAAAGAATATGGACTACCAAAGTTACTAAAGTAAATGTAACCACATAATTCACAGGCTTCGCAACAAAACTGACGCGATAATTAAGTAAGAAAAAGACAAGAAAACCACAACCTATAACCATAATATAAAAATAAATATTCAAAGATACCGCTACCGAATATAAAACGAAGTATGTATACCATGCAACCTCATTGACGGTAATATTCAAATACGACACATACAAAGTAAGGTGCCTAAAATATTCATTAATGTATACATAGCCGGTAAAAAAAGAAATCGGCGCAACAACGGATGCCAATGTAGCAAAAAAATCTCGATACCTTTCCATACGCCATCCCCGCTACATCAAAAAAATGCAGGCCTAATTGCGATGTATAACATCTATCCTCGTACAGTCAAGACTAAAGTGTGCGACATGACTATGAGTCCCATACCGCATTCGGCTGATTTTTTGATATTCGAAAACTCGCCTACCTGTCCAGAATGCTGCGGATTTCCACAAGGTTCGAGCGCACGCGCAACAGGTAGAAACCCATGTTGGCGAGGTGTGAGGGGAAGATTGCGCTCGACTCGTTGCCGTTGGAAATAATCCACGGCGTCATGTCGAGTGAAAGCCGCAGTTGTTCGATCATGCGGTCGTAGATCTGCGCGATCGAGCGGTCATTGACAATGGCCGAGAAGTCGGCGCGGGTGGCGCTGAGGATGCCGTAATAAGCATAAAGCTGGCCGTAGGCGAACCAGAAGCGATCATCGGCGCGCGGATCGAACCAGCCGGCGTTCGAGGACTCCATGCGCGAACGCAGGATATCGGAAGTGGAACCGATGTCGCCTGCGATGCGGTCGACGAAGGTCAGCAGGTTGTCGGCGCGGGCGTCGAAATTGGTCTTGCACTTCTCCAGATCGACATTGAACGCCTGCAACTTGCCGATTGCCTCGCGCTGAAGCGCCGGCGTTGGCCGCGTCGGGCCGCTCCAGCCGACATACCAGGCCGTTTCGGGATAGGCGAGCGCGGTGCGCGCATCCTGCAGGTTCTGGTCGATCTGCGAGGTGCCGCGTACGCGTCCGAGCGAATCCACCAGTTCTGTCGTCGTGCGCCGCAGCACCTGGTTGATGCCGAGCTGGAATGCCGCCTTGTTGTCGAGGAACGGCGTGTTCTTCCACTCGATGCCGAACAGCCCCGCCTTGGACAGCAGCATGGAAGATATCCACGCGTTCTGGTTGACGTTGAAATCGACGAGGAAGGCGCTCATGTCGACGATCGCCGATCGACGGCAGGCCTGAGGCGCCTGTGCCTGCGCGACTTGCGAACCGTTGGCGGAGAGCGCGGTCGTGTCGGCCGTCGAAACCTGCGGCGCGGCAGCGGCAACAGCCGTGTTCTCCGAACCTGCCTGTACCGGTTCGCCGGCCAGCGACTGGCCTTTCGCCATCACCACCGATATCGGATAGTCGCGGTCGAAACCGGCCCAGTGCTGCGTGTTGTAGATGAACCACCCATAGGCGCCGATGATCGCCAGCACGATCAGTCCGACCACGCCGCGCACGATCCAGCCGCGCTTCGTGTACCACTTGCCCGCCTGCATGAACGGCCACAGGATGACGGCGATCAGCCAGCCGAATCCACGGCCGATCCACTCGAATATGCGGGTGATGAACGAGACGATCGGATCGAGCATCGCGGTTTCCTTGGCGTTCGTGGCATCCGGTGGGCGGCGAGATCAGTCAGGCTTCAGCCCGTACATCTCTTCGCGGAACCGCGCCTTGTCGGTCAGATAAGTGTCTTTGAGCATTTCCACAACATGCTCGCGGAACGGTTCGCTCCACGATTCGTAATCCTTGTAGAAGGTCTGCTTGTTGAACACGTAGCGGGCGATGAAATCCGACGGCACGAATTCGCTGATCAGCCGGTTCACCAGCCACGCATCCTCGTGGTCGGGGCGCGCGCGCACCACGAAGAAGCGGCGACGCGGCGCGATGTTGGCGATGTCGATCGTCCCCGTATCGGAAATCTCGCGCTTCACCTTCGACAGGAACGGGAAATCGCCGTTCTCGGCAATCAGGCTCGCATAGTTGTGCATCCAGGTCTGCAACCAGATCTTGTCGACCTTGTTGAGATCGCGCTCCGGCTCCAGCTGCCGGATCAGCGCGCGGATCACCATCTCGGCGCGGTGTTCCAGATACTTCGACGGCACGATCCAGCTTGCGCGCGGCAGTTCCAGCCGACCCGATTTGGCGAGGAAGCGGATCACCGCGTCCGGATCGGTGATCGAAAGGTAGCTCACCTGCCACGGGCGTGACTTGCGGAAGCCCGGCGCGTCGGGATTGCCGATCACGGTGGTCAGCTTGTCGCCGACGAAGATGTAGAGCCCGCCGAAATGGCTGGTCCAATAGGCATTGTGGCGAAACACCACCTGGTCGGGCGCAAGCGGATTTTCGCGAATGTCGCCGGCCGCCTTGGCAAGCTCCACCATGCGGTTCAGCATCGAATCGTCGCGCCAGGCGTCGGGCTCGACCTTCAGCCGGTCGGTCAGGCGGCGCAGTTCTGCCGCCTTGCCGAGCACATCGTCGGCCGACAGCACCTTGAATTCCACCTGGTTGATCGAAAGCAGGTCGTCGATCGACGTGACCTCGGAACCCGAATCCTCGATCTCGCCATAGATCACGTCCTTGATCGTCAGCGCGTTGATCGCCCGCGCATTGCGCGAGAAGAAATCGTACATCAGTTCCGACGTGTTGGAGAACGCCGTGTGCACCACAGGCAGTTCGGCCTGCGCCGGCGTGAGAATGATGAAGCGGCGGTTGACGCCGTTCGGGTCGAGGTAATCGTAGTCGCCGATTTCCTCGGCGATCTGCGGCGAGAAGCCGGTCTTGTCGATGTTGAAGGCGGAGAGCTTCGTCTCCTTCACGCCGAACGCTTTCAGCGCCTTGTTGTAGCGCGCTACTAGATGCTCGCCATTGATGGTGAGCAGGCGACCGTAGATCAGTTCGTTGTCGTAGAGGCGTTTCATGACGTGACCCTGCCGAGCAACGGGATTTTCTCCGCCTCGGCGGCTTTGTACAGGGCCTTGTCCAGCGTCGCCAGAGGCAGTTTGCGTCGCGAAGCCAGCTCCAGATAGGCTGCATCATATGCGGTCAGGCCGTGCCTGTCGCAATAATCCTGTGTCCGCAGGAAAAACGCCTCTGCGCTTTCGGTGTCTGTTTCTATCTGAAGGTCGAACAGCTTTTTCAGCGCCGTGGTCCGGTATGAAGAACTCATCCTTCCGCGACGAACTGCAAGCGCAAAGCCGTTGCCGATCTCGGCACACCAATGAACCGGTACGACGGCGCCGACCGTTACGAGGCGTTCCGCGATCGATTCCACCTGTTCGGTGCTCTCGTCCGGAAACTGCCACGCGAACACAACGGAGGCGTCGACAACGAATGTCATCGACGACCCTCGCTGATCAGATCCTTGATCGACATGTCGCCAAGCGAATTCCCGCCGCGATTCTCGCGAATCCACTTGGCCGCCTCTCGCGCGCGTTCGAGCTTTCCCTCATCAGGCAGCGGCGGCACAAGCCGCGCCACCGGCTTGCCGTGGCGCGTAATCGTCACTTCTTCCCCGCGCTCGACCCTCTCGAGCAGTGAGGAAAGCCTGTTTTTCGCTTCCAAGGTGCCAACCTGAGGCATCATTCCCTCCACATGTGGCCAGACTAGCCAGAATGTATGGAATAGACCCTCGCTATGCAAGGTGACAAATCTTGGCGTCGCCAGAATTTCATGCCCGCGGGAATACAACCGCTCAAATCGTCACCAATCCGAACCCGCTCATCAGCCGGCGGAACTCGCGCGGCGGATCCTTCGAGGTGAACACTGCCAGATCGGGACCGTTGTCCTCGCCTTCCGCTGGGCGATCGGCCAGAAGCGCCAGCGCGCGGCGCGCAATCGCTTCGGATGTGTCGATCCAATCCACCGGCCAAGGCGCTGTCTTGCGCATGCGGTTGACCAAAAACGGATAATGCGTGCAGGCCAGCACCACGATATCGGTGCGCCGCCCGTCCTTTTCGACGAAACACGGCGCGATCTCGGCCCTCACGGCCTCCTCATCGACGAAGCCCTCGCGCATGTAGACCTCGGCGAGCCGCGCCAGGTTCTCGCTGCCGACAAGGCGCACATGGCACTGGCTGGCGTATTTCTGGATCAGGTCGCGGGTGTATTGCCGCTTCACCGTTCCCGGCGTCGCCAGCACGCTCACAAGGCCGGAACGGGTGCGTTCCGCCGCCGGCTTGATCGCCGGAACGGTTCCGACAAAAGTTTCGCCGGGAAAGGTCTCGCGCAACTTGTCGATGGCGAGCGTCGAAGCAGTGTTGCAGGCAATGACTGTCAGCGCCGGACGGAAACGCGACAGCAGGTCGGAAAACAGCGCGATCATGTGGTCGAGCAGCGCCTTTTCCTCCCATGCGCCGTAGGGAAACGCCGCGTCGTCGGCGACATAGATGAATCGCCTGTCGGGGATGAGAACGCGAGCCTCGCGTAGCACGGTCAGCCCGCCAATGCCGGAATCGAACACCAGGACCGGCCGGTCAGGCATCGCCCCCCTCCCCCGTGTCGCCCTTCTTGCGCCGCTTGCCGCCGGCGGGCTTGCGGCGGCCGGGCGGCGTCCCTGCGCCGCGCGGCAGGTCGGGGCTGAACACATCGAGCGAGGTGATCGCCCCGCGCAGCAGCCGGATTTCGGGCGTGTTGAAGCCGGGCCGGGTCAGCACCTCGCGCAGGTTGTTCTTCATCACCGCAGTCTTCTCGGGCGGGCGGAAATAACCGCGCGCGGCAAGCGCGCCCTCCAAATGCTCAAACAGCCCGTAAAGCTCTTCCTTCGGCGCCGGGGTGAATTGCGGCCCGGCAAAGGGCGTGCGGTTTTCCGCTCCGAGCCCGGATTTCATCCATTCATAGGACACCAGCAGCACGGCCTGCGCGATGTTGAGCGAGGCGAACCCGGGATTGACCGGAAAGGTGACGATCTCGTCGGCGAGGCCCACTTCCTCGTTCGAAAGGCCGAAACGCTCGCGGCCGAACAGGATCGCCGCCCCCTCCCCCTTCGGATAGTTGGCGCGAATGAAGCCGACAGCCTCGTCAGGCCCGAGCACGCGCTTGAATCCCTCACGATGGCGCGCCGTCGTGGCGGCGACATGGCGGCAATCGGCCAGCGCCTCGGCAAGCGTGTCGAACACGCGAACATTGTCGATCACATGCGTCGCGCCGCTCGCCGCCGCCTGCGCCTTTGGATGTGGCCACCCGTCTCGTGGTGCGACAAGGCGCAAATCGGCAAGGCCGAAATTCGCCATGGCGCGGGCCGCCATGCCGATGTTCTCGGCCAGTTGCGGCTCCACCAGCACGATGGCCGGGCCTTCCGCGAGCATGGGTCTGGTTGTGTCGGTGCCGGCCATTGCCGATGGATCGGATTCGGTTCTTCCGTCTCCTCGCACAAGGCGGCGCAAAAGGAAATGGCGCGTTCCTTCGCACTTATGCAGCGTCAGCGTGGACGCCGATTGCTTCCAGCGCTTCGGCAGCGGCGGCGCGCAACAACCGGCCGTCGGCGCCGGGCTTCACCGCCTCCTCGCTCAGCATGCGTCGCCAGCGCCGCGCACCGGGAAGTCCGTGAAACAGACCGATCATGTGGCGCGACACATGCGCGAGGCGTCCGCCCGAAGCGATGTGGCGATCGGCGTAAGCGGCCATGGCGTCGATCACGGCGGCGAAATCGGGTTGCATTATCGCGGGGTTTGGCGACACCGCCTGCGGATCGGCCAGCAAGGCGTCGACACCGGCAAGAACCGACGGCTCGTGGTAGGCGACGCGACCGAGCATTACGCCGTCCATCACGGCCAGATGTTCACGCGCCGCATCGAGCGTCGCGATGCCGCCGTTGATGCCGATGAACCGGTGCGGCCAGTCTCGCTTCAGCGCGTGCACGAGCGGGTAATCGAGCGGCGGAACCTCGCGGTTCTCCTTCGGGCTCAAGCCTTGCAGCCATGCCTTGCGCGCGTGCACCCACAGCGCATCGGCTCCCGTATCGAACATGGCCGTTGCGAAGGCCGGCAGCACCTCGCGCGGTTCCTGCTCGTCGACGCCGATGCGGCACTTGACCGTGACCGGCACATCCACGGCCCGCTTCATCGCGTCCACACACCGCGCGACCAGATCCGGTTCGCGCATCAGGCAAGCGCCGAACGCGCCGGATTGCACGCGATCCGACGGGCATCCGACATTGAGGTTGATCTCGTCGTAACCGAACCCGGCGCCTATCCGCGCAGCTTCGGCAAGCTTCTCCGGCTCCGATCCGCCAAGCTGCAACGCGACCGGATGCTCGCTGGCATCGAACCCGAGCAGCCGCGCGCGATCGCCATGAATGGCCGCATCGGCCACCACCATCTCGGTGTAGAGCAATGCCTTGCGCGTGAGTTGGCGGTGGAAGAAGCGGCAATGCCGGTCCGTCCAGTCCATCATAGGGGCCGTGGACAATCTCGCTGCCGCAGTGGCTGCGTTGTTGGGCATTCAGAGTTCTCCTCAGGTGCGCCCACTTCCAGAACGGACCCGCTGTGCACACCATATGCACACGAGAGACGTGTTGCTACCCCGCCCCGTACAGCGATGAACCGCCCCGGGTTTGCCGGAGGCTGGTTTGCTCGAGTCCTACGCGGCTAATG
>CALMYO010000219.1 GCA_937873685.1 uncultured Paracoccaceae bacterium
CGGGCGCATGGCGTCCCATTCCTCGAACCGCAGCGGCCGGTTGTCCATGCACGAGGGCAGGCGGAAGCCGAACTCGGCCAGCGTCGCCTTGCGGCGGAAGTCGCCGCGATACATGGCGCCGATCTGCGGCACGGTGACATGGCTTTCGTCAATGAAGACGATGGCGTTGTCGGGAATGTATTCGAACAGAGTCGGCGGCGGTTCGCCGGGGTTGCGGCCGGTGAGATAGCGCGAGTAGTTCTCGATGCCGGCGCAGGATCCGGTCGCCTCCAGCATCTCGAGGTCGAACTGCGTGCGCTGCGCCAGCCGCTGCGCCTCCAGCAGACGGCCGGCGGCTTCCAACTCGGCGAGGCGCAGCTTCAACTCCGCCTTGATCGAGGCGGTGGCCTGTTGCAACGTCGGCTTCGGCGTCACGTAGTGCGAATTGGCGTAGACCTTGACGCTCTGCAGCGCTGCCGTCTTGTGGCCGGTCAACGGGTCGAACTCGTCGATCGACTCGATCTCGTCGCCGAACAGCGCGATGCGCCAGGCGCGATCCTCAAGGTGGGCGGGGAAGATTTCCACCGTGTCGCCGCGTACACGGAACGAGCCGCGCACGAAGTTTATGTCCTGCCGCTTGTATTGCTGCGCCACCAGGTCGGCGAGCAGCTGGCGCTGGTCGATCCGGTCGCCGACGCTCATCTGGAACGTCATCGCGGTGTAGGTTTCCACCGAGCCGATGCCGTAGATGCACGACACCGAGGCGACGATGATGACATCGTCGCGCTCCAGCAACGCCCGGGTGGCCGAGTGGCGCATCCGGTCGATCTGTTCGTTCACCGACGATTCCTTTTCGATATAGGTGTCGGTGCGCGGCACATAGGCTTCCGGCTGGTAGTAATCGTAATACGAGACGAAATACTCCACCGCGTTGTCTGGAAAGAATTTCCGGAACTCGCCGTAAAGCTGGGCGGCGAGCGTCTTGTTCGGCGCGAGGATGAGCGCCGGGCGCTGCGTTTCCTCGATCACCTTGGCCATGGTGAAGGTCTTGCCGGAGCCGGTGACGCCGAGCAGGACCTGGGTTCTTTCCGCGGCGTTTCCCTCCCCTTCAGGGGAGGGTCCGGCCGCAGGCCGGGGGTGGGGTGCAACTCCGAAAGATTCCCCTCCGTCCGCTTCGCGGACACCTCCCCCCGGCGGGGGGAGGAAAATCCCGCCGCCCAGCCCCTCCACCAGGTCGCGGATGGCGGTCGGCTGGTCGCCGGCGGGTTCGAACTCGGTCACCATCTTCAGCGGGATGCCGCCCTCGGATTTCTCCGGCCGCTCCGGCCGGTGCGGCACCCACATCTGCCCGTTCTTGTGCAGAGGGTTGCCGCTCTCGATCAGCGCCTTCAGCGCCGCCACCGTGGCGGTGACGCCGGCCGTGGTGGCGAGTTCGGTCGCCTCCTCCAGCGTGACGTCGAGACCGGCAACCGGCATAAGCCCTGCGGCGGCGCGTTCGCGCGGATCGTTGGAGCCGCCGATCGACGCGCCGCCGCCGGTGCGCTTGGAGCCGACCGTGTAGATGCGATCCTGCTTCGCCGGCTTGCCTTCGCCGTCGCGGCTTGAAGCGCCCTTGCCGCGTTTCGCCCCGCTTCCCTTGCCGCCTGGCGCCGTTTCGCTGCCGCCGGGAAGCGCGGCGCCGCCCTGCGCCTCGGCCTGCGCAGCGCGCTCCGCTTTCAGCCGGTGCTTGCCGGCCTGTGAACGGATCTCGCGGGTGGATTCTCGGCGCGCCGATTGCTCGGCCTCGCGCTCGATCTGCGCCACCCAGTCGGTAATGTCTCCGGTGAGCGGCGCGCCCTCGAAGGGAGCTTGCGGCGCTTCCTCGAAACCGGACGGGCGGGCGGGACGTTTGCGGGAGTCGGACATGCAGCGAATATGGCGAGACTCGACCGCGAAGGAAAGGGCAGGGAGGGCCGGACTGCTGACAGGGGTGTGTCAGGAGGGTTATGCCGCCGCTGCCGGCTTCACGCTGATCTGCATCCCGAGTGCGCGTAGCGCCCCGAGAAGGGTCGAAAGTCTTGGATCGCCGTTTTCATTCAAGTCGGCGAACAAGGCTCTATGCGAAACACCGGCGTCCCGGGCCAAATTTACCATTCCCCGCGATCGAACCACATCGCCCAAGGCCGCAGCGACAAGGGCGGGGTCGCCCTCTTCAAACGCCGCTTCAAGATAAAGGGCAATGTCCTCCGCGGTATTGAGGTGGTCAGCGACATCCCATGGAAGTGTTTCAGTCATCTGCATGATTTTTCCTCGCCATTGCCTTTGCCCGCTCTATGTCCCTCGGTTGCGAATCCTTGTCTCCGCCGCAAAGCAGGATGATGACTTCTGCTCCGCGCCGCGCGAAGTAAATCCGGTATCCCGGACCGTGGTTGACGCGCAACTCGCTTACACCGCTTCCGACTGACTTGGAGTCGCCAAAATTTCCGAGCGAAACGCGCCGAATGCGGGCGTCAATCCGGGCCTTGGCTTCCCGATCTCGTAATCGTTCGAACCAAAGCGCGTATTCATGTGTTTGTCTGATCTCGAACACAAACGAATCCTGTTAGGCGTTGTGATATCGATCAAGCGTGAAATGAGTGCACGCACTTCCGTTGCCAGTTCGCTTCTACCTACCGCATTCGTGCCGACAACGCCAGCGGCGCGTCATCGAAGGCGGCGCGGTCTTCAGCGGTGGCTGCGTCAGGAAGCCCAGTTATCGAAGCGAACGCGGTGTTCTCTCAGAGCCTGACCGAAAAAGAGTTGGGTGATTCCAGTGGTTTGTGATTCCCTCGGAT
>CALMYO010000220.1 GCA_937873685.1 uncultured Paracoccaceae bacterium
ATGTCCGGCAGGACAGAGGGGGGTAAAAGGCGAAAACACGCCGTCCATGAAATGTGTGAGTATCCTAGCCTCAAGGGGGAGGGGTCAGGGGTGGGGGTGGATGGCATGAGGACGCACGAGGCGATTTCGGTGTTCCAAACCGCTACCCGAACACACTCGCCCCCTCGTCCGCCCGGCCGACCATCGCACGAAAGCCGGCGAAGAGATCGCGGCCGAGACCGGTCTCATGACCGGACATATCCGGAGTGAGCGGCGCGCGCGCGGCAAGTTCGCCTTCATCCACCAACAGTTCGAGCCGGCCGGAAACCGCGTCGACGCGAACGATGTCGCCGTCGCGCACCTTGGCGATCGCCCCGCCATCGACGGCCTCCGGCGTGACGTGAATCGCGGCCGGCACCTTGCCCGACGCGCCGCTCATGCGTCCGTCGGTGACCAGCGCCACCTTCAGCCCGCGATCCTGCATGACGCCGAGCGCCGGCGTCAGCTTGTGCAGTTCCGGCATGCCGCAGGCCTTCGGTCCCTGGAACGGCACGACCGCCACCATGTCCGAGGTCAGTTCGCCTTTTTTGAACGCCTCCTGCAGCGCCGCCTGCGAAAGGAACACCCGCGCAGGCGCTTCGATCAAATGCCGCTCCGGTTTGACCGCCGAGGTCTTGATGACGGCGCGGCCGAGATTGCCGTCAAGCACCTTCAAACCGCCGGTCGGGTGGAAGGGGCGCGAAGCCGGCGCCAGCACCTTCTCGTCGCCAGACACCTCCGGCACAGGCGCGCGTTCAACCGATCCATCGGCGGCGAGCCGCGCCTCGACCGTGTAGTTCTGCAATCCCTCGCCCCAGACGGTGCGCACATCGTCGTGCAGATAACCGTCGCAGAGTAGTTCGCGGATGAGGAAACCCATACCGCCGGCGGCGGCGAAATGGTTCACGTCGGCCAGGCCGTTCGGATAGACGCGGGCGAGCAGCGGCACAGCGTCCGACAGGTCGGAGATGTCGGCCCAGGTCAGGCGGATGCCGGCCGCGGCGGCAATCGCGATCAGGTGCATTGTGTGGTTGGTCGAGCCGCCCGTCGCGTGCAGTCCGACCACGCCGTTGACGATGGCGCGCTCGTCGATCACCTCGCCGGCCGGCGTGTACGCGTTGCCGAGTGCGGTGATTTCAAGCGCCCGCTTCGCCGCCTCGCGGGTCAGCGCCTCGCGCAACTTCGTGCCGGGATTGACGAAAGACGAGCCCGGCGTGTGCAGGCCCATGATCTCCATCAGCATCTGGTTTGAGTTGGCCGTGCCGTAGAAGGTGCAGGTGCCAGGCGAATGATAGGATTTCGATTCCGCCTCCAGCAGTTCGGCGCGACCGACCTTGCCCTCGGCGTAGAGCTGGCGCACCTTCGCCTTCTCGTCGTTCGGAAGGCCGGTCGGCATCGGCCCGGCCGGCACGAACACCGCCGGCAGATGGCCAAACGACAGCGCGGTGATCGCGAGTCCGGGCACGATCTTGTCGCAGATGCCGAGATAGACGGCGGCGTCGAACATGTCGTGCGACAAGCCGACGGCTGCGGCCATGGCGATGATGTCGCGCGAGAACAGCGACAACTCCATGCCGTCCTGCCCCTGCGTGACGCCGTCGCACATCGCCGGCACGCCGCCCGCAACCTGCGCCACCGCGCCGGCCTCCCGCGCCGCCTGCCGGATCAGTTCCGGATAGGCCTCATAGGGCTGGTGGGCCGACAGCATGTCGTTGTACGAGGTGATAATCCCGAGATTTGGAACGACATCGCCGGCAAGCGCCGCCTTGTCTGCAACGCCGCAGGCCGCGAAACCGTGGGCAAGATTTCCGCAGGACAGGCGCGAGCGGTTCGGCCCTTTCGCGGCCGCGGCGCGGATGCGGGCGAGATACGCATCGCGGCTCGGCTTCGAGCGCTCCACAATTCGGGCGGTCACATCGGCGATTGCCTTGCGAACGGTCATGACTTGCTCCTGCGCCTTTTTGATTCGCGAGAAGGATGACTCGATTAATTTGTCAGTTTTGTCACGGGGTCGATGCTGCGATCCGCAATCCGTCCCGCGCCTTTGTCTCGATGGACGGTTCCCGGTTCCGGAATCCCGCTTTCGGCGGCCCGCCAAGACCGTTGTTCTGGAGCTTTGTTCAATCAAATTGAATCGTCTGGACTCGGTCTCACGCTCCTTGGACATCGTCGCGAAACACTAGCTGCGCTCGCACCGTGTCGCGTTCCGCTCCTTGCCAGGCTAAAGGTCCCGGCACAAAATGATCCAGTTTGATCGAAGAATGCTTTAGCCGACCCGCGATAGACCGGGAAACTGTTCGCGCAGGTAACCCACGGTTGAGCGCGCATCGGCGGGTTTGCCGAAGTGGTAGCCCTGGCCGGCGAGACAGCCGAGCGAGATCAGCTTCTCGGCCTGTTCAGGCGTCTCGATGCCCTCGGCAATGACAGAAAGGCCGAGGCCTTCGCACATGGTCAGGATTGCCTTGACGATGTGCTCCGATTGCCTGTCCTCCGCCATGGCGGCGACGAAGGCGCGATCGATCTTAACCTTGTCGAAGCGGAAGTCGCGCAGACGCCCGAGGCTCGATTGCCCCGTTCCGAAATCGTCGAGCGACAACCCGATGCCGGCGGCGCGCAGGTCGTCGATGACGCGCGCCGCGGTGACCGGGTCCGACATCATGGCGGTCTCGGTGATTTCGATCTCGATGCGTCTCGGATCGAAATTGTAGCGGTTGATCATCGACAGGATCATCAGGCTGGTCGTCGGATCGATCAGTTGCACCGATGAAAGGTTGAACGACAGGAAGACGTTCTGCGGCCATTGGTGGGCGCATTCGATCGCCTTGCGAAACAGCAGGCGCGTCAGCGAATCGATGAAACCCGCCTGCTCGGCAAGCGGGATGAACACCCCCGGCGAGACAAAGCCGAGTTCCTTGTCCGTCCAGCGCGCCAGGCATTCGAAGCCGACCACCCGCGCATCCTTCAGGTTGACGATCGGCTGGAAATGCGGCTGCACCTCTTCAGCGGCAATGGCGCGGCGCAGCGCCTGCTCGATATGGGTCTTGCGCCGCATCTCCTCTTCCATCGCCCTCGAGAACACGGTGACAAGGCCGGCGCCACCCTTCTTCGACTGGTACAGCGCCGATTCGCAGTTGGAAAACAGCGCATCGAAGGTCTCGCCGGCAAAAGGATAATTGGCGAAACCGAACGAGCCGGAGAGCCGCACCGTGCGTTCGCCGAGATCGAAGGGCGCAGCGAGAATCTCCTTCAGCAGCAAGCCTGCTTTCTGGGCGTCGGCCTCAAAGAAAGTTCGCGGCAGCACGAGCGCAAACTTGTCGCCAGTCAGCCGCATCAGGCTGGCGTCGGTGTCGAGAGCGGCCGAAATGCGCAGGGCTACCTGGCACAGGATTTCATCACCGGCCGCGCGGCCGAACAGGTCGTTGATCGGCTTGAAGCGATCGAGGTTGAACATGCCGACCGTGAACGGCGCAGGATCGTCCTGACGTTCTTCTATCAGCTTCTCCACCCGGCGCTTGAAGCGGCGCATGTTGCCGTGACCGGTCAGGGGATCGGTCATGACGAGTTCGTTGCCTTCCGCCTCCGTCTGCTGAATCATCGATTCAACCGTCGACGGGCGGGCGAGCTTTCCGATTCCCCCGCTATGATATATCAAGCCGCTCAAAACCGTGGTCCCTCACGTTGCGCGACGTTTACAAAACCATGTCCGATTTAAAATTTGGTTGGCATTTGCCATTCGAAACAACCTGACGTTAGGGAATCGGGTGTCGGCTCAAGTCGCTCCCGGAAAATCGACCACGCCGCGAAATGACCGGAACCAGAATGACCCAGAATATATCGATCGAGACTCTCGCGGATATTGTCGCACAGCGCGGCGGTACGGCGCGCACCATCACCGCGATTGCCGGGCCTCCCGCCGCCGGCAAGTCGACACTGGCGGAAAAACTGGCCGCATCGCTCAATGCGCAGAAACCGGGCAGCGCCGCCGTGCTTGGCATGGACGGCTTCCATTTCGACGACATGCTGCTCGTGCCGCGCGGCCTTCGCCCCGTGAAAGGCGCGCCACAGACCTTCGATGTTGCGGGATTCCACCACCTGCTGCAGCGCCTGCGCGCCAACCAGGAGGCCGAAATCGCCGTGCCGGTGTTCGACCGGTCGATCGAGATCGCCCGCGCCGGCGCGGCGATGGTGCCGCAAGGCGTGACCCGGCTGGTGGTTGAAGGCAACTACCTGCTGCTGGACCGCGCGCCGTGGTCGCACCTCAAGCCGCTGTTCGACACCACGGTGCTGCTGACTGTCTCGGAAAGCGTGCTGCGCGACCGCCTGCTGGCGCGCTGGTCCGGCCTTCCAGAAGCGGAGGCGCTCGCCAAGATCGAACAGAACGACCTGCCGAACGGTTTGCTGGTGTTGCGCGAAAGCGCGCCCGGCGAATTCGCGATGCGTGGCGAAGAGTGACGGCGGTCGCGATCAAGCGCCCTTGCGCACGCACATGACGTAACTTCCCGCCTTTGCCGCACGCCGCTCGATCAGGCGAGCGAGGCGCTGCATGCCCTTTCCCGGTTTGGCTGGATCGCGCAGGATCGGGTTTGGCAAGGTGACCGCCAGCAGCGCGGCCTGCCGCGCGTTCAGCTTCGAGGCGGGCACATTGAAGTGATGCCGGCTGGCCGCGCCGATGCCATAGATGCCCGGCCCCCATTCGGCGATGTTGAGGTAGATTTCCATCAGCCGGCGCTTGCGCCACACCCGGTCGCCTGCAAGTGCAAGCGGCAGTTCCATCGCCTTGCGCACGAAGGAGCGGCCGTTCCACAGGAACAGGTTCTTGGCGGTCTGCATGGCGATGGTGGAGGCTCCGCGCGTCTTCTCGCCTTCCATCGCGTCGTCGATCACCGCGTTCAGCGCCGCCCAGTCAACGCCATCGTGATTGCAGTACTGGCCGTCCTCCGACATGATGACCGAATGCACCAGCACCGGCGCGACATCGTCGAGTTCGACCCATTCGCGGGTGAATTCGCGCCCGGTCACGGCGTCAAGAAGCATCAGCGTCGACCAGGGCTTCACCGCTTCCCAGCGATAGAACAGGATCAGCGCCGGCGGCGCCGTGGCAAGGAGAACCAGCAGCAGCGCGATACGCCGCGCCCAGCGCCAGAAACGCGCACGCCCGCGCGGCGCGGGCGCAGCCGGCGCTTTCGGCGGCGCTTCCGCCGGTCTGGTCTTCCTGCGTCGCGCCACCCGCCTGCCTTCCGCTGTTTGAACCTCGCATCCCTTACTAGCCGTCCGCGGCGACGACAATGTTGCATCGCGGCATCGCGCCGGACTTGACCGCAGGTGCGCTCACAGCCATCGAAGCGGCATGACACACAAAGCAACGAATGCGGATGATTTCGGGCAGCGCCTGGCGCAGGCCGCTGCGCTTGTGGAGCGCGCGCTTGCGGATCTGTTCGACGGCTCCGCCCGCGCCGGCGAACATCCGCGTCCCGAACCGCTGATGGCGGCGGTGCGCCACGGGGCGCTGAATGGCGGCAAGCGGCTGCGGCCGTTCCTTGTGCTGGAATCGACCGCCCTTTTCGGCGGGTCGCCGCAAGCCGCGCTGCGCATTGCCGCGGCGCTCGAATGCATGCACTGCTATTCGCTGGTGCATGACGACTTGCCGGCGATGGACGATGACGATCTGCGGCGCGGCCAGCCGACCGTGCACAAGGCCTATGACGAGGCGACCGCGATCCTCGCCGGCGATGTGCTGCTGACCGAGGCCTTCGACATCGTCTGCGCGCCGGAAACTCCGCTGGACGGGGAAACGCGGGCGCGCCTCGCCACCTTGCTGGCGCGCGCCGCCGGTGCCGGCGGCATGGCCGGCGGGCAGGCGCTCGATCTCGCCGCAGAACGGCAGGCGCCCGACGAGGCGGGGGGCGAAACCTTTCCAGCGTACGAGGACCGGGGCCCTAGCCCGTTCGCCCGCGCGGCCGGGGCG
>CALMYO010000221.1 GCA_937873685.1 uncultured Paracoccaceae bacterium
TTGGCAGCGCCAGGCAGCGTGTTGACGCAGGCTCCGTTCTTGTGGCCGGCCTTGCCGAGGTATTCGCCTCCGGCATAGCCGGACTTGTAGTCGACCGCGCCGACATAGTTCATCGCGCCGAGACGGTCCGCCGCCTCTATGCCGCCGGCATTGTAGATCCCCAGCGGGATCCCGGCGTCGACGACCGCCATGAAGGCCGGGTCCATTGCCTCGGGCACCCAGTTCGGGCCGACGATGGCGTCAGCGCCCTGATCGATTGCCTGACGGATCAGTTCGGCGGCGTCGGGGCCGAGATTGTCGTAGTTCTGCGGCCCGAGCCAGACAACCTTGCCGCCCTGCGCCTCGGCAACCTTGCCGGCGTCCTCGGCGCCCTTCTTGACGCGCGACCAGAACGGATCATCCGGCTTGCCGCCGACAACGAAGATGTCGGCCGCGAAGGCCGAGGCGGCGCTGACCGTGAGCGCCGCTGCTGCGGCAGTCGCAAGGAGCGCGTTCCTGAGCGTTTTCATGTCATTTCCTCCCAAGAGTTGTTGTTGCCGTCCCTGAACGGCGATCGTTTCGTCAGGGTTCTGGCGACAGCGCTCCTCCCGGAAACAGCCGGCGCCAATCTCGTCATTCGGATTGAGTTGAAGAGGGAGCGTTACGGGCGTTTAACCGCTCTTTCTTGCGGCGCAGGCGCTGGTTCATGCGCTCCTCGGCGGCCTTGGTGCCGTCGTGCCAGGTGCCGAACCAGTGATCGAGCGGCACAAGTCCGTCACCGCCGTAGTTCACCTCGAAATACTTATGGTGAAGGTAGTGGGCGTAGGCATGGCTGGTCAGCGTCTTGTCGCCGCCAAGCTCCAGCTTGTCGAAGCCGATATGCCCGTTGATCGCTCCATAGGCAGCCATGTTGAGCTGGAACAGCGCGCAGACCGGGTTGGCAGGTATCAGCAGATACCAAAGCGCCACCGAATGGTACCAGAACCCCTCCACGGGATGCATCGACATCGACGACCAGGGCGATGGGTTGATCGAATTGTGATGGACGGAATGCACCCACCTGTATAGCAGCGGAATGTGGATGATGCGGTGGATGAAGAAGAAGTGGATCTCGTGCCAGGCCGGCGCCAGCAGCAGCAACGCGACCAGCCATGGCCAATGCTCCGACCAGGACAGCCATGTCGCCCAACCGGTTGCATAAGCATAAAGTATGATCATCAGCGCCACGGTCCAAAGCGGGATGGTGATGAGAAACGAGCGCAGGAAGTTGTCGATGTTCTGGCTCTTGAACCAGAACACGTCGGACGGGTTCTCCGAAGGAAATTTTGCGTTGTACTTGAACCGAGTGCCTTGCCGACGCTTGACGTAGTAGAACAGCTCGATCGACCCGTACATCAGGAAGATTCCGGCTGCGTTGATGGCGTAGAGCGTAAGGAACCAGCCGATGGTTGGCGTGCGGAACGCTTCCATGTTCGGCTCGATGACAAGAAACCAGTAGCCGAGCGTGACAGCCAAGTGGAAAGCATTCCACGGCCACAGGTAATCGACGGCGAACGCACCCAATTTTCCGAATCTGCCGGTCCAGAACGGGGCGATTTCGAGGGCGGCGTTCGGGGCCCAGTTGCCACGCTTGTCGCGGACGCCATACTGCAGATCGTCCATGGAAGCCTCCTCCCGCACCGCCTGGCGCTTCTTGCGACGCCGGCCGGATTGCTAGCCGGTGATTGACAAATTGATCCGGATCAAATCAATAGTTTTCAGAAGTGTGAGACGAAATCGTCTCAATCCGTTTCACTATAGCATGAGAATGAGATGAAATGATATTTTTATGATGGTGAAACGCCCGACTATCCCCGATCTGGCCAAGGCGGCCGGGGTCTCGACCTCGACAGTCAACCGCGTCATCAACGAGGCGGACACGGTGCGGCAGCAGACGCGCGAGCGCGTGCTGCGGGCGGCGCAGGAAATCGGCTTCTACGGCCTGCGCACCATCGAACATGCGGTGAACCGCGGGCGCGAGACGTGGCGGCTGGGCGTGTTGCTGCAACAGCAGGGCCGCACCTTCTACCGCAATCTCGGCGAGGGGATCCGCCGCGCCGCCGCCAGCCATCCGGACGCCACCGTGGCGCTGACGCTGCAATTCCTCGACGATCTGTCGCCGGACAATGTCGCCGCCCGCCTGAAGACGCTCGGCGAAAGCTGCGAGTCGGTCGCAGTCGTGGCGGCCGAACATCCGCTCGTCTCCGACGCCATCGATCGCCTGATCGACGCGGGCGTGCCGGTGACCGGTTTGATCGCCCCGCTGTCGGCGCGGGGCAATGTCGGCTTCGTCGGCCTCGACAACTGGAAGGTCGGCCGCACCGCGGCATGGGCTTTCGACCGGATCATCCGCGAACCGGGCAAGATCGGCATCCTGGTCGGCAATCACCGCTACCGCAACCAGGAACTGAACGAGAGCGGGTTCCGTTCCTATTTTCGCGAGCACAATGCCGCCTTCACGCTGTTAGAGCCGCTGGCGACCTATGAATCGGCGGCCGTGGCGCGCGAACTGACGGAGAAGCTGTTCGTCGAGCACCCTGACATGTGCGGTCTGTTCGTCTCGGGCGGCGGGATCACAGGCGCGGTCGCCGCGTTGCGCGAGGCCCGGCGGCGCGAGGATTTTGTCGCCGTCGGTTACGAACTGTTCGACACCACCCGCAATGCGCTGATCGATGGCACGCTGACGATGGCGATTTCGCATCCGATGGAAGCCTTCGCGCGCGAAGCGATCGCCACAATGGTGAAGGCGGGGCGCGCGGGCTCCAGCGCAGGCGCGTTGAGCGTAACGCTCGGCTTCGACATCTACACGTCCGAAAACGTTTGAGGCGCGGCCGGTTGCAGACGGTGATACCGCCCCCTGCTCCCGGTCTCGCCAGACCGGGTGCGTTGTACAAGCGCAAGGTAGCGCGCCTGCCATTGTCGCATTCCGTTCCCTGCAAGGCGCGCGAGATCCCGGCGTCCAGATGATGCAATTCAATAGAACGACGCCCCGGACACCCGCTCAGCGGCCAAGAACGAAGTCGACTATATCGCCGCCGACATGGGCCGGAGGGCGTGGCGCGGTGGAGCCTGTGCGGACCGGATCGGCAGGAATCGGGATGCCCGGCGCGTCTTCGCCTTCTTCCAGACCAGCGGTATCGGTCGCTTGCGGCGCCGGCGGGAAATCGGCATCGGCGGCCGGCATGCCGTCAGCGATGTCCGGCTCCGGATCGGTGACGGGGATATCGGTCGGCAGACTGTCGCCGGCCGTGCCCGGCAGTGACGCGACCGGCACGCCTTCATGCGCCTTGACCATGAAGTCGCGCCACGCCTCGGCGGGCAGCGATCCGCCGGTCACCTTCTTCATCGGCTTGCCGTCGCCATTGCCGAACCACACGCCGGTGGTGAGGTTTGCGGTGTAGCCGATGAACCAGGCGTCGCCGAAATTCTGCGTCGTGCCCGTCTTGCCGGCGGCCGGATAGTCGAAGCGGGCCTTCCTTGCCGTGCCGGCGGCCACCGTGCGGCTCATCATCCGGTTCATCCAGGCGTTCACTTGCGCGCCCATCACCCGCTTGGCGCCGTCATAGCGGTTTTCGTACAACACCTTGCCGCTGGCGGTGGTGACGCGCCGGATCAGGTGCGGCCTGACGCCATAACCGCCATTGGCGAACTGCACATAGGCCGCCGTCAACTCCATCAGCGACACTTCCGCCGTGCCGAGCGCGATCGAGGCGTTGGGCTGCAACGCCGAGCGGATGCCCAATCGCCGCGCCGTCTCGGCGACCGTCTTGGGGCCGACCTGCATCGCAAGCTGGGCGGCGACCGAGTTCAACGATTTCGACAGCGCCGTTTCCAGCGTCACCTCGCCGTAATACTTGCCCTCGAAGTTCTCCGGCGCCCATTTGCCGAAACGCACGGGCTTGTCGACCACCGTGGTCGACGGGGTCGCGCCCTTCTCGAGCGCAGCCAGATAGACGAAGGGCTTGAAGGTGGAGCCTGGCTGGCGTTTTGCTTCGCGCGCCCGGTCGTACTGGCTCGACGCGTAATCTGTGCCGCCGACCATGGCGCGCACGGCGCCGGAACCGTCGATCGAGACCAGCGCGCCCTGGCTCACCCGTTTCGCCTTGCCGTTTTCGGCGATCAGCGTGCGGATCGAGCGTTCGGCAAGTTTCTGCAAGGTCAGGTCGATGGTGGTGTCGACGACGAGGTCCGCGGTTATCTTGCCGACCAGTTCGGGCAATTCGGCCATCACCGCATCGGCGACATAGTTCTCCGAACCGGTCCAGTAGGCGGCGGCGTGCGTCGGTGGCCGCGTCAGCGCCGCCGTCATCTCTCCGTCGCCGATCATGCCCTGCTCGCGCATCGCGCTGAGCACGATTTGCGCCCGCTCCTCGGCCGCCTGCGGATCGCGGGCCGGCGACAGCCGCGACGGCGCTTTCAGCAACCCTGCGAGCAGCGCCGCCTCCTGCAACGAGACGTCGCGCGCGCCCCTGCCGAAATATCGGCGCGCGGCCGCCTCGACGCCATAGGAACCGGAGCCGAAATAGACCCGGTTCAGATACATCTGCAGGATTTCGTCCTTGGAGTATTTGTGCTCCAGCCACAGCGCCAGCAGCACCTCCTGCACCTTGCGCTCCAGCGTCCGGTCTGGCTCCAGGAACAGGTTCTTCGCCAGTTGCTGCGTCAGCGTCGAGCCGCCCTGCACGAGGCGTCCGGCCATCAGGTTGGATGTCATGGCGCGCGCCAGCCCGATCGGATCGACGCCGAAATGCGAATAGAAACGGCGATCCTCGATCGCCACCACCGCTTGCGGGATGTACGGGCTCATTTCATGCAGACCGACTGCCTCGCCGCCGGTCGCTCCGCGATTTCCGACCATCCGCCCGTCCACCGAGACGATCTTGACGTTCGGTGGGCGATCGGGAACCGCCCATGTGGCGGCCGACGGCATGCGCGCGCCGTACCAGGCGACGATGCCGGTGACGCCGATGGCGCCCCAGATGCCGAAAATGAACGACCAGTAGAGCAGGAAGCGCGCCGCGCCCACCAGGCCGCCGCGTCGATGTCTCGCTGTGCCCGAACGCCTGCCGCCGCCGGCCGCCTTCCCTTTGACCGGAGCCGGTTTGCGGCGGGGTTTCGGCGCGGCGCGGTCGTCATCGCTGAAGGTGAAGTCGCCATGCAAATCATCGCCGCCCACGTCGAATCGCGGTTCGATGCGTTTGCCGCCCTTCCTTCTTGCCGCCATCGCCCTGTCCCGGTCTTGCGTCCCGCCGATGAACCTAGAATGCGGCGGTTTAAGGGGGGTTAAGCGGGCGCTGCAAGGCATTTTGCCGGCGAATTTCAGGCGCTTGGCCGTTCAAGCCGGCCACTGGACAGCGCTTGTGCGCCGTCCAGGCAGGGATTCCATGCCGTAACGGAGCCTAAATAATTGGAGCGCAAGCTTTTTGCCTCGAGCCACAATTCGACGATTGAAGGTATTGCAATGCAGCATTCCCCTGCTAACCTGCCGCACCGAAGCGCAGAAAAGAACAAGCCGAACGCGCCGCTTTTCGGGATGCCGTGGGGACCAAACAGCATGTTCTACCATCTCTATGAGTTGAATCACGCCGTGCTGGCGCCATATCGCACGCTCGCCGACGCCACCAGGCTGTTCTATCGAAATCCACTCAACCCGCTGTCGCGCACGCATGTCGGGCGATCGCTCGCCGCTATGGCTGAGGTGTTCGAGCGCACCACGCGCCGCTACGGCAAACCCTCCTTCGATCTCGAAACGACGTGGATCGACGGCGAGGAAGTTGCCGTGCGCGAGCACGTCGTATTGGCCAAACCGTTCTGCAACCTGATCCATTTCGAGCGCGAACTGTCGCGTCCGCGGCCGGACGATCCGCGAATCCTGCTGGTTGCGCCGATGTCGGGTCACTACGCGACGCTGCTGCGCGGCACGGTGGAGCGCTTCCTTCCCGAGGCCGAGGTCTACATCACCGACTGGGTGGACGCCCGCGACGTGCCGCTGAGCGAGGGCAGCTTCGATCTCGACGACTATGTCGACTACCTGATCGAGATGCTGCACCTGCTCGGACCCGGCACGCATATCGTCGGTGTATGCCAGCCGTCAGTGCCGGTCCTGGCGGCGGTGTCGCTGATGGAGGCGCGCGGCGACGCCAATGCGCCCGCCACAATGACGCTGATGGGCGGGCCGATCGACACGCGGCGCAATCCGACCGCGGTCAACGAACTGGCGGAGAAGAAGGACATCTCCTGGTTCCGCGACAATGTCATCATGAAGGTGCCGTTCCCGAACGCCGGCTTCCTGCGCGACGTCTATCCGGGCTTCATGCAACTGACGGGGTTCATGAGCATGAACCTCGACCGGCACATGATCGCGCAGAAGGACTTCTATTGGCACCTGGTGAAAGGCGACGGCGATTCGGCCGAGAAACACCGCGATTTCTATGACGAGTATCTGGCCGTGATGGACCTGACGGCCGAGTTCTACCTGCAGACAGTCGAGACGGTTTTCATCGAACATGCGCTGCCGCGCGGCACGATGGTTCATCGCGGCGAACCGGTCGATCCAAAGGCGATCCGCAATGTTGCGCTGCTCACCATCGAGGGCGAGAACGACGACATCACCGGCGGCGGGCAGACCGAGGCGGCGCAGGATCTCTGCACATCGATCCCCGAACACATGCGCATGCACCATGTCCAGCCCAAGGTCGGCCATTACGGCGTGTTCAACGGTTCGCGTTTCCGTTCCGAGATTGCGCCGCGCATTCTCGACTTCATGCGCGCGGCCAACAGCGCGAGCCAGCCGATGGCGCGCCGCGCCCGACTTCGCGCCGTGACCTGACCGGCCGCGCGACCGCTTTCCTGCGCTTCCGTTCCGGCTTTCGCCGCGCCCATCGCAGGTGCGGCGCGAGCGGTTGCGTTCTAGACGCTGTCCCTGATCTAAGCGGTCCATAACATGCTGGCGGCGATCTGGCGCTCGGCAAGGAAGGTTGCGGTGGTTTTGGCGTAGCTTGTCGCGATCGATCTCCACTGTTTGAGTTTCAGGAAGGCGTTTTCGATGAGATGACGCAGTCTTTGGAGGTATTTGTCATGGTCGCGCTTTTCGGTGCGGTTGGCCTTTGGCGGGATGACCGGCGTAACGGCGTTATCCGTGCACCACTGGAGTAACGCATTGGTATCACAGGCTTTGTCGGCCATGAGAAAGTTGGCCGCAAGACCGTCGACCAATTCTGCGGCCTGGCTGCAGTCGGCAGTGGTTCCTCCGGTCACGATCATGCGCACCGGCAGGCCATGGGCCTCGACGGCCAGATGCAGCTTCGAGTTCAGCTCGCCTTTGGTGCGCGCGAGCGTCTGGGGTCCCCTTTTGCGCCCGCGGCATGGGGATGGGCCTTGATGTGGCTGGCGTCGATCATGATCCACTCCAGGTCAGGTTCGCCAGCAACCAGTTCAAGCAATCGCGCCCACACTCCGGCCGGATCGAATCGTCCGGTAGAACAACGCTTGTCTTATGACTTTTGCCGCCGGACAGGCGAGAAAGGAACCGCCGGGAG
>CALMYO010000222.1 GCA_937873685.1 uncultured Paracoccaceae bacterium
AACCAGCATCGCTGCGCTACCCGCGCGTACAAGTACCGGTTATTCGAGGTGTCCATCTGCTAACTGCTCCATGTAGCGACGTCCGGATAGAGCGACTTGAGCAACATCCTCTTCGTTTTCAGCATCTGCCAATCTCTCGGCCGCAGCACCCAATGCATTGAACAATTTGGGGCTAAGGTCCTCAAGCAGCATCGTTAAATGATATGCGTCATCTTCGGCCATACTTGAAGAAATCGTGAGCATTCTTCGAAACGTAGCTACACGTTTGAAATGTCTCGGCGTATCGAAGTCATCGAGAATAGTACGATATGCCCCCGTGTCTTCGAATGCTACGTCAATGTAGCCGAATTTCTTCATTCGTTCAAGATCATACTCATCACGGCCGTCTTTATCACCCATTGGATAGAAACTCCGGAGTCTAGTGCCTTGAAGTCTATACTGCAGGGGAAGTGCAGAACGGTAAAGCGCTATATGTGGACCAAATTCAAAATGAACGGAAATTGCGCCTATGTATCCATCATGAGAAAGCAAGGAATTATGAACTTCATATGCAAGTTCTTGCGTCATATTCTCAAAAACAATTCCGAATATCGTAGGAAAACCCTCGATAAGTCTGTCATATTCTATAAGTGAAAATTCACTATTTCCAAACGCGGCAAAAAAAAGAGCTTTACGATCTACGCCGTATTCGAATCCTACTAAAACATCTCCAATCGATACCTTCATTTGACGGTTTGATCGTTGGATGATGCCGGGCGAAAATACCTCTTTCTGGATCACATGCCAATAATTTGCGTCTGCCGGGTAAAGTCGCCAGTTAAACAACAATGAAATTATCATGCAAGTTCCCCATTTCAATTCAATCATGACTGACGATAATAAGTGAATGGAGTGTAGTGAGAGCGTTACCAAGCCACCCTTCGCGGGCCTTTGTGGCCTTTTTCTTGTTATCCTGGTCGTTCATCTCACCCCCCCCCACTCACCCCACCATTTCCCTCGCCGCCGCCAGCACCTCTTCGGCGTGGCCGGGCACCTTCACCTTGTTCCACACACGGGCGATTCTGCCCTTGGCGTCGATCAGCACGGTGGTGCGTTCAACGCCCATGTATTTCTTGCCGTACATGCTCTTTTCCACCCATACGCCATAGGCCTGCAGCGCCGCCTTCTCCTCATCGGCCGCAAGCGCCACGGAAAGGCCGTGTTTTGCCTTGAACTTGTCGTGCGACTTGGCCGAATCGGGCGACATGCCGATCACGTTGACGCCGAGCGCATCGAACTGGGGCTTTAGCGCGCTGAAGGCGATCGATTCCGCCGTGCAGCCGCTCGTGTCGTCCTTCGGATAGAAGAACAGCACCACCGGCTTGCCGGCAAGGGATGCGAGGCTGACGGTGGTTCCATTGTCGCCGGGAAGGGTGAAATCCGGCGCGCTCGCGCCTGCGGAAAGGGTGGTCATGGCTGGTTTCCCCGATGAAGAACGTGCAAAACGGTCAATGACGCGCATATAAGGCGTTGAGGGGATTCGTCCAGATTCTGACAGGGCAGATTCTGACGGGCCAGGTTTCTACGGAAAGGAAGCAGGCGACGCAATCCGGGGCAAGAATTGCGAAGGTGCGCTTCGGGCGCGGCGAGAAGCCTGTTTTCGAAGGGCTCTCGCCGGAAGCTGAGCACGCGCAGCCGAAGGGCATGGCCGGCGCCAGGCGCTGGCGGCGTTCGCGCGCGCCCGTGCCGCCCCGGCCGGGTGGCCGCTTGCGGCGTTTGTGCTTGCGCGCCGCCGCCCTTTGCGTCGTGCTGGCCTGCGTGGCGCTGCTGGCGCTGCAATTCGGCCTCGGCTCCGGCGAGGTGGCGCGGCGCGCCGAGGCCGCGTTGCGCGATGCGGTCGAGCCGCAGTTTTCGCTCGCGGTCGGGCGGTCGCGCGCCGGCTGGACCGAGGATCGCACGCTTGGCCTCGTCTTCCGCGATCTGGCGCTGGCGCGCCCGGGCGGCGGCGAAACGCTGGCCGAGGTCGGCCGCGTGGCGGTGTCCGTCGCGCCGATGTCGCTGCTTGCCGGCGCGCCGCAGATCACCGGGCTTTCGCTCTCCGACATGCGGCTTTCGCTTAGCCACATGCAGGCGGCAGGCGGGCAGGGCAATGCCCCGCCCGAACTCACCGCCGCCGGGCTGGATGCGGCCTTGTCGGGCCTGTTTGCCGCACTGCGCGACGCCGACGCCGCGTTGAAGCGCATCGGGCTGAACCATGTGCGCCTCGGCAATATCGAACTCGGCGCGCTGCCGGGCGCAGGCCGGCCGCTGCAGGTGATCGAGGCGGAACTGGCCGGCGTGTCCGGCGAGCGCACGCTGACCGCGCGGCTCGCGCTCGGCGATGTCGAGTTCGACGCGACGGGACAATTTTCCATCGACGCGGCAACCGGCAAGGTCTCCAACCTTGCGCTCGACATGACCGGCGCGCCGGTGATGATCGGCGCGCTTCTTGCCGACGATACCGGCCAGCGCGGCGCTCCGGCGACCTTGCGCATCGTCGCTGCCGAGGGCGATGGCCTGGAGACGCACCGGTTCGAGATTGCGCTCACTGTCGAGCGCGCCATTGCCCATCTCGGCGAGGCCGGGCCGGTGCCGCTGAGCGGCATGGTGCGGGCGCGGCTGGAAGGCGCGGCGCCGAAATTCGAGATCGAACCGTCGGCCGTGGTGGTGGGCCGCTCCAGCGGCACGATCAGCGGCGCCATCCTGTTGCCGGAACAACCCGGCGAGCGCATCCGCTACGAAATCGTCAGCAATGACGGCGTCGCCAATCCGGAAGATTCGCCGGCGCCGCCAACGCCGTTTGCCGCGCGGTTTTCCGGCACCATCAATCCTGCCACGAAAACGCTGCGCGTGATCGAAGGGGCGCTGTCCAATCCCGGCGGCAATGCCTATGCGCAAGGCGCACTTGTCTGGGGCGGCGAGACGCCGCATGCCGTGTTCATCGTGACCGTGCCCGACATGGACGTCGAAATGGCCAAGGCGTTCTGGCCGGCGCAGGCCGCGCCCGGCGCCAGGCGCTGGGTGTTGCCCAATCTTGTCGGCGGGCGGATCAGCGGTGGCGTCATCGACATCATGGAGCCGCTCGGACCGCAGAAACGGCCCGATGGCGAACCGATCCACGGGCAGACCACGGCGAGGTTCTCGATTTCCGGCACGCGCTTCGATGTGGTGGGTGACATTCCGCCGGTGCGTGAGGCTTCCGGCACGGTCGTTCACGATGAGCGCGGCATCACAACGATCACGCTCGACAGCGGCGTCGCCTATCTGCCGACGGGCCGTGAGGCTGAGGCCGGACCGGGCACGCTGGTGATCCAGCGCGGGGATGCGCAAGGTTTGGTCATGGCCGATCTCGACCTTCGGGTGCGCGGACGGGCAGACGCCATCGGCGAAATCATCAGCTACCGGCCGATCCGCGCCCAGCGTTTCCGGGACTATCGGCCCGACGATCTTTCCGGGGATGTCGACGGCCGTGTGAAGCTGCGATTTTCACTCAACGACCGCGCCGATACGCCCGATCCGGTCTGGTCGGTTGCACTCGACGCGCGCAAACTCGGAATCGGCTTTCCGATCGAAGGGCGAAAGATTTCGGACCTGACCGGTTCCATCGAGGTCGATGAGCGCCGCGTCATTGTCGACGGCAAGGCGAACATCGACGGCTTGCCGGCCGAACTGGAAATCACCGAACCGTTCGGTAATTCCGGCGTCAAGCCGGTGCGGGTGGTCAAGCTGCATCTCGACGACAAGAGCCGGGGTCGCATCGCGCCTGGTCTGGACGAAATCCTTGCCGGCCGCACCAGCGTCGAGATCACCGGCGGCGGTGGCGAACAGCGCATCCTGGCCGATCTAAGCGCCTCGACACTGGCGCTTCCCTGGATCGGCTGGAACAAGGGCAAGGGCGTTGACGCGCAGGCCGTATTCAGCCTTGTCGACAAGGGCAGCGATACGTTTGTACGCGATTTCGATCTGAAGGGCGGTACCTTCCGGGCCTCCGGCGAACTGAAGCTGGTCGGCGGCGACCTGCACGAGGCGCGTTTTTCGCGCGTGATGCTCAACAAGGGCGACGAGGTCAGCGTCGACATCCAGCGGCGTAAGGGCGGCTACCGGGTGGAGGCGACCGGGGCGCGGTTCGATGCGCGGGCGCTGATCCGCCGGTTCATTGAGAATGCCAAGTCGACAAGGACGGCGAAAGGTGGCGAAGCGATCGATGTGACTGCACGCATCGCCGCCGTCTCCGGCTTTGGCGATGTCACGCTGCGCGATGTCGCGCTCGACCTGTCGTCGACGGGCGAGACTTTGACCGGACTGAAGCTCACTGGCAAGATCGGCAAGGCAGAGGTGCGTGTCGCGATCGAGGGATCGGGCGCGAAACGGCGCATTGATGTAAAGGCGGACGACGCCGGCGCAGTGTTGCGCTTCCTCGATATCTACAACCGCATGAGCGGCGGCACGCTCGTCGTTTCGGGAACCGGAAACCGCGCCGGCGGCTTCTCGGGCGATGTCGAATTGCGGCGCATCACCATCACCAACGAGCCGCGGCTGAAGAGCCTGGTCTCGACCGGCAACAACAATTCGCCGAGCTTGCGCGAGGCCGTGAAGAAGGACATCGACACCTCGCGCGCGTTTTTCGATGTGGCGGCCGCTCGCGTCGTCAGCGGCGGCGGCGCGCTGGAAATGCGTGACGGCGTGGTGCGCGGGCCGGTTTTTGGCGCCACCTTCCAGGGCGAAGCCTGGGATGCCAGCGGCCAGATGCGCATGACCGGCACCTTCATGCCCGCCTACGGCCTCAACCGCCTGTTCGGGGAAATCCCGCTGCTCGGCCTGTTTCTCGGCAATGGCCGCGACCGCGGCCTGATCGGCATCACCTTCCTTTTGACCGGCGACGCCGACGATCCGCAAGTGACCGTCAACCCGCTTTCGGTGATCGCGCCGGGGGTGTTCCGTTCGATCTTCGAGTTCAGGAAGTGAGTAGAGTCGATCGTGGTTCGTCGGTCGTCGGTCGATTTGGTTGCCTGCCTTGAATGGGCATCGCGACCGACGACCGACGAACCACGACCGACTTAACCTGCCTTAACCAGCACATGCTTCTTCTTGCCCAGCGACAGCTTCACGACCCCGTCCGCCAGCATCGTTGCGTCAACCGTCATGCGGTCATCGGAAACGACCTTGTCGTTGACGCGCACCGCGCCGCCCTTGATATGACGGCGCACTCCGCCGTGGGGGGCGCCCACCCCCGCCATGACCACAAGACTGAGCAGGCCGATACCGGCAGCGAGTTCGGCCGCAGGAACCTCCACCGTAGGAAGGTTCTCCGACAACGCCCCTTCCTCGAAGGTCTTGCGCGCCGTCTCTGCTGCCTCGTCGGCCGCCTCGCGCCCGTGTACGACGGCCGTCGCCTCTGTCGCCAACACCTTTTTCGCCTCGTTGATTTCCGATCCGCCGAGCGCGGCCAGCCGCGCGATCTCATCAAGCGGCAGGCGGGTGAAGATCTTCAGGAACCGTTCGACATCGGCATCCTCGGTGTTGCGGAAATACTGCCAGAAATCATACGGGCTGAAGACATCGGCGTTGAGCCACACGGCCCCCGTCGCCGTCTTGCCCATCTTCGCGCCCGATGAGGTGGTGAGCAGCGGCGTGGTCAGCGCATAGAGCTGCTTCTGCTCCATGCGATGCGCCAGGTCGATGCCGTTGACGATGTTGCCCCACTGGTCCGAGCCGCCCATCTGCAGGATGCAGCCGTGACGCCGGTTCAGTTCGACGAAATCATAGCCCTGCATGATCATGTAGTTGAATTCGAGGAAGGACAGCGATTGCTCGCGGTCGAGCCTGAGCTTGACCGAATCGAACGACAGCATGCGGTTGACGGAGAAGTGGCGGCCGACCTCGCGCAGGAACTCGACATATTTCAGTTCCATCAGCCAGTCGGCGTTGTTGACCATCACCGCGCCCGTCGCGCTGTCGCCGTAGTCGAGCATGCGGCCGAAGATGCGTTTGATGCCGGCGATGTTCTCGTTGATCTTTTCCATCGTCAGCAGCGCGCGCTGGTCGTCGCGAAATGACGGATCGCCAACCATCGAAGTGCCGCCGCCCATCAGCGTGATCGGCTTGTGGCCGGTCTGCTGCAGCCAGTACAGCATGGTGACCGAAATCAGGTTGCCGATATGCAGGCTCGTCGCCGTAGCATCGTAGCCGACATAGGCGGTGATCGGCCCGGCGGCGCAGCGCGCATCGAGCCCTTCGGCGTCGGAAATCTGGTGGATGAAGCCGCGTTCCTTGAGAACATTGAGGAAATCGGACTTGAAGGCGGTCATGAAAACGTATTCCTGTTTACGCGATGCGTTATGTCCGGCGCGCCCGGCGGCTGGCCTGTAGCATTCTTCGCCTGCGATTTCACGCCTGATTCGGAGTTGGCCGCTTGAAAGAAATGATGACCGCCATCGGCCTGATGAGCGGCACGTCCATGGACGGGATCGATGTTGCGCTGGTGACGACGGACGGGGAAAACGCCGTTTCCTGCGGTCCTTCGCTGATGGTTGCCTATGAACCTGCGTTTCGCCGCAGGCTGGAGGCCGCGCTGGAAGAAGCCAAGGTTCTGGAGGCGCGCGAGGGGCGTCCGGGCATCCTGTTCGATGTCGAGCGCGAACTGACCGATCGTCATGCCGGGGCGGTTCAACGGCTTCTTTTCGAGAATGGTTTGCTGCCGGGCGACATCGACGTCATCGGCTTTCACGGCCAGACCGTGCTGCACCGTCCGACTCGGCGGCTGACCGTGCAACTGGGCGACGGGCAGCGTCTCGCCGACTTGACCGGCGTCGCCGTCGTCTACGACATGCGTGCCAACGACATGATCCATGGCGGTCAGGGCGCGCCACTGGTTCCCGCCTACCATCGCGCGCTGGCCGCAAGTCTCGGGCAGGACATGCGGGCTGCAGGGCCGGTCGCCTTCGTCAATGTCGGAGGCATTTCCAACGCCACTTTCATCGATGGCGACGCCGAACCGGTCGCATTTGATTGCGGTCCGGGCAATGCGCTGATCGACCAGTGGGTGCAGCAGGCGGCGGGCATTCCTTATGACGACGCCGGTGCGATCGCCAGCGAGGGCAAGGTGGACGAGGCTGTGGTCAGCTCCTATCTTGCGCATCCTTTTTTTGCCATCGGTGGGCCAAAATCGCTCGATCGCAACGATTTCACGCTCGATTCTGCAAGGGGGCTCGAACTCGCCGACGGCGCAGCGACACTGGCGCGCGTCACTGCGAGGGCGATCCTTGTCTCGGCGGCGGCGTTGCCGAAGCCGCCGGCGACCGTCATCGTCTGCGGCGGCGGACGGCGCAACGCCGCCATCATGCGTGAACTCTCCTCAGACCTGCATCGGACCGGCCAGGACGAGCATCCTGGCATGGCGCAAGATCGCATGACGGGCCGTAACCGGAAACATGGCCCGGCTGCCGGCGAAAGGCCTCCGTCCGTCATTGCGGCCGAGCAGGCCGGCTTCGACGGTGATGCGATGGAAGCACAGGCCTGGGCCTATCTCGCGGTGCGCTCGTTGAAGGGGCTGGCCCTGACCTGGCCATCCACCACGGGATGCGACGCGCCCGCAACCGGCGGAGTGTTGGTGCGGCCGGTTTCCCGATAACAAAAGCACATTCGATTCCGACAGGTCGCTTAAAGGGCGCAGATTTTGCTTCGCTGTCGCAACCAACCTCGATCGCCGAAAACATGCCGCCAGCTTCGTACTGGTTGCGCCTGACCAGGTGCAGCACGAACGTCGGCCCGCCAGGAGAGCAGGTCTAGAGCGTCGTTCGATCAAATTGAATCGTTTGGACGCCGGTATCGCGCGTCCTGGCAAGGAGCGGAACGCGACACGGTGCGAGCACCGCCAGCGATTCGCGACGATGTCCGGAGCGCGCGAGACCAAGTCCGAACGATTGCAGTTTGCAAACTGAAACAACGGCTTGCCCGCCCCGGCTTGGCGGTCTTTTCCGCTTCGGCTGCGTCGAAATCCTCGCGCGACATTCATATTGAACCGCCCCGGGTTTGCCGGAGGCTCCACTCTTTGAGAAGATGGAGCCATGAT
>CALMYO010000223.1 GCA_937873685.1 uncultured Paracoccaceae bacterium
CGCTTCGCAAGCGGATTGCCAACCCCAACCTACACCACCTCCCGGGACACGACCAGACGAAACTTGCAACTTTCATGATATTTTCCCTTGCGATGCTGTCATCAAATACGAAGCGAGGCTTCAAGTTCAGCGATCTGCGCAAGGGTTGCTTCGGGAATCGCGATCAGCCCGTTCGCGGCGGCGCGATGGGCGCGTTCGCGCTCGCCCGGTATCTCAACCCGCTCGAACCCCGGCGCGGGAGGGCAGTTGCGCAGTTCGTCAAGAATTGCTTCGGCGACGGCGCTCATGTGCGGGGATGACCGGTACCGCTGCGTGTCGATCGCGATCAGCAGCCAGTTGCACTCGGCCGTCGCGGGGCCGAGCAAGGCTTCGCCAATCAATTCGCCCATGAGCGCGAGCGCGAAGCCCTTGTGGCCGCCGGCAGGCAGGATCGCGCCGCCGTTGAAGTAGTCGTCCGGGTTGCGGGTGGGACGGCCTTCGCGGTCGATCACACAGCCTTCGGGTAAAAGCGCACCAGCCGACTGCGCCGCATAGACCCAGCCTCCCGCAATCTTGGAGGTTGCGAAATCCAGAACCACCGGCCCGAGCGCGCCGCCTGGAATACCGATGCACCAGGGATTGGTCGGCAGCATCGCCCGGGCGCCGCCATGGGGCGCGACCTGTCGCCACTTCTTCCGGTTCCCACCGCCGGTCAGAAAGGTCAGGAAGCCCATTTCGGCGGCACGATCGGCAAAGGCTCCATGGCGGCCTGTGTGGCCGCAATTGCGCACGGCAAGTGCGGCGATCCCGTTAATGGCTGCAAGCCTGCAGCCTTCGTCGAACGCAAGTTGCATCGCCGGTATGCCGATACCGCCACCGCCATCGATTTCGTACGCGCCTGTTTCGGTGTTGCGGACAACCGGGTCGACTCCGACGGCCAGTTCGCCGGTGCGGATCTGGGCTGCATATTGCAGAACCCGCATCACCCCGTGGCTTTCGATGCCGCACAGGCTGGCGTCGGCCAGATGGTCGCCGACCTGCCATGCGGCGTTTTCGCTCAACCCCAATACGCGGAGTATCGTAGCGACGCGGGACGCAGCGCCCGTGGCCGGAATTGCAACCCGGGCCCCGCGCAATTCAAGTTTGGAGATTGCCCCTTTCACGTCCGCCGCCGTATGGTGCGGTGGCGCCTGGCAGGCGCTTGCTCTGGTGGAAACAAGCGGGGAAGCGCAGGAGTTCGCATCGATACGCTGCCGCAACCGATGCCTTGCGCAGCGCCTTCGACGGTCACTCCCCCGCCTTTCCAAAATCTGCTTCGCGCGCGCTAATGACAGCGGTAAGCGTCTGGTTGAAGGGCGCCGTAAGGCCGTGCCTTTCTGCGACGACCGGCACCATGCCGTTGATCGCGTCGATCTCCGACAGCCTGCCCGCTTTGTGATCGAGCGCTAGCGACGGCCGCGCATCCGGCATCGTCTGCCCGAATGCTGTCACATAGGCGACCGGATCGTCGAAGGTGAAGTCGATTCCCTCGGCCAGCCCGGCGGCATGGGCCTCGCGCATGCAGCCGAGCGCGACGGCCCACAATCCGGGATTCGCCATCAACTCACCCAATGTCCGGTCGAAAACGGCGCACGGCGCCGAGAAAGTGACGTTGCAGATGAATTTTTCCCAGATCAATTGGTGGATGTCTTCAAATGCCCGAACGTTGAATCCCGCCTCGCGCCAGGTTTCTGCAAGGCACTCCATCCGCGCGCTCATCCCGCCGGCGATCTCGCCGAGCCGGATCAGCTTCATCGCGTTGTGATGGGCGTGGCCCGGCCCTTTCATCGAAGCACCAAATCCGTCCGCGACGCCCAGCAACACGTTGGCCGTATTGATATGCGCCGCGATCCTCTCTGCAGCGCCGAGGCCGTTCTGGATGGTCAGGACAAGTCCATTGCCGGCATGAGGCTCGATGGCGCTGGCCGCATCGCCGACAGCGCTCGCTTTGGTCGCAATTACGAAAAGTTCGGCTCCCTTTGTCTCGGCAGGGTCTGTCGTGGCCCTTATGCCCATGACACGCCGGTCGCCACTCGCCCCGGATAATCTGAGGCCCTCGCGGTTGATTGCAGCGACATGTTCCGCCCAGGGATCGACCGCCACAACGTCATGACCCGCCTCGGCAAGCAGGGCGGCGTAGACCGAACCCATGGCGCCGGTTCCGACAATGGCGATCTTCATGCGGGCCTCATAGCGCATTCATGTAGGCAGATGCCGAATTCAGCCCTGATCGCCGTTTCGATCCCGGGCGGAATCGCCGATGGAAAGTGTGACGCGAGAATGTCGCGCGCCCGAGCCTTGGCAGGTTGACGGATCTCTGGGGCTCCCGACGCCTGCCATTCCTCGGGCGACCGGCGATCGGCGACAACCGGGTAAAGAAAGTCGGTCTCCATCCGGGCCAGCGTTTCGGCGTGACCGAGAAAATGCCCATCGCCGCGCACAATCTCGCCAATTGTGTCGGACGACAATGTGGCCGCGCTGACATCGACCGGCGCCATGGAACGCAGGATCGCGCCCAGCATTTCATTGTCGATGACATAGCTTTCGAGGGAACAACCCATCAGCCCTGCATGCATGCCGCAGGCCTGGGTGATCAGGTTGGCCCCGGTTTGCGCGGCCAGATTGACCGAAAGGCACTTCTCGTAGCCGCTCTGCGCATCCGCGATCTTGCTGTCGGTAGCGCCTGCAATGGTGGAGTTGGGCAGACCGTAGCGCAGGGCCATCTGAACGACCGAGGCGGTGAGTAGCGCCTGCTCGCCGGCGCCGCCCGCCATGCCGCCGGTGCGCAAGTCTGTGACCATAGGTCTTGGGCCGAATATGACCTTGGCTGCGGGATCGATTGCCCAGGCAAACACCATGCCGGCCAGCGTTTCAGCAATCGTCTGGGCGACGCATCCGGCAATTGTGACGGGCGAAGACGCTCCCATCTGGCCGAAGGTGTTGACATGGGCCGGGATACCCTGCCGCACTGCCTCCGCAAGGACTGCGCAGGCATCCTGGGCGAACCGCAGCGGCGGGACGACATGGTTGATGTTCAGCGAGAGGAAGGGCCGGGCGCGGAAGGCCTCCTCGGACCCGGCGATGATGTGGCACATGCGGGCGATGGCGCGCACGCTGGCCGGGTCGTGCGCCGCAACGATCACATGCTTCGTCGTCCCGGCAAGCGATGCGAAGGCGGTATTGATGTCGAGCGCTGCCGTCCCCTCCATGTCGCGCGCGACAACAGAACGCGAAAAGAAGTGGATGTTTTCCAGCGCGTCGACCATTCGCGCCGCGTCATAGAGATCGCGAAGGGTGGAAGGCCGATAGCGGTCGGTTTCAAGATCGACCATCATCGGGGCCGCGCCACCCGATCCTACATAAACCCGTCCGCCGGAAAGGACGAGGTCGCGCGCAGGATCGCGGGCTGCCAGACGCTGTGACCTCGGCAGGTCGCGAATGACGGTTTCGACCAGGGCGGACGGAAACAGGAGCCGCCCATCCGGGGCAAGTTTTCCGCCAACCGAAACAACCGCGTCCGCGACAAAACCGGGAGCTTCCGACAAGCCGACAGTCGCCAGAATGGCGAGGGCGGCGGTGTGCAGCGCATCGATCTGTCCATTGTCCAGCGGCGCATATCGTCCGCCACTGACCGCCGTCGATGCCTGAATGGTTCGGGTGCCGTTTCGCCCGCGTCTCGATCGCCTTTCCAACCTGGCGTCGCTGTCGGAAACATCGCTTTGCAAACCCGGAATCCCAATATTCCATGCCTTGCTGTCAGCATCTCCTCCGGAGCCGGTAATAGACAAATGACAATTCGGCTCTGTATGGATAAAGCCAGATTGCATCATGCACGGAGAGCCGACATGACCATTCCGATCCGTCGCCTGCCACTCACGGCATTGCGGACGTTCGAGGCGGCGGCTCGGCGGTTGAGCTTCAAGGACGCGGCCGACGAGCTCTGCGTCAGCGCTACGACCGTGTCCAACCAGATTCGCCAGCTTGAACGCGATTGGGGCGTGCAGCTTTTTGTGCGCAAGACACGCGCCGTGGTACTGACGGACGCCGGGCGTTCGCTGGCGGGCGTGATTGCGAAAGCCTTCCTGGAAATCCGCGAGGAGATTGAAGCGCATATCCACATGCCTGCAAAAACGGTGGCGCTGGCGGTCGGGCCGATCTTCGGCGCACGCTGGCTGATCCCAAGGCTCGGCGATTTCCGTGCGCAGTATCCGAAAATCGAACTGATCCTCCAGCATGGTCCGCGCATTACCGGAATCGAAACGATGCCGACTCCGGTGGCGATCGACTGGGGCGCCGGCGCCTGGAACGGAGTGGATTCGCGTCTGCTTTTTCGCATCGTCTATGCGCCGATCGTTGCGCCATCGTTGATCGAACGGTTCGGAGGTCTCGGCAGTCCCGCCGATCTTGCGCGCTATCCGGTCATTCACCAGCATGATCGCGGCGAATGGCAGGCATGGCTGCGGCTCGCCGGCGTGGCAGGCCTCAAGTTCCGCGAGGAAACGATCGTCACCGACAGCAACATAGCATCGCAGGCGGCGCTCGACGGCCAGGCGGTGGCGCTGGGCATTTTTCCTTTCATGCAGGCCGATGTCGATGCCGGGCGGCTGGTCCGCCCGTTCGCCGTCGATCTTCATCCGGACCGGGCCTATCACATCCTGACCCGACCGAACGTGCGGAAATCCGCCGAGGTGCGCGCGGTTTGCGAGTGGATCGAGGCGCAAGCCGCGACAATGGTTTCAGGCTGAGGGCAGGGGCGTGAAGCGCGCGCCTTCGGCCGTTCGTTGCGCGCGCCAGACGCCGGAGCCCGGCCTGGCAACGAACGCGGAAGC
>CALMYO010000224.1 GCA_937873685.1 uncultured Paracoccaceae bacterium
CACGCTGTAGAGCAGCAGTTCGCGCCCCGATTCTCCCGTGAGATAGACCCCTACCCGCCCCGACAGCACCAGCACGAAGCCGCGCGGCTCTTCTCCGGGCGAGAACAGCACGGTGCGCTTCGGCACCACCACCGGCTTCAGCATCGCGAGGCGCTCGCGCGCCGCCGCATCGAGTTCGCCGAGAAACGGCGCATCGTTCAGCCACCAGCCCATTGCCGCCTTGCCTTCGCTTTGCGTCGTCGCCATGGTGGCGCTAGACAATCAGGAATGGCGGCAAATGTCAGCGGCAAAATTGGCCTTCGAGGATTTTCACGAAGGCATGGTGATCGAGCTTGGCCGGCGCAGGCTCGGCGCAGACGAGATCAAGGCCTTCGCCGTACTCTACGATCCGCAGCCGATGCATCTCGACGAAGAGGCGGGCAAGGCAAGCCTGCTTGGCGGGCTGTCAGCCTCTGGATGGCACCTGTGCTGCGTGTTCATGCGCATGATGTGCGACGCCTTCGTGCTCGACTCGACGTCCCAGGGCGCGCCAGGCGTCGATTTCGTCAACTGGCTGAAGCCGGTGCTTGCCGGGGACACGCTGGAGGGACGCATCGTCGTGCAGGGCGTGCGCCGCTCGCGCTCCAACCCGGCGCGCGGGTTCGTCAAATGCCGCGGCGAGATGGCGAACCAGCGCGGCGAGACCGTCTGCGTCATGGAGTATTCGGGCATGATCGGCCTGCGCAACCCGGAGGCAGACGCATGAGCGCCTGGGATGACATCGCGCTCGGCGTCGCGACCGAGACCGGCCGCCACACCTTCAGCGCCGACGAGATCAAGGATTTTGCGCGCCAGTTCGACCCGCAGCGCTTCCATGTCGACGAGGACGCGGCGGCGGCCAGCCATTTCGGCGGGCTTTGCGCGTCCGGCTGGCACAGCGCCTGCATCGCCATGCGCTTCATCGTCGAAACCATGGCGCGCGAGACGGCTGAACGCCGCGCAGCCGGCCTGCCCCCGCCGCAATTCGGCCCTGCCGCCGGCATCCGCGACGTGAAATGGGAAAAGCCCGTCTATGCCGGCGATACGGTGACCTATACCCGCACGATCACCGCCAAGCGGCCGCTGAAATCGCGACCCGGCTGGGGAATGCTGACCGTGCTGACACAAGGGCGCAACCAGCACGGCGAGACGGTGATCCGCTTCGAAAGCGCAGCGATGATGAAGATGGCGTGAGGGTGGCCGCTCCGGGCCGCCTCGGTCCTTCTCACGCGACGAGAAAATCTCCTGCCGCCAGTTCAGCCTTCTCCAACCCGACCATATAGAGATAGTCCAGCCCGTCGCCCAAGGCGATGTAGCTGTTCCCCAGACCGTCATTGACGGCGCGGGCCACGACATCGGCGCCGGTCGAAAACCCGTTGATGGCAGCATAGTCGGATACGTCGATCTTGTCGCGCCCGACCTCGAATTCGAAAATGATGTCGTAGGACAGGAAACCGGTCTCGCGCTGCTCGACGATCACCGTATTGGAGCCGTTGATCCCGTCATAAGCTCCTTCAGTGCCGAGGAGCGACAACGATATCCAGTCGACACCGTCGCCGAGACGGTATGTGTCCGCGCCGCCGCGCCCAAAGGCAATGTCGGTGCCGGAATGGCCTTCAAGCGTGTTGTTGAAGATGCCGCCAACAATGGTGACACCGTCGCCACCGAAATCGACCACGTCTTCAGAAACCACGATACGCTCGCCAACCGAAGCGATATCCCAATAGAAATCGGTGGTCGAAATGATCGTGTCGAAACCACCGGAGCCGAAACCGGGGAAATAGGCGTCCTCGTCAACGAGATCGAGGCCGGAATCCACATAGTAGGTGTCGTTACCGGCACCGCCGAGCAGGATGTCGCCCTGGCCCGTGGGCCCTTCCGGGTTCGTGCCGCCATCCAGCGTGTCGTTGCCGAGCCCGCCGATGATTGTGTCGGCCGACTCCATGCCGGCGATCGAGTCGTTTCCGGCAAGACCGTCGAAGGCGTCGCGATACTCTGTTCCGATGATCACATCGTTGCCATTGGTCGCCACCGCCGGCCCGTCGCGCAGCAGCACTGTGACCGGCGGGATGATGCCCGCAAACGACGCGCCCGCCTGCGGCGCAAACTCCAGAACGATGGTCTCATCGAGTTCGTCCGCCTTGTCGCCGATCACTTCGATCGTCACCGAGGCCGTTGTCTGGCCGGGCTGGAAGGTAACGGTGTTGTCGACCAGACGGAAATCCGCATTGGGAACGGCAGAGCCCGCGGTCGCCGTGATGCCGAAGGTGAGCGGCGTCGACGACGGGCGCGACAGCTCGACCGGGATTTCGTAGGGAATGGCGTCGAGCCCGGTTTCGCGAATTTCGCCGCCGGGCGAACCGAGCGCGATGTTGAGGCCGAGCCCGTCATCGTCAAGCACGAAGCCGAGCGCGGTCAGCGAATTGACATAGCCCGGAAACACTGCGCCAACCGGGTTCGCCAAGCGCAAGAATACGGATTCGTCACGTTCGTCGACCGTGTCGGAATCGATGCGGATGTAGACGCTCTTTGACGTCTCGCCCGGATTGAAGGTGACCGTACCGTTGTTCTCGCTGCCGGTCGGTGCGTAAAAGAAATCGTCGACATCGGTCGTCCCCGGCAGGGTGGTGAAATCGACGGTGATCGGTGTTTCGCTCGCTTCCGACAACGTGACGACGAAGCGCAGATACGGATTGTCGAAATCCGTTTCGGTCAAAACATCGCCCGCAATCGAGATTTCC
>CALMYO010000225.1 GCA_937873685.1 uncultured Paracoccaceae bacterium
CCTCAGTACTGAATCACGAAACGGCTCCGATGGGGAGGTTTTTCGAGGTGTCCAGTTGGCAAGGACCAGCCGTGTTCGTATTGCGTTCGAACGACTGCATCTTGTACCTGAACGAGATAATGTGGAGACGTCGGGTTTGCAGAATTCCTGATCAAGGAGGACGCATTCCCGTTGGCCAAATCCTGATATTTGCTCAGTCGTCCGCCCCACAGATCGCCACGCCACACGCCCTTCTCAACGCCGGGCTTCTTGACAAACAGGCTGATCGCCACGCCCTGCTCGATGTCAAAAACGTTATCGTCCTTGCCTCCGTCCGGTGCCTTTTCCTTCTTCTTGAAGTTTCCATGCAGGTCGAGAACATAGACTTGGTCGAATGACCGCATCAGGCTCTGGCGCATACCGCGAAAGGTCGGATTGTCCAGCCAGGAATGGTTGGTAATGATTCCGACCACGCCTTCCGCTACAGCGTCCATCTTCAACTGGGCGAAGCGAATAAACTTCACATAATCATCGTTGAGCCATTTCGGGTTTCTTTCGCCAAGCGGCTTTTTCTCTTCGCTGTAGACCGGATTTCCCTCCGGATCGGTCTCCGTCTGCACGCGTTCCACGGTGTATTTGTAGCCGTCGATCGCCGCAGTGATCCACGCCCCCTTGTTCTTGGAATGACCCGAATACGGCGGATTACCGAGAATGACGAGGATAGGCTTTTCCTTCACCGCCTGCGCCGCCTCCACCTCATGCGCCAGTTCCGGCAGCATCATGTTCTTCTGCGGTTCGACAGGCTCCAGCGTGTTGGTCAGGTACACTTGCAAGCGTTCGTCGCCATGCAACTCATGGCCCTTGTCCTTCAGATACTGCGACAGTTTCAGGTGGGCGATGGTGTAGGGGGCGATCAGGTATTCGAAACCGTAGAGGTTCTTCAGCATGTGCTCGCGCACGATGGCCGATGCCTTGCCAGCCTCCGGCCCGCCGATATTCTCGAAGATGCGCTGCATCACTTCCAGCAGGAAGGTGCCGGTGCCGGTGGCGAAATCCAGCACCGTCACTTTTTTGTGGTCGGCAAGGCCGTCACCGATCCCGAAGGTGTCCTTCAAGATGTCATCGACGGCGCGAACGATGAAATTCACCACCGGCGGCGGGGTATAATAGACGCCACGGCTCTTGCGCGTGTCCTTGTCATAGGCGCGCAGGAAATCCTCGTAGAAATAGATGAAGGGATCGCGCTCGAAAAGGCGATGCTCTTCCTCGTCGCCCGCCCGCACCTTGCGGCTGATTGCCTTGCGCTGGCTGAAGGAAAGGTCGGCTCGGATATCGTCTATGGCCAGACCGTTGACGATGGAGAGGATTTCATCGACGACCCAACGGGTATCGTCATATTCGTCCTCTTCCATTTCCTCCAGAAACCGCACCAGTTCGCGGATCAGCGAGAAAGAGCCGGGAATGAACCGGCGCACATTGTCGAGGCGGATCACCTCGTCATCGCTGGCGTTCAGCTTCGCAAGGAACAGGCCGTAGGCCAGCATCTGTGCGAAGGCGTCGGCGAAGTCCTTGACCGTCAGGTCGTGAAAGACCTGGGTCTTGAACACGTCATAGAGTGCATGCAGGCGACCCTCGTCCTTCGCTTTCTGCTGGCGCACCAGTTCCTCGGTCAGGAAATCCCGCAACATGCGGGCGCGGGTCGCCAGCGCCAGCGCCAATTGCTGGGCGCGCTGCAATCCTTGCGGCGGTTGCCTGAAAAATGCGGTCAGTACTGCGGCAACGCCATTTGCCTTGTCGGGATTGACGCGGACCGTTCGTCCTTCGAGATCGGACGGGAAGGCGAGCGCCTCCCGTTGCAGCACCTTGCCGGTCTCGTCGATGCGGATGAACTGCAGATAGTCAGTGATTACGATGTTGCCGGAAAGAGCCCGATACTTCTTGATCTGATCGGATTTCAGCACCTTGTCGAGATTGGCGCCAACTTCCTTGACCTCGACATAGCCGAGGATCATGCCCTTCTGCTTGACCTTGAAATCCGGCGCACCCTTGTCCTGCTGGCGCTTGGGTTCGTGCTGGACGGATATGCCGACCTTCAGGTCTGCGCGGGCAAAAGCGTTGAGCAGGTTTTCCAGCGCGGTGCGGCCGCTGTGTTCGGTGCCGCCGTCGCGGTAGGCCGCGGCGAGGTCTTTCAGATAGGTTTCGAACTGCTGTTGCATGGCGTGATTCCCGCTTCCCGTGCAGTTCACCACGCCGGCCCTTGTAACGCAACGCGGGGACAAAATCCGCCGCGCCGCTTCGCCAAGCCGCTGTCTTGCAACGGTTTTCGAGAATAATTTCCCGCCGTTTGTCCATGGTTTCGCAAACGGCGGCACAATGGCCGCATCGACCCCACGGGAAGTCCGGAAGCGCACCGGGCGAAAGGACGGGGAAGACGGC
>CALMYO010000226.1 GCA_937873685.1 uncultured Paracoccaceae bacterium
CACCAACAGGGGGGGGTGGGGTTTATTGGGGGGGGCCAGGGGCGGCCCCGCCAGTGGGACGACCAGTCGGGCCAGAAACGCTATACGACAGAGGTTGTTCTGCAGCGCTTTCGCGGCGAATTGCAGATGCTCGACAGCCGCGGGCAGGGCGGTGGAGAATACCAGGGCGGCGGCGATCGGGGCGGTCATGAGCGCGCCCGTGTCGGGCAGGATCAGGGCGATCGCGGCGCGCCCTCCGGCGGCGGTTTCTCGCGCGATCTCGACGACGAGATACCGTTCTGAGCGATCGCGACTTGGCCCGGCTGAGCGCCTTTCGGCGCGGGCATGTCAAAGCAGGACATTGGAACAAGGAAACGGGTAACTGGCCATGGCTATGCGGCAATTGGGGATGGAGCAGGCGATACTTCACGCCGGCATTTCGGTGCTGGTGCTGCTGGCGACGCTGCTTGTCGCGACCGTTTCGTTCGCCGGCGAGGCCGATGTGGAGGATGTGCGTATCGTTCGCCAGGCCGACGGCCGTTACCGTTTCGACGTGACGGTGCGCCATGCCGACGCCGGTTGGGAGCACTACGCCGACGCTTGGCAAGTGCTTGACGAGGCCGGCAACGTGCTTGGCGAGCGGGTGCTGTTGCACCCCCATGATGACGAGCAGCCCTTTACCCGCTCGCTGTCCGATGTTGCAATTCCTGCGGGCGTGTCACGCGTGACGATACGCGCCCGCGACACCGTGCACGGCTTTGGCGGCCGAGAGGTGACGGTGGAACTGCCGGGGAGTTAAGACCGGGGCGACTATCGTTCGTCAGCGAATCTCCTCTTCCTGTTGCACGAAATCCGTCCCTAGTTCATCCATGCAGCCCAAGTGTTGTTTCCGGCTGGCAGCAGGCATCTGCGCTTCTCCAATGCCCAGGCAGCGTCTCGGGCCCCCGGCCGGGTGGCAGCGTCAAACCACGTGTCATTCGTCACTATTCACCTCGCAAACGAGAATAAAATCCGTGTGCGTACGGACGAATTCAATCCTCTTCCTCCCACCGGCAGATTTTCCCTTTTCAAGCATATCATGTTGCGCCATGGTTCCTGCGTCGATCTGACACTACTGGAGCAGGGATGCCCCGCGCGAGGGGCGCGCCGACATTTGAAGACAACAGTTGTCTGCCTGTCGGCCGATCGGGAAGGAAACTTATTTCATGGCCAGCGTCTACTTTTCGGTAACCCCGATCACCGGGGGTGTGCCCAACATGTGGGTGTCCGACGGCACCGAAACTGGGACAGTCCGGTTTGAGGCTTTCGAGCCCTTCAGCGGCGGCGGTGGCCAAAGCGCCCATAGCTACACGCCCTACGGCGGTCTCCTTGCGTTCACTTCCTCCTCGACGCCGAACGGCGCCGAACTCTGGGCCACGAACGGAACCGTATCGGGCACATACCAGGTCGCCAACATCAACACGCAGCCGACGGCTCCTGGTTCATTCAGCGATGTCGGGTCCCAGCCGCGCGATCTCGCGGTCGTCAATGGCCGCCTCGTCTTCTTCGCCGATAACGGTGTGAGTGGCCCTGAACCTTGGGTTTCCAACGGCGCGCCCGGTTCCGCCACCCTGCTGCGCGACATCGTGTCGGGCCCCGTCGGCTCGTTCGTGGTCGAAAATCAGATGATCGTTATCGGCAATCGCGCCTTCTTTCCGGCCGGCAGCGACGATACCGGCTACGGGCTTTGGATCACCGACGGCACGCCGGATGGCACCATGCAGATCGCGGCGTTCGAGCGCGCGCCGACACACCTTTTTTCGGCCGGCGGGTTGGTGCATTTCGGCGGCTACGATCCGGAGACCGGCAGCGAGCCATGGGTGTCGGATGGCACGGCCGGAGGGACCCGGCCGATCGGGGATCTTCGAGAGGGCGTTGACGGCTCCATCACGCGCCTGACCGGCATCCGCTACGGCGTCGATCTCGGCGGGCTTGCGGTGTTCACGGCGGTGGCCAACCCGGACGACAGCACCATTGTTTCCGAACTCTGGGCGAGTGCCGGCGGCGGTGAGCCTTACCTGGTGCATGATTTCCGGCCCGACAGCCCGTTCGGCAGCAATGCGCAAGGGCTGACCGTTTTCAACGGCGAGGTCTGGCTCACGGCTTATCACGAGACGGCCGATACCGCGGTCTGGCGCACCAACGGCACGGATGCAGGCACGCACCTGGTGCTTGAGGGATCTGCCTTTGGCTTCACGCCAGTCGGACAGAAACTGTTTTTCGGCCACAGCGAGCCCGGAACAGGCGACGAGTTGTGGGTGCACGATGCCGAGACCAACACGACGTACATGGTGATGGACATCCGGCCGGGAATGGCGAGCGGGCTTGAGAAACTGTCCGATCCGTTCATTGCCTATGGTGGCGGTATCCTGTTCGGCGCGCGCAGCAGTTCTGGCAGTGCCGACTTGTGGTTCAGCGATGGCACGGCAGCCGGCACCCACATGGTCAAGGATTTGGGGTCCACCACAAGCAGAGCTGTGCAATTGACGCTTTTCGGCGATGCGCGCTTTACCGGTTTCAACAATATCGTGGCGCTCAACGATACCGGCGAATCCGTCGAAGCCCTTGGCGGCGATGATTTCGTCACTGGCGGCGAGGGCGACGACAGCGTCGATGGCGGGCTTGGCGCCGACACGCTGGTCGGTGGAAAAGGCAACGACACGCTTGATGGCGGCGCCAATCCGGAAGGCGGCACGGGGCAGGGCGACGTCATGCTGGGAGGGGAAGGCGACGACACCTACCATGTCGATTCCGGCCTCGACCTTGTCGATGAGGGCTTCGTCTTCCCCGGTTTCGGCTTCGGCGGGTTTGACACCATCATCTCCACCACCGATTTCTACTGGGATACCCAGAGCGTCGGCGAGGTGCTGCGGGTGTCGGAAGACGTGAACGACGTTGGCGGCGACGGCGTCACCATTGTCGGCGGCATTTTCGACAATACCCTGGTCGGTCATTCCGGCACCGACGTGATCTTCGGGCGCGGCGGATCGGATATCTACCGCGCCGGCGACGGCATCGATTTCATGAGTCTGTCATTGCTCGGGCTGACCGACGAAAACGCCTATCCGGGCGTCAACGGCGTGAACACCGTGATCGTCGAGCAGCGCCAGTCGGGTGTGGTTTCCTATGACATCGTGTTCGAGTTCGAACGGGGCAGGGATCGTATCGATGTCAGCGACTATGCGTCGGAAAACGGGCTTGCGACCGGCGCCGACGTGATCGCGCGGGCTGTCGATGACGGCGCGGGCAATGTCTACATCCCGCTCGGCGACGGGCTGGACTACCTTTACCTCGTTGGCGTGGTGAAGGCGCAATTGCTGGCAGGTGATTTCATCGTTTGAATCTCTCCGCAATCTGCAACCCACGGAAACGGAGGATGGCATGGGCTATCTCGTCTTCACCGCCACCGAACCGGCGTTCGGCACCGAGATCTGGACCTCGGATGGCACTGCATCCGGCACGATGCTGTTCAAGGACATCACGCCCGATGAGACGAGCGATCTTCTCGGAAATCCCGGCGGATATCTGCCATTCGGGAGCGGGTTCATTTTCTCGATGTACCTGACCGGAGTGGGATTGTCCGACGGGACGTCTGCCAACACCGTTTTCAATGGCACGCCGGTCAACGCCCAGCAGTTCACCAGGATCGGTGACAAGGTCTATTTCTCCGGTCTGGGCGACGTTTTCGACGGCTTCGAACCCTGGGTGTCCGATGGCTCCGCAGCGGGAACCTTCATGTTGAAGAACACCGATGCCAGCAGCCAGAATTCCTTCCCGACCGGCTTCCTGCCGCTTGGGGCCAAAGTCTACTTCTTCGCCAGCAGCAACCAGCTTTGGGTGACTGACGGCACGATGGATGGCACGGTCCAGGTCGCGGTCGACCTGATCCGCAACATCTCCGCGCCGCCGGTGCTGTTCGACGGCCGTATCTTCTTCTCCGGCGAGATTGACGGCGATGGAACCGGCGCGGAGTTGATGGTCACCGATGGCACGATCCCCGGAACGCAGATGCTGGTCGACATCAATCCGACCGGAGCCAGCGCGCCCGGCCAGTTCACGATCGCGGGCGATACGCTGTTCTTTGTCGCGACGGATGGTGTTCACGGTCGCGAATTGTGGAAGACAGACGGTACCGCCGCCGGAACGACGATGGTGAAGGACATCAACCCGTCCGGGACCACGCTGTTCCTTTCGCGTATGGCGACATCTTCGGACGGAACGCTGTACTTCACCGCGAAGGACGATACGCACGGTTTCGAATTGTGGCGCTCGGACGGCACCGAAGCCGGCACCGTCATGGTCAAGGACATAAACGAAGGCGCTCTCAGCGGCAGTGCGTCGCGCATCACGCCTGTGGGCGACAAGGTGTTCTTTACCGCGACCACGCCGGAGACCGGAACCGAATTGTGGGTTTCCGATGGCGCCGAAGCCGGAACGCATCTCGTCAAGGATATTCGCGAAGGCGCGGCCAGCGGGCTGGAAGGTGCGCTTCCGTTCGCGGTTCTTGGCGGCCGCGTGTTCTTTGAGGCGACAACCGACGGAGACGGCAAGGAACTTTGGGTCTCCGACGGTAGCGAAGCCGGTACCGTGATGCTGGCCGACATCAATCCCGGCGCTGACGGCAGCAATCCGACCTCCCTTGCCGTCATCGGCGATGCGCGTGTGAGCAACGGGCCCGATGTCGCCATGCTCGGGCCGGAAAACGATGTGTTCGACGGCGGCGAAGGCGATGATAGCGTCGATGGCGGGCTTGGCGCCGACACGCTGGTCGGCGGCAAGGGCAATGACACGCTTGACGGCGGCGCGAACCCGGAAGGGGCGACCGGGCAGGGCGATGTCATGCTGGGAGGGGAAGGCGACGACACCTACCATGTCGATTCCGGCCTCGACCTTGTCGATGAGGGCTTCGTCTTCCCCGGTTTCGGCTTCGGCGGGTTTGACACCATCATCTCCACCACCGATTTCTACTGGGATACCCAGAGCGTCGGCGAGGTGCTGCGGGTGTCGGAAGACGTGAACGACGTTGGCGGCGACGGCGTCACCATTGTCGGCGGCATTTTCGACAATACCCTGGTCGGTCATTCCGGCACCGACGTGATCTTCGGGCGCGGCGGATCGGATATCTACCGCGCCGGCGACGGCATCGATTTCATGAGTCTGTCATTGCTCGGGCTGACCGACGAAAACGCCTATCTGGGCGTCAACGGCGTGAACACGGTGGTGGTGGAGCAGCGCGCCAGCGGGCCGGTTTCCTACGACATCGTGTTCGAGTTTGATCCGGGCAGGGACCGAATCGATGTCAGCGACTATGCCGCCACGAACGGCCTTGCGACCGGCGCCGACGTGATCGCCCGCGCGGTCGATGACGGGCACGGCAACAGCTATGTCCCGCTCGGCGACGGGCTGGACTACCTCTACATGGTAGGGTTGGAAAAGGCCGCGCTGATGGCCGGCGATTTTATCGTTTAGCGCTTCATACCGGGAACATGAACGGTCGAATTCCGGGCAAAGGCAACCATGCGGCGGGCAGCCGCATTGCGCCGTGCGCGGCGCGTGGCCACGAAGGGCGCCGGACAAACGGAAGGTGGATCGCGATGACCGTTCTTTCCCGCGTGACGCTGATCGCGGCGGGCGTTTCCGGTGCAGTCGGCGTTGCGGCGGCGGCCGCCTCGGCCCATGGCGGCGATCAGCGGCTGATGGGCGCAGTGGCGTTGGTTGCCTTGGCGCATGCGCCGGCGCTGCTGGTGCTGGCGCTTGTTGCGCCGCGACGCTTGCCGTTCCGCGCGGCATCGATCCTCCTGATGGTCGGCGTCACGCTGTTCTGCGGCGATCTCGCGCTGCGCGCCTTTGCCGGGCACGGCCTGTTTGCGCTGGCCGCGCCAACCGGCGGCGTGGCGCTGATGCTGGGATGGTTGGCAGCCGGGGCAGGTGCGCTGTTTGCTGGCAACCAAGCTGACAAGAGGTAGCCGGCCGCCGGGTTGCTTGTGGCCAAAGCGGCGCAGCGTCAGGATGCGACGAACAACCGGAATAGCGAGGTCTGCGCCATGCCGCCGCACCGACTCTTCAAGATGAGCTTTGCCAGCGTCTATCCGCTCTATGTCGCCAAGGCGCAAAAGAAAGGACGGACCCGCGACGAGGTCGATGACGTGATCCGGTGGCTGACCGGCTACGACCAACAGTCGCTGCAGGCGCAGATCGAAGCTAAAACCGATTTCGAGGGTTTCTTCGCACAGGCGCCACAGCCAAACCCGTTACGCGACAAGGTCACGGGCGTGATCTGCGGCGTGCGTGTTGAATCAATTGAAGACCCTTTGATGCGCGAGATCCGCATCCTCGACAAACTCGTCGATGAACTCGCCAGGGGCAGGCCGATGGAAAAGATCCTGCGCAGGTGACGTGGTGCGGCGGCGCCAATGGTCGGGGCGGCATGCGGGCATCGCCAAGGGCGGACCGGCAGGCGAGATCGGACACGCACACCCGAACCTCAACACGTATGTCGCATAAGATATATTATGGAACTGGATTGTGACGCTGAACCGGGATGTACGGGCGAACACGCCCATGTTATTCCGCGTCTTGTACGGTCTCGCGCATTCAAGCGATTGACAGATTGACCGCCTTGGAAACAGCCAACAGCGCGCAGCGCTACCGCGCCACCACGCGCGGATTGCCGCTTTTATCCAGCGCAACAAACGTGAACTCGGCGTCGGTGACCTTTTCGCGCAGATCGATGCGCTGGCGGCGCGCCCAGGCTTCCACGTGGACTTTCAACGAGGTGCGGCCAATGCTTGACACCTCGGTATAGACGCAGAGCACATCGCCGATCTTGACCGGTTTCAGGAAACTCATCGCGTCGATCGCCGCTGTCACCACGCGGCCACGCGCGGCCTCATAGGCCGCGATGCCGCCAGCGATGTCCATCTGCGCCAGAACCCAGCCGCCGAAGATGTCGCCGGCCGGATTGGCGTCGCCGGGCATGGCGAGCGTGCGCGTTGTCAGTTCGCCGCGCGGCTCGTCGTCTTTTACCGAACCGGTGCGCCCGGCGCCGGCGTCAGTCGCAGTTTCACGATGTGTCGGGCTGGCGGCCATTTCAGTTGACGAGCGTCGCCTGTGTCGCGGCGCGCATCTGGTCCATCGCCACGCCCGGCGCCAGATCGACGACGCGCAAGCCGCCCGGCACGACATCGAGCACGCCGAGATTGGAGATGATGCGGTCGACCACGCCCTTGCCGGTGAGCGGCAGCGTGCATTCCTGCAACACCTTGCTTTCGCCGGCCTTGTTGGTGTGTTCCATCACGACGACGATGCGCTTGACTCCGGCGACGAGATCCATCGCGCCGCCCATGCCCTTGACCAGCTTGCCGGGCACCATCCAGTTGGCGATGTCGCCGGTCTCAGAAACCTCCATCGCGCCGAGGATCGACAGGCCGATATGGCCGCCGCGGAGCACGCCGAACCAGCGGGAAGACGAGAACTAAG
>CALMYO010000227.1 GCA_937873685.1 uncultured Paracoccaceae bacterium
GACAATCCCAGCCTCTCCACCGACGGATGATCCGACTGCAGGTAGGTCAGAGGTTGGAGGCTTCTGACGTCCTCCTTGCGCCTCTCTTCGGGAACTGTCTCCGAACCGGAACGGTCACTGCGGCGACTGCCTCCGCCAACTCCACTACCGCGCCCCGCTCCCCTGCCGGACGAAGCACCGGCCGCCTCGCCGAAACACTCGGCGAGAAACGCGCCGGCGTCCTTCATCGAGCAGCCTCGGATATGCGCCACCAGCGCAATCACATCGCCACCTGTCCGGCCACCGAAGCAGTAGAACGCGGCCTTCGCTGGCGTCACCACCAGCGCCCGATCGCCGCCATTGCGGCACGCCGGGCATGGCCCGCGCCACTGCCCGCCGTGTTCACGCATCGCAAGCCCGAGCACGGGCAACACCGCCTCGATCGCCACACGCTGCTTCAGCGTGACGAAATCTATGAAGGGCATGATGGGATTCCTCCGAATGTCAAAGAACTACAACAATTGTATCACAAATATTATCTTCAAATATTTTTAAAACAATCATGCCTACTCTGTTCAAATAAATAATCTTGAGATAAAATATTACTATATTTTTTCTTTACTCTATGTGGCCGAAATTTGCGGAAAGCGAGACGTGAAGCAAACTTCGCTCGTCGTTCTCAGGGCGTGAAAATTTCGAAATGCTTTTGCGTCGCATTGCGTAGCCATGGCGCTTGCGCCCAGCCACTTCCCTCTCCGCCATCCAGCGCCGGCGCGCCCTCCTCCGGAATCATCCGGAAGAGCTGGTAGTTGCAGCCGCGCGGCGCGATGGAATCCATCAGCCGCAGCATCCCATCGAATGTGGCGGCGCGGGTGGTAACGTGGAGAACGAGCAAGCCGGATGTCAGATTGAGATGCGGCTTGTAGAGGCCGCGCCCGACATACTGCATGTATTGCAGGAAGGTGCGCTGGTGGCTCTTGCGATTGAAGCTGGAAGCGCGCGCGGGCTCGGTGCCGCGATCGGCCTCGACGACAAAGAACCGGAAACGAAGGCCGTCCGGCGTGTGATACTCAAGCCCGAACAGCGCATCGGGGATCAAGTCGCGGGTCTCGATCTTGCCAGTCACCGGATTTTCGAACGGCACGGGATGGCGCAATGTTGTCTGCGCCCGGTCAAGAATGGCGTGCTGCGGAATGAAGCCGACATCGCCGCGGCGGATGGTTTCCAGTTCGATCGCAGCGGTGATCGCTGCGACCAGGCGGCGGTGCTTCCACGGGCCGGACGCGCCGCCCGCCGTGTCATGCCAAAGGCCGGCCTCGCGCAACGCATGCTCGCCGGCCGGCGCCAGATCGTGCACGAGTTCGTGGTAGCGGGCATCGAGCCGGGCGAATTGCTGCGGCGGGCGCATGAGATACGCGCCGCTATGCGGCGTGCGCTCTTCGTTGAACAGGTCGGTCAATCGGTCACGGGCGCGCTTCGGGCTGATGCAAAGATGCCCCGAAAACGCATGCAGTTCCGACGACGACAACGGCCCGTGCTGGTGGATCTTCTGCAGCCAGAGCCAATCGCGCTCCTGCAGCGTGACGCGCTTGCCGGACGACACCGGGCGGTCGCGATGGCGGCGCTGGAGCGTATCGAGCGAAGGCGAAGCAAGGGACATACGCCCTTCATGTTACCACGCCGCGTCGTCGTCACCGTTCGCTATGGTATGGGGTGGTGCGGGATGAGCAGCGGCGAGCAGCGATGGGTAGTGATCACGAACGCGTGAGGTTTCAATACGCACGCCTTCGGATGCAACATGAGCCGAATCGTACCGAACGATCAGCTGAAAATAAAGTCATCCGGGGCAAGATCAGTCACAAACACATTTGCCAGCGTGATCGATCCGTTCGCCATGGATATCACTGCGCCTTGCGTCGTGTCGGACGTGTTTAACAAAACAGCCCCGAAATCTGTCAGGCCAGTGAAACCGCCAAGCCAGAGTCTGTCGGTCATGCCGTTGCCGGCCTCAAAGTCTGTAATAATGTCATTGTCTTCGGCCGGATCCCGGAACCAGAAGACATCAAACCCACTTCCGCCGGTCAGGCGGTCGTTGCCCATGCCTCCGACGATGACGTCATTGCCGCCACGCCCGTCAACTGTGTCAGCCCCCAAACCTGCTGTCAGTCGATTGTTCAGGTTGTCGCCGAGGAGGGTGTCGTTGTGGATTGTCCCAAGGACGAACTCGATGGAAACATACTGGTCGCCGGTAGCTTCGCCGGCGAAGCCGCTTGTGGCAAGATCGACGCCGACACCATCCGAAGCGCCTGAATAGTTAGCTGTATCGATACCATCGCCGCCGTCGAGTAGGTCTGCGCCTTCGCCACCATACAATTGGTCGCTACCGCCAGCGCCTTGCAAAGTGTCGTCGCCTTCACCGCCATGCAAACCATTGGTGGCGATGTCCCCAATAATCGTGTCGTCATACGGCGAACCAACAACATTCTCGATAGCGCCGAAGGTGTCGCCATCGGCTTCGCCAGCGAAGCCGCCTGCCAACAGGTTCACGCCGACACCGCCGGTGGCGGAGTCATAGCTCGCGGTATCCATTCCAGCGCCGCCGTCAAAGGAATCCGCGCCTTCGCCACCGAACAGGTAGTCATTGCCATCGAACCCGGACAGTTTGTCATTTCCGTCGTTTCCGATCAGGCGATTGGCCTGACCGTCGCCGGAAAGCATGTCAGCATAAGCCGAGCCGTATATTTTCTCGATTGACGTGTAGGTATCACCAGCCGCATCACCGACTGTGCCGACGCCGCTGTTGAGAAGCACCGTCACCCCGGACGACGCCTCCGAATAGTCGGCCGCGTCCGAACCGTCCCCCCCGTCGAGGTAATCAGCGCCTGGCCCGCCAATCAGCACGTCATTGCCGCTCACGCCAACGAGTGTGTCGTCGCCTTCACGGCCAGTAAGGCGGTTGTCGTTGGAATCGCCGGTCAGCATGTCGCTGAATGAGGATCCGCGCAGTGCCTCTATCTCGATCAGAGCATCGCCCTGAGCGTCGCCACCGAGCGCAACGCCCGTGGTGAGGTTTACGTTAACGCCTGCGGGAGATTCCTTGTACTCCGCAACGTCCCCGTCGCCCGCTCCGCCATCGAGTGTGTCTGCACCAGCACCACCGGCCAGGAAATCGTTGCCATCTCCGCCGAACAACTGATCATCGCCGTCCAAGCTGAAAAAGATGTTCGATTCTGCATTGCCAACGAGAACATCGACGTACGTCGAGCCGCGAATATCGTTGATGTTGATCAACACATCGCCGTCGGCCTCTCCGCCGGAGAACAGGCCGGCGTCGAAGCGTATTGTCACGCCGGTCGGTGAGTTCTCGTAGACCGCAATCGCGCCTTCGCTCCCGCCGTCGAGAAAATCCGCGCCAGGCCCGCCTTCGATCGTGTCGTAACCCGCGCCGGCCTCAATGAAATCGTTTCCATACCCCCCAATTACTAAATCTGCGCCCCCCAATCCGAAAACTGTGTCATCACCATCAAAAGCGTTAATATAGTTTTCACTATCGTTACCATGAACAGTCTCCCCAAAATTGGAACCTGAACCAGATGGATTTTCATCAGTGAGAATGAGCGGGACGAGCCCCGCCAATTCGCTTCGATCAAGCAGTCGCCCATCCGAAAACACAACAAGGTCCACATCCTCGAACGTTTCGCGAAAATCTTCAGGCAAGAAGGTAAATTGATCGCGAATAATCCAGTCTTGCAAACCATCTGAAATCACTAAATCATCGCCGTCGCCTCTGGAAAAAATCGCGTTTGAAAATGCCACTGGAGCATCATATGTGTTCAAATACGGAATCTCCTTCCAATTATCGCTCCCGGTATACGAAGTATCAATAAATATATAGTCATATCTAGCTTGGAAAAAGTTCGTTTCCGCTCCAAAAGAAACTTGATAATCCTTAAGGGTTAATGTATCCTGTGAAATATATCTCTCTACATAGCCACCCTCAACATCGACATCATTAATGAAATACAAGACTTCGTCAAATTCCGATGTTTCCGGCGACGCAACATATGGTCTGAACACATGCGTAGACAGATATTCGAATTGAATTACATCGACTCCGTCATCTTTCGTTGCGGTCAGCGCATTGCGCAAAATGATATCCGAGCCGGAATTCGGCCCGTAGATATATGTGTCGAGCCCTCCGAGGCCGTATAGATAGTCATCTATGTGGTCGCGACCACCCAATGTATCATTGCCCATAGTGCCGGACAACGCCAGAATATCTGCGGCTAATTCAATCTGAAGATCAGCTATCGTAACTGAACCGTCCAGGAATTCAAGCGTGTGAAGTGTCGTAGCGGCCGGTCGAATATAGGCGCCATCGCTGAATCGGCCGCGAATGTTAAACGGGCGATGTTCTGAATCCGCTATCCTGATCCAGAGATCGCGCCCGTCAAATTCAAATGACACGTCTTCAAGAACAGCGTTGAACACGGCGGTGCCATCGAGATTGTCATAGCCTATTCCGTAGGGATCTTCGGGACTGAACACGGTTGGCGGCGGAGCAACGAAGCCAGTATTGCTTTGGCGATTCAGTGCAGTGGCTGGCGGTGGGGCGTTAGGCGCCGAACCGCCGGGCGCTGGAGGCAGTCCGCCATTGAAATAAAAGCCCAAGTCGCCTTCCTGATAGTCACGAATGACGATCGTCGCAATCTCCAGGTCCCGGAATTCCTCCGGAATGTCCTCTTCCGTCCAAGGTTCCGAGTCAGTGTCAGTAATACGGAAAGTCGAGAGGTAATAATTTTTTAGAAGATCGTAGTCATGCGTCGCTTGCGACGAGCCATCGGCCGGTCCACCAATGATAGACTGGAGTATCGGCAAGCGGATGTGAAGGTCGTCCCCAACCATTTTTGCTGATACGTACTGATCGTTAAAATAATCGAACGGGTCGTCAGAACGTGTATCCCCGACTTCATCAATTTCCTGGCCATTCCATATGATTTTCCCTTTTTTTAGTCCATCTTCACCTTCGCTGGCGTCCTCAATGATAGTAGTAGTAGCAACCTCAAGATCACGGAATTGCAGGTTCGCGGTCAAGTATACGTAAGCAAAGCTGTTTATAATATATCGATCGAAGCCATGGCCACCGTTCAGATAATCCTCTCCACCGCCGTCAATAATATCTCCATTTTTATCTTGGAGATACTGATGGTTTTCTACGTTCGCGAACTTCTCGACCGTGACAAGCTCGTCGTCGCCATTTCCTCCGTAGAGGTAATCGACCCCCAAACCGCCAAGAATGTAGTCATCGCCATCGCCACCATTCAGGGTTAATGCTTTGTCCCCAGGGAGGGTGTAGCCGTCCTCCGACCTATCTGAATAAATGCGATCATCGAATGAAGTTCCATGTATCTCCTCAATATCTTCTATTACATCACCGAATAGCAGCAGCGAATCATTACCATCGGGATCGACATACTCGAGATCTATAATCTCAGGACCTGAATAGTCAACAAGTGAAACAATATCATGTCCCTCGCCGCCGTTTACATAGTCTGAATCGCCTTGCCCGGGGATGATGTAATCATCGCCAGCGTCGCCGTACAGGTTGTCATCGTCCTGGTTGCCGGCAAGGATGTCGTCGCCATCGCCGCCGCGAACAACATCCTCGCCAAATCCACCGAGAACCACATTCGCCAATGAATTTCCATAAACCGAGTCGGGACCGTCCCCGCCTACGTTCAGCCATGCCTTTCGGGTTCCCGCGCCGTCACCGGCAGAGCCATCCGGCTCGGCTATCACAGTGTTGACCGATCCTTCTCCAAACGCCAGTTCAAGGCGCTCAAGATTGACATAGGGCGATGTCGCCAATCCTCCGCCATCGCCAAAACGGTCGATCCAAACAGCGGTGAACTGATCTGGATTGGCCTGTTTATTGTAAACAAACCGATCGGTAAAACTGCCGGGTTCATCCTGCTGCGTAAGATTGAACATGCGCAGAAGCTTGCCGACAATCTGCTCATTGCTCGGACCATCGTTGAACAATGCGGGTTGTTCGCCGGAGGCAATATCCCATGTTCGCTCCGAAAAATCCACGCGCAAGGTATTTCCGCCGCTCGCGACCGGAATCCCGCTGTCCAACTGGGTCAGAATTCCTCTTTCGGGGCGCTCTTCCTCGAAGTCGCCATACTTGACCTTCCGGTTGGCCATCGACCCAGCGAAACGGACCAGCGATTTCGCAAGGTCATCGGCGATTACGGAAAGCGGCGCTTGATAGAACAGGCCGCCGGCGCCGCGGTTGAAGGCGTCACCCAGTTCGTCGGCGTCGTCAAACATGGCCCGAATGCCTGTGTTGCCGAAAACCAACCCCGTGTCGCCGTCGAGCGCGGAATAGGCAATCGCTGTCAGCAGCTTGGCAGACTCGCTACCTGTACCGAATGACTGCGCAGGCGCAAATCCGGCTGCCTTGCCAATCTCGTCGTCAAAAGCTGCGCCCCAAATCAAGTCCGCGACAGGAATCCAACTGGCATGGGTTTCTTGCTGGGCATATTTCAGGGTGACGAGCAACGCCTGACTATGCCGTTGTAAATTGTGGAGTTCAAAAATATTGGCGTGTGGATCGATCTCTAAATTGCTTGGAATAAATGATTCATAATAGCGGGTAGCTGCCGCCTCAACAATGCCGGCCGGTAACCCGAGTAGCCCGAGAACTAGGCCTAAATCGAATTGGACCAGACCGTTTCTGGCGCCGCTCAAGACCTCGCCGCTGACATGTTCGGCAACGAAGCTGCTTCTCGAGGTTTCGTAATCCTGCGTTTCCGGCAAGTCTGGAACATACAGCGATTGAAACGCCGCCGCGATGCCGAAGGGCATGTGGTCGAAACCATGGCCCGGCGTGCCGCTGAGCCAGGACACGAAGCCGGCAAGCCCGCCGCCAAGCGAATGGCCGGTAAGGATGGCGTTGTTATCCGCTTCCCACCAGTCCCTGCCGGTCACCGCCGTGTAGAAGGCCAGCGCCTCGTCGGCCTGCGTGCCCGAACC
>CALMYO010000228.1 GCA_937873685.1 uncultured Paracoccaceae bacterium
ATGCCGTCCATGCCAGCCATTCCGCCCATGCCGGACATGCCGCCCATGCCGGACATGCCGCCCATGCCGCCCATGCCGCCCATGCCGGACATGCCGCCCATACCGGACATGCCGCCCATGCCGGACATGCCGCCCATACCGGACATGCCGCCCATGCCGCCCATGCCGCCCATACCGGACATGCCGCCCATGCCGCCCATGCCGGACATGCCGCCCATGCCGGACATGCCGCCCATGCCGGACATGCCACCCATGCCGGACATTCCGCCCATGCCGGACATTCCGCCCATTCCTGACATTCCGCTCATGCCGGACATTCCGCCCATCGGGACGCCGGCGAACGTCCACTGTGTGCAAACCCAGTTGCCGCTCTGACCGCCCATGCCGGACATTCCACCCATGCCGGACATGCCGCCCATGCCGGACATGCCGCCCATGCCGCCCATGCCGGACATGCCGCCCATGCCGGACATTCCATCCATACCGGACATGCCCGATTGCTGCGCCATGGCTGGAGCCATCGCCAGCAATGAAGCAGAGCACACGGCTGCCAGAGCAGCCCTTTTCAGTTGCCGAGACTTCATCTTTCTCTCCTCTTGTTGTGAAGATAGCGGGCGACCCCCCAACGGGTTCAGTCCGCGACGACCGGGCAAGCCCGGAATTGCAAAGGGAAACTGCGTGCAGCGGCGCATCAGCGAACCTGGTGCCACTGGCGGATGTCATAGGGACCCGTCATTCCGGGATGGATGAAGGGCGTGAACCACGCGCCCTGATCCTCCAGGCCCAGATGGGGCGGGTAAGGCTCGGAAATCCCGTGTCTCGCCTGCGATTCCCAGTTTTCCGGTTTCTCGAACACTGTGATCCGCGGAGCGTTTTGCGGGCGCCGGTCCGGATGCATCCCGGCGATGTCAATTTCCTGTGCAACCGCCCCGGTTGCGGAAATCCCCAGCGCCAAAACAAATCCGAATGCGGTTTTCCACCCCTGTGACATCCAGCACCTCCCTCAGCGCCGAAGGCCGGGAAGTCCCAGCTTCCGGCCACTCACACAGGAGCAAGTTCCGGGCCAGGCGAGCGAGTGACTGTTAACACTTTGTTATCTTTTAACTTTTTGGCAAGGCTTCGCGCGCCTTGAGGGTTGCGGTGGGCGAGGGGCTGCCAAATTGTCAGGTTCACACTGCGCACTTGAGGTGAAATTCAATAAAATCATTAGCTTGTGGGCATGACAATTTGTCAGCGCCGGCCAGAGCGCGGCAGACGCCTCGCGCCGAAGACCCGTGCGCGTCGTGCGCGCGGCCGCCTCAGTCCTCGAAGATCGGGTCGGTCGTGAACTTGCCGCCCTGATAGCGGGCGATGGCGTCGTTGCGGTCCGGCATCGGCTCGGCGGCCTCGACCTTGGCACGGAACTTTTCGGAACTGTCCTTCGGTAGCCAGCCGAGATGGCGGGTGCGGCTATTGTCCCACCACACCGGCTCGTTGTCGGATACGCCGTAGATTACCGGGCAGCCAAGGCGCGGGACGGTGAAGCAGCGATGGATCAGCGCCGCGAAATCGGCGGCGGAAAACCAAGTCGACAGCATGCGCCGGTTGGCAGGTTCCGGGAAGCACGAGCCGATGCGCACGATCGCCGTCTCGACGCCGAACTTGTCGTGATAGAGCGAGGCCATCGCCTCGCCGAAGCATTTCGAGACACCGTAGAGCCCGTCCGGGCGCGGCGTCGCGGTGTTGTCCAGCCGCTCGTCCTGACCGTAAAAGCCGACGACGTGGTTGGAACTGGCGAAGACGATGCGCGGATTGCCGTGCCGGCGCGCCGCTTCGTAGAGGTGGTAGATCCCGTCGATATTGGCCGGGCGGATCTTCGCCCAGGATTGCTCGGTGGAGACGCCGCCGAGATGCACGATCGCGTCGCATCCCGCAACCATCGCGTCGACAGGGGCCGGGTCGGCGAGATCGCCGGTGACCACCTCCTCGTTGGCGCTCGCATCGGCGATTTCCGCGATGTCGGCAAGCCGAAGCGTTTTCGCCATCGGCGCCAGCAGCGGCCGCAACTGGCGGCCAACGATGCCGGCTGCGCCGGTGACGAGAATGCGGTTCAGCATGGCGTGTTTCCTATTGCAGGATTGCCGGCAGCGTCAGCGACACCGCCGGAACATAGGTCGTCAGGGTCAAGGCGACCAGAATGGCGAGATAAAATGGCCAGATCGTCCTCAACACGCTCTCGATGCGCACCTTGGCGATGGCGCAGCCGACGAACAGGCAGGCCCCGACCGGCGGCGTGGTGAGGCCAAGCCCGAGATTCATCATCAGGATCATGCCGAACTGCACCGGGTCCATGCCGATTTCCCTCACCACCGGCAGGAAGATCGGCGTGCAGATCAGAATCAGCGCGCCCATATCCATGAACATGCCGAGCACCAGCAACGCGACATTGATCATCATCAGGATGACGACCGGGTTCTGCGAAATGTGCAGCATGCCGCCGAGGATCAGCGCCGGCACCTCGTAGAGTGCGAGGAAATAGGCGAACGAGGTCGCGGTGCCGATCAGGATCATGACCATCGCGGTGGTGCGGATGGAGACCAGCACGCATGTCCAGAAGGTTTGCAGGTCGAGCGAACGGTAGACCGCGAAGGTGACGACAATGGCGTAGATGACGCCGATTGCCGCCGATTCCGTGACTGTGAACACGCCGGACAGCACGCCGCCGATGATCACTACGGCGGTAAGCAGGCCGGGGAAGGCGGATAGCCCGGCGACGGCGACGGCGCGCCAGCCGGGAAAGACTTCCGACGGGTAGCCGCGGCGAACGGCAACCGCCCATGCGGCGATGCCGAGGCACATGCACATCAGCATGCCGGGCACCACGCCGGCGAGAAACAGCGAGGCAATCGAGATGCCGCCGCCGGCCGCCAGCGAATACAGGATCATGTTGTGGCTGGGCGGGATCATGATCCCGGCAATCGAGGAGGTGACGGTGACGTTGACCGAATAGTCGTCATCGTATTTTCGTTCCCGCATCATCGGGATCAGCACGGAGCCGAGCGCGGAGGTGTCAGCGACCGCGGAGCCGGAAATGCCGCCGAACAGCATGGAGGAAAACACGTTCACCACGCCAAGCCCGCCGCGCACCCGTCCGATCAGCGTCTGTGCGCAATGCACCAGCCGCATGGCAATGCCCCCGCGCATCATCAGGCCGCCGGCGGCGATGAAGAAGGGGATGGCGAGCAGCGAGAACACGTTCATGCCAGCCACCATGCGCTGGAACACGATCAGCGGCAGCACGCCTTCATAGAACGCGGTCGCGAGCGCGGCGATGCCGAGCGCAAAGGCGATCGGCAGGCCGATGGCGATGCCGACCGCAAAGCTCAGCAGCAGGATGGCGAGGCCCATCAATCGGTCTCCTGATCGAGGATGCGGTCGGGATGGCGGAGTTGAAACCAAAGCCGCTCGGCCATGAAGATCACGATGAGCGCGCCGCAAACGACCAGCGGCAGATACTGGAAGGCCTGCGGTACGCCGAGCAAGGGTATCTTGCGGTTCCAGGTGCCGGCGACGAGCTGCCAGGAATAGATCGCCATGGCGAGGCCGAACAGGCCGAGCAGCACGGTGTTGAGCACGGCGACGACGCGCTGCACCCGCTTTGGCAGCGCCTCCATGAAAACGGCGATGCCGAGGTGGAAGTTCTCGCGCAATCCGACCGCAGCGAGCGGCAGGGCGACGACGAGGATGAGCAGCAGCGCCAGGCGCTCGGCCCAGGTCGGCGTGTCGTTCAGGACATAGCGGCCCCAGACCTGCCAGCCGGTAATGGCGACAAGCCCCACCATGGCAAGGCCGGCGAGGAAGGCGATGACATGGGTAAGCTTGTCCAGCATGCGAAAGCGCACGGGAAACCTCCACAGGGAGCCGGAACGGGCGGCCGGGCGAAGGTTCACCCGGCCGCGATGGCTTTGCAGGCCTATTCGGTGGCCTGGATGCGCTCAAGCAGGTCCTTGATCTTCGGATCGGTGACGAACTTGTCATAGACCGGCTTCATCGCATTGATGAAGGAGGTCTTGTCCGCCAGTTCGACGATGTTGTTGCCGGCGGCGCGCACCTTTTCCTCGGAAGCCTTCTCGCGCTTCGCCCACAAATCGCGCTGCATGGCGGCACTTTCGATTGCCGCATCGCGCACTATCGCCTGATCCTCGGGGCTCATCTTGTCCCAGCTGGTCTTGGCGACAACGAAGATTTCCGGAACGATCGTATGCTGGTCGAGGATGTAATTACGGGCCACTTCGTAGTGGTTGGTCGATTCATAGGATGGCCAGTTGTTCTCTGCCCCATCAACGACGCCAGACTGGATCGAGGTGTAGACCTCGCCGAAGGGGATCGGCGTGGCGTTAGCGCCGAGCGCCTCGACCATGGCGACGTTGACGTCTGAGTTCTGGACGCGGATCTTCAGTCCCTTCAGGTCTTCCACCGAATTCAGCGGCTTAGTGGCGTAGAAGGAGCGGGCGCCGCTGTCATACCAGGCAAGCCCGACCATGTTGACGCTCTCCATGGCCTTGGCGATCTCGGCGCCGATCGGCCCGTCGACGACGCGGTGCATGTGGTCGACCGACTTGAAGGCGTAGGGCAGGGTGGTGACCTGCGTCTCGGCGACAAGGTTGTTCAGCGGGGTCAGATTGAACACGGCAAAATCGATGCCGCCGAACTGCAACTGCTCGATTGCCTGATCCTGTTCGCCAAGTTGGGCGGAATGATAGGTCTTCGGCTGGATGCGTCCGCCGGTCTTTTCCGCCACCACCTTGCCGAAATGGTCCATGGCGACCGAATTCGGATAGTCCGGCGCGTGAGTATTCCAGCCGCGGATTTCCTGCGCCTGCGCCACACCCGCAAAACCGAGCAGTGCGACTGCGCCGGCAAGTGCGGTTGAACGGAGATATGCGTATGCCGACATGGTTGGTTCCTCCCGGATCTCGGCTTTGACAATGAAGGCGCGCCTTGTAAAAGGGGCAGGAGGAGCATACACTCATATGACAAGTAGTCAATAATCGTCTGGCAATTTTCTCGCACGAGATTGACAGGCGTGACAAGCTGTCGATTCTGGCGGTGCGGCTGCGGCAAACGGAGATTCCACCTGTGACGAACACGGCAATCGACCTTGATCCGGGGCGCACGGTTGGCGGGCGTCGCAACCTCGTTGCAGTCGTCGCGGAGACGTTGCGCCTCGAAATCCAGAACGGCCGCTTTGCGATCGGCGACAAATTGCCAAGCGAGGCGGAACTGACGGCGCGGTTTGCGGTGTCGCGCACGGTGGTGCGCGAGGCGGTAGCCGCATTGCGCTCCGATGGTCTGGTCGAAGCGCGCCAGGGTGCGGGCGTATTCGTCATCGCCAATCGCGCCGCCTCCGGCAGCTTGTTTCAAGGTATTGATCCAAAAAAGCTTTCCAGTATCGTCGAGGTGCTGGAATTGCGCACGGCGGTGGAAATCGAAGCCGCCGGACTTGCCGCGCAGCGCCGTTCGCCAGCGCAAGAGGAAGCGATCTTCCAGCGCCTTGCGGAGATCGACGCCTGTATTGCCGCCGACAAGCCCACCATCGACGCCGATTTCGCTTTCCATCTGGCGATTGCCGATGCGACCAACAATCCGCGATTTCGGGAGTTTCTCGAAATGATGGGCGCTGACGCCATCCCGCGGCGACGCCTGCAGGCGGAACGGCCGGAAGCGGTCGACGAGGCCTATCTGGCGCTGTTGCAAGGCGAGCATCGGCGCGTCGCCAACGCCATTGCGGAAGGTGACGACGAAGCCGCGCGCCTGGCGATGCGCACGCATCTTCTTGGCGGCCAGGCCCGCTACAAGCGCATGTTGCGGGAAATCTGATCCAAGTTATCATACAAGTTATTGACAGGGGCCGGCTGCCGGCTATGATGCCGGCGCATTTCGCGTCCGGCACACACAGGATCGTTGTTCCATGTCTCCGCAAGACCTCAAGACGGCGCTCGGCGCAGGGCTGCTGTCGTTTCCCGTCACCGCGTTCGACAAAGACGGCACCTTCAATGAAGCGCCTTACCGCGCCCATGTCGAATGGCTGTCCGGCTTCGGCGCGTCGGTGCTGTTTGCCGCGGGCGGCACCGGGGAGTTCTTCTCGCTTGCGCCGGATGAAATCCCCGCCATCGTGAAGGCGGCCAAGGCGTCGGCCGGACCGACGCCGATCGTGGCGGGTTGCGGCTACGGCACCGAAATCGCCGTCGGCATCGCGCGGGCGGCGGAGAAAGCTGGCGGCGACGGCATCCTGCTCTTGCCGCACTATCTGATCGACGCGCCGCAGGAAGGTCTTTTCCGGCATGTCAGGCGGGTGTGCGATTCCGTAGGCTTCGGCGTCATGGTCTACAATCGCGACAACTCGATCCTCCAGCCCGACACGCTGGCAAGGCTGTGCGACGCCTGTCCCAACCTGATCGGCTTCAAGGACGGGTCCGGCGATATCGGCCTTGTGCGCCAGATCACGGCGACGATGGGCGACCGGCTCACCTATCTTGGCGGCATGCCGACAGCCGAACTGTTCGCCGAGGCTTACCTTGGCGCAGGGTTCACCACCTATTCCTCGGCAGTGTTCAATTTCGTGCCGGCGCTGGCGATGGAGTTCTACCGCGCGCTGCGCGCCGGCGAACGCGCCCGCACCGAACAGATCCTCACCGAATTCTTCTATCCCTTCATGCGCATCCGCAACCGCCAGAAGGGCTATGCGGTTTCGGCGATCAAGGCCGGGGTGCGGCTGGTCGGGCATCGGGCCGGGCCGGTGCGCCCGCCGCTGGTCGACCTGACGGCGGAAGAGGAGGCGATGCTGAAGCCGTTGATCGAAAAGGCGGCTGCGCTGTAGGGTTTGCACTGCCATACGGAGGCCCACGCATGAAAATCGCCGAGGTTCATACCCATATCCTCGACCACAAGCTCGATGTCGCCTTCGAGAGCGCCTCGATGCGCTTCGACCGTCGCCAGCACATACTGGTCGAGATCGTCTGCGACGACGGCACGACCGGATGGGGCGAGTGCCTCGGCCCGGCCTTGCCGAACGGGGCGATCGTCAAGGCTTACGCAACGCGGCTGATCGGCCGCAACCCGCTCGACACGGAGATTCTCTGGCAGGAACTTTACAACCTGTTCCGCGACCAAGGGCAGCGCGGGCTTGCGGTCACGGCGCTGTCGGGCATCGATGTCGCCTTGTGGGATATCAAGGGCAAGCGGTTCGGCGTTCCGGTCTCGGTGCTGCTTGGCGGGCGGCTGCGCGAGAGCGTGCGCGCCTACGCCACCGGCTCGTTTCGCCGCGACGGCGTCGACCGTGTCGCCGACAACGCGGCGGAATGCGCGGGCCACATCGCCGCCGGCTTCAATGCGGTGAAGATCAAGATCGGCTTCGACCCGAAAACCGATCTCGCCGTGATCGCCGCCGTGCGCGAGGCGATCGGGCCGCAGGCGCGGCTGATGATCGACGCCAATCACGGCTACGACGTGCGCGAGGCGGTTGCGGTGGGGCAAGCGGCGCAGCAATACGATATCGACTGGTTCGAGGAGCCGGTGATCCCGGAGCAACTCGGCGCCTATCGCGCGGTTCGCGCCGGCCAGCCGATCCCGGTCGCGGGCGGCGAAACCTGGCACGGACGCTTCGGTTTCAGGGAGCCGCTGGAGACGCGCTGCATCGACATCGCCCAGCCGGACCTGTGCGGCACCGGCGGCTTCACCGAGATGCGGCGCATCGCCGACATGGCGGCGCTGCATGGCGTGCGCCTCGTGCCGCATGTTTGGGGCACGGTCGTGCAGATTGCCGCCAGCCTGCAGTTCATGGCGGCACTGCTGCCCGATCCGCCGCGCCGCGAGCCGATCGAGCCGATCCTCGAGTTCGACCGCACGCCGAACCCGTTCCGGCAGGCGATCGCCCGGACGCCGATCGAGCACGAGAACGGCGTGGTGCGCATTCCGGACGGACCGGGTCTCGGGATCGAGATCGACCGCGATGCGCTGGCCGAATTCGCGTGGAAGGACGGCGCATGATCGAGCGGAAACTCTCTGGCGCCAAGCCACAGATTGCCCTGCCGGCGGGCAGCATCGACACGCAATTGCACATGTACCTTGACGGGTTTCCCTCGCTGCCCGGCGGGCCGGCGGTGCCGGAAGGATCGCCCGGGCCGGCCGAATACCGTAAGGTCATGCACTGGCTCGGTATCTCGCGGCTGGTGATCACGCAGGGCAATGCGCATCAGCGCAACAACGACAACCTGGTCGCGGCGCTCGGCGTCATGGGCGACATCGCGCGCGGTGTGGCGGTGATCGACGCGACAACGAGCGACGCCGAACTGGCCCGGCTGCATGCGGCCGGCGTGCGCGGCGCGCGCATCATGGACCTTCCGGGCGGGGCGGTGCGGCTCGACGAACTCGCGGCGGTGGACGCCCGCGCGTCGCATGCCGGCTGGATGATGGCGGTGCAATTCGACGGCAACGGCATCGAAGCGCATTACCCGCGGCTCGCAGCGCTGAAATCGCGCTACGTGATCGACCACCACGGCAAGTTCTTCGCCGGCATTGCGCCGGACGGGCCGGAGGTAGTGATGCTCAAGCGGCTAATCGACAAGGGCAATTGCTGGTTCAAGTTCGCCGGTTGTTACGAGTCCTCGCGCATTGGCGGCCCCGGCTACGAGGATGTGGGTGCGGTTGCGCGCATCATCGCCGCCCATGCGCCGCAGCGCATTGTGTGGGGCACCAACTGGCCGCACAACCAGGCGCGGAGCACGGCCGACTATCCCGACGACGCCGCATTGCTCGACACCGTGCTTGGTTGGATCGACGGGGATGAAAACCGTCGACTGGCGCTAGTCGACAACCCGCAGGACCTGTTCGGGTTTCAGGGCAGATGGGGGGAGATTGTTAAAGGCTCAGACCATCTCGCGTAAATCGAACGCCAGCACACCGCACGGCTCAATCGGTGATTCACCGAACAGGGCATTGTGCCCGCCAAGCAATGCGCCGACATCGACGGTTTCCGGCCCGTAGTTGAACACGAAACGCACAAGGCCATTGTCGCGCACACGTATGTCGGGATGCAGGTCGAGTGTGGCGACGCCGGCTTGCGCCAACACCTCGCCGATGACGATCTTCGCCAGTTCGCGATCGGGCCGTCCACCGAGGTAATGGGCGCGGCCGGCTTTGAGCTGCGCCGCATGGCCGTCGGCCGACACGCGCACGGTTTCAACACCTTCGCCGGGAACGAGGAACTCGCGCCAGCCCTCGAAGCGTCCGCCGCCTTGCAGCGGCACATCGACGAAGGGCGGCAGGCTTTCGACGCGCCGAACCTTCATGTCGATCAGCGTGCGCAGCGGTCCCGGCGGCAAGCCTTCGGCAATCTGGAAATCGGCCGACTTGGAGCCAGTGCGCGGCCCCATCAGCACCGCTGCGCCGCTGTCGAGCAGCGCTTCAGCAAGGGCGGTATCGGCTGTGAACAGGCCCGGCACGACCACCAGCTTTCTTTGCCCGACCGCTTGCGGCGTCGGCGGAATCACATCGACCGACACGCCGTGCTGGCGTAGGGCGCGGTAGAAACGCAGAACAAGATCGAAATAGTCGAAATCGCGGCCCTGCGGCTGCACCTGCCAGGCCCAGGCGCTCTCGTAATCGAACACCAGCGCCACATCGGCGCGCCCCGGTGCTGCCACAGCGCCAATCTGCGTCAGTTCGGCGGAAACCTGCATGCAAGCATGATACGCCTCGTTCGGCTCGGCGTTTGGCAGCAGCAGCGCCTCGTGCATCTGCTCCTGGGCAAAAGAGGGCTGACGCCAGCGGAAGTAGCTCACCACTTCCGCCCCGGCTGCAAAGGCCTCCCACGCCCAAAGGCGCACCGCGCCGGGAAACGGCGACGGGTTCCAAGGCGCCCAGTTCACCGGCCCCGGTTGCTGCTCCATCACCCACCAGCGCCCGTTTTCGTCGCCGTTGCGCATCTGGCCGCAAGCCCGGTAAAGGTCGTGGTGCAGCGCCTGGTTGTCGGGGTCACCGACGCCGAGATAGCGCCGCTTGTTTTCGGTATCGTCGGTGTCGCGGTCGAGGAAGCCGATCGGGTAGGTGTCCCACGAGGCAATGTCGAGATCGGCGCTCAGCTTGTAGTGATCGAAATCGACATAGCGGCCCATGAAATTGTGGGCGATGCCGACGCCCGGCGAATGGGCGCGGATGATCTCCGTTTGCAACCGGTTGAAGCTGCAGACCTGATCCGACGAGAACCGCCGGAAGTCCATCGCATGCGAGGGGTTCGGCTCGGTCACCGTCAGGTTCGGTAACTCGATCTCCTCAAACGAGCGGTATTCCATCGACCAGAACACGTTGCCCCAGGCGCGGTTGAGCGCATCGGGCGACTGGTATTTCTGTCCGAGCCAATCGCGGAAGGCGCGCCTTGCCGCGTCAGAATAGCTCAACACAGTGTCATGGCAGCCGTACTCGTTGTCGGTCTGCCAGGCCGCGAGCGCCTCGTGCCGGCCGTAGCGTTTCGCGAGCAGTGTGACGATGCGGGCGCAGGCCTGCCGGTAGCCTTCATAGCTGAAACAATAGTGGCGGCGCGAGCCGAAGCCGCGCGGGCGCCCGTTGGTATCGACGGCCAGCATGTCGGGCATGGTATCGACCAGCCATTTCGGCGGCGTCGCGGTCGGCGTACCAAGCACGACGCACAGGCCATGGGCGTGCAGCGTCTCGAAGGCGCGGTCCAGCCAGCCGAAATCCAGCTTGCCCGGTTCTGGCTCCAGCCGGCTCCAGGCAAACTCGCCGATGCGCACATGGCTGATGCCGGCCTTTGCCATCAACGCCGCGTCTACCGGCCAGCGTTCCTCTGGCCAGTGTTCGGGATAGTAGCAGACGCCGAGAGTCTGTTTTCGGGGGGCGGACATCGGGATGGTCCTGAAGATTGGGGGCAGGGGTGGCCACGCCAGTTTGGCTGGGCGTGAAACGGTTGATCAGGCGGCCAGTCCGGCCGCCGCCGGACGGGAAAGCCACGAGGGCAGCCAGTCGCCATGGGCGGCAATCAAGTCTTCGGTCATCTGCCAGATCTGGTCGAGATCGAGTTCGGCGGCGGTGTGCGGGTCGAGCATGGCGGCGTGGAAGACATGCTCGCGGTTCTGCGTCAGCAACGCCTGCACCGTCAGTTCCTGCACATTGATGTTGGTGCGCATCAGCGCGATCAGCTGCGGCGGAATACCGGTGACGACGGTTGGCTGAAGGCCGTTTGCGTCGACCAGCGTCGGCACTTCCACCGCGCAGCCCTGCGGCAGTTGCGGGATGTAGCCGCGGTTTGGCACATTGCCGTAGATGACCGAGGGTTCGCCGGTAACCACCGAATTGACGATCTGCGAAGCGTATTCGTGGCTCGCCTCCACGGTGATCTCGCTCGCCTCGCGCCAGGCCTTCGCCTGTTCCTTCCATCGCGCCACCTGTTCGATGCAGCGCTTGGGATACTCGTCGAGCGGAATCTCGAATTTTTCGATCAGGTCCGGCCGGTCGCGCTTGATGAAGTAAGGCGTATATTCGGCGAAATGCTCGGAACTTTCGGTGACGAAATGGCCGAGGCGGGCGAGCATCTCGTAGCGCACCTTGTTGGGGCAGCGCGGGTTCCAGTGGCTCGGTTTGGGGAACCGTCCCTCCCGATAGCCGCGCAGCAGGTCCGGATAGAGATTGCGCCACGAACCGTCCTTCTGGCGGTGCTCGAATTCGAGATAGAAGGCCATGTGATTGATGCCGGCGGCGCGGTAGCGGATTTCCTCAACCGGAATGTCGAGGTCGCGCGCCAACTCCCACGCCGTGCCCTGAACCGAATGACAGAGCCCGACCTGCCGGATGTTCGGGTATTTCGCCGCAATCGCCCAGGTGTTGATCGCCATCGGGTTGACGTATTGCAGCATGATCGCATTCGGGCAGCACTGTTCCATGTCGGCGCAGATCGACCACAGGTGAGGGACAGTGCGCAGCCCCCGCATGATGCCGCCAATGCCGAGCGTATCGGCGATTGTCTGGCGCAGGCCGTATTTCTTCGGCACCTCGAAATCGGTCACCGTACAGGGCTCATAGCCGCCGATCTGGAAGGAGACGACCACGAAATCGGCGCCGTCGAGCGCGCTGCGCTGGTCGCTGTGGGTCGTGATCCTCGCGGCTACGCCAAGCGTGCGCGCCAGCTTGGAGACCACGATCTCCGATTCCTCCAGCCGCTGCGGATCGATGTCCATCAGCGCGATCTCGGCATTGGCGAGCGCCGGGCGTTGCAGGATGTCGCCCGCGATGTTCCTGGTGAACACGGTGGAGCCGGCGCCGATGAAGGCGATTTTCGGTCGGTGGGTCATGGCTTTGTCCCGGATGGGTGATGCTCCGCCCTAACCCTTGGTCGCGCCAAGGGTCAGGCCGGCAATGAAATGGCGTTGCATCAGGAAGAACATCAGCACCGGCGGCAGCGCGGCGACGATGGAGCCGGCTGAGACCAGGTGCCACTGTGCGATCCATTGGCCGTTCAGCGAGAACAGGCCGGCGGTCACCGGCTGCACGGCCGGACCCTGCGTCAGCACCGTTGCCCAGAAATACTCGTTCCAGATGAAGGTGAAGATCAGCACGGAGAGCGCGGCGATTGCCGGGCGCATCAGCGGCAGCACGATGTGCAGGAAAATCTTCCATTCGCTGACGCCTTCCACCCGCGCCGATTCGATCAGTTCGAATGGCAGCGCACGGATGAAATTGCGCATGAACAGCGTGCAGAAACCGGTCTGGAAAGCGACGTGGAACAGCACCAGTCCCCAGTAGGTGTTGTAGAGGCCGGTCTGGACGGTCAGGTCGCGCACCGGCACCATCAGGATCTGGAAGGGCACGAAATTGCCGGCGACAAACATGAAGAAGACGAGCAGGTTCGCCTTGAAACGGTAGACGGCAAGCGCAAAGCCCGTGAGGCAGGAGAGCGCCACAGCGCCGATCACCGTCGGAATGGTGACGATGAAGGAATTGCGGATGTAGCTCGCCATCGGCGTGTTGAGGAAGATGTCGATGTAATTCCTCAGCGCGATGGTCGACGGCATGCCGAAATAGTTGCCTTGGGCGAGGTCGGAAGCCGGGCGCACCGACGTAACCGCCACGCCAAGCAGCGGCAGAAGCCACAGGATCAGCGCGACGGGCAGGGCAGCCTTGTAGGCGATCTGTGCGGCAGGCGAGGCTTTTTCTATGGGACGCGGAAACATGTCAGATGCCCCGCTCGTCCTGGACCATCTTCCAGATGAAGCCGGAGATGAAGACCATCATGATGAGGAAGAGGATGACGGCGATCGCCGCGCCATAACCCATGCGGTAGCCGTATTCCGACAGCGCCTGCTCGTACATGTAGAAGGACAACACGCGCGATGAGCCGAATGGCCCGCCGTCGGTCATGATCGAGACGAGGTCAAAGGATCGCAGCGCCCCGATCACCGTCACCACCACGGCGATGAAGGTCGCCGGTCGCAATTGCGGCAGGATGACGTACCAGAGCAGCCGCCAGCCCTTGGCGCCGTCGAGGCGCGCCGCCTCGATCTGGTCCGGCGAAACGTTATTAAGGCCGGTGAGATAGAGGATCATGCAATAGGCTATCTGCGGCCACAGGCCCGCGGCGACGATGGCGTAGGTGACCCAGTAAGGATCGGCCAGCGGCGCAAAGCCCGTGCCGGTCAGCCATTCGATCAGCTTGTAGAACAGCCCGAAATTCGGCGCATAGAACCAGGAGAACATCAGCCCGACGACGACCTGGCTGATGACGAAGGGGAAAAAGAACAGCGACTTGTAGACGCGGATGCCGAAGACGGTCTGGTTGAGGAAGATGGCGATGAACAAGCCGGCCGGCACGGCCAGCATGTAGAGCACCAGCCAGATGACATTGTTTTTCAGTGAGATGTAGAAGTTCTGGTCGTCAACCAGTTCGGTGTAATTTCCCCAGCCGATCCAGGTCTTGGCGCCAAGCCCGTCCCAATCGTAGAAGGACAGCCAGATCGACTGCACGATCGGCGCGATCACGTAGACGAGGAACATCAGCAGGCCGGGAGCAAGAAACAGCCAGGGCGCCAGCCGACGCTGGTTTGCGCGCCACCACGAGGCGCTTGCGGCCGGTGCGGATACGGCGACCTCAGCCATCGGCTTTCCTTCTCGCCACGAGATTGAAGAAGCGGGGCGGCCCGGTGGCCGCCCCGCCAATGGCATCATGGATTACTTGTAGATGCGTTGGCGCGCCTTTTCGAGTCGGTCGAGGATGTTGTCCAACTGGTCCGGCTGGACCAGGAACTGCTGGAAACCTTCCATGCCGACCTTGGCCATTTCGGCCGGTGCGTCGCGGTCGAAGAACTGCGCGATGCCGCCCTCGGCCGTGGACAGCATCTTGAAGCCGGCGACCAGGAACGGATCGTCGGTGTTGACCGAGGCGTTCTTGTTGATCGGCAGCTGGCCCTGTGCCGCATTCCACTTGGTCTGGGCTTCCGGCGAGGCCATGAAGGCGAGGAATTTCTTGGCGTCATCGACGTTCTTGGCGCCGGCCGGGATGTGGATCGTGTCGGTCGGGGCTTCTTCGGCGCGCGGAATGCCCGCGGTGATTTCCGGGAACACCAGGAAGCCGAGATTGTCATTGGTCATGCCGCCTTCCTTGAAGGTGCCGACGGCGAAGTTGCCCATGACATAGTTGGCTGCCTTGCCCTGCACGAGCAGCGCTGCGGCATCCTGCCAGTCGATCGCCGCATGGTTGGCGGTGACATAGGGCTGCAGCTTGCCGAACTCAGCGAAGACCTTTTTCACCGAATCGTCGGTCCATGCGACCTTTCCGGCGGTGAGGTCCATGTGCCACTCATAGCCGTTGGTGCGCAGCGACAGATAGTCAAATATGCCCGCAACCGGCCACAGCGCCTTTGACCCGGTGGTCAAGCAGTCGATTCCGGCGGCCTTGAACTTCTCGCAACCGGCGAGGAACTGCTCCCAGGTTACGCCATTGTCGCCGGGAACATCGACGCCGGCAGCCTTGTAGGCATCGCGGTTATAGTAGATGCCCCACTGGTAGTAGGTGTAGGGAATGCCCCACTGCTTGCCGTCAATGGTCATCGAGGCGAGCGCGGAACCGAGCGAATCCTTCAGGCCGTTGGCCTCCCACACGTCGGAAACGTCCATGAACTGCCCGGCATTGACGAAGGGCGCCATGCGGTTGCCGGCATACCAATTGGCCAGATCCGGCGCATCGGCGGTCAGGAAGTTGCGGATCGCCGTCTTGTAGCCTTCGTGGTCGAAATTGGTGAGTTGGACGTCGATGTCCGGATTGGCCGCCTCGAAATCGGCAATGATCTCTTCCATCGCCTTCAGCGGAATCGGATCGTAGTCGGCATTGTATTTCAGCACCCGCTGCTGGGCGCTAGCCGATGTCGCCATGAGCGAAGCCATCGCCAGCGCCAGAATTGCGGTCTTTCCATTCACTCTCATCGCGGATTTCCTCCCGGTTGCGCGGCGGCACCTGCGCCGCCGCCGAAACAATAAGCGCCCGCTATCTGGCTGGATGCGGGAGCCGAAGTCATAAAAGTTCCGCTATCTGGAACTCAGTTTGACTATTGAGAACTATTCGATTCTGGTGCAGGATTGTCAAGAGGCGATGCGATCACGGAACGCCTGCGGGAGGAAAATGCGCCGCTCGGAGGAAGATAGCGGGACAGGCACGCTTGGCAAGGCGATGGCGGTGCTCGATGCGGTCGCCTCTTCGCCGCGTCCATTGCGATTCACCGACCTGCTTGCGCTGGTCGACCAACCGCGCGGAACGCTGCATCGCCAGATCTCGAACCTGGTCGATGAAGGGCTGTTGCAGGTCAATTCCGAACACACCTACGAACTTGGCCTGCGCCTGCTGAAGCTGGCGTCGAACGCCTGGTCGCAAAGCCGGTTCCGCGCGATTGCCGAGCCGCACCTCATTCGCCTGCACGACAAGGTAGGCGAGACGATCCATCTCGGCGTGCTGCAAGGTATCGAAGTGATCTATCTCGACAAGGTGGAATCGCGCCAGGCGGTGCGCATGCACAGCCAGATCGGCAACGCATCGCCGTGCTACTGCACCGGCGTCGGCAAGGCGGCGATGTCGCTGCTGGCGGACAACGAGATTGGCAAGCGGATCGCCGGTATCGATTTCAGGCGTTACACACCGACCACCATTGCCTGTGCCGAGGGTCTGGAACGGGAGATTGCGACGATCAGGGCAAGCGGCGTTGCCTTTGACCGCGAGGAGCACGAGCCGGGCATACATTGCATCGCCGCGCCCGTCGGATCGTCTGACGGCGCCTTCTGCGCTGGCGTATCGATAACCGCGCCGGTTTATCGTGTGCCCATGGATCAACTTGTTTCGTGGAGCGACGCAGTGCGGGCGACGGCGCAAGCCATAGCGGAAGAAGCGAGGGCGAAGCTGGGGCCGCGCAAATGAAAAAACAACGACCGGGGGGAGAACATGGCTGACGTCGAACTGAAGAAGATGAAGAAGTCCTTCGGAACCGTGGACATTATCCACGGCGTCGATCTTTCGATCTCGTCTGGCGAATTCGTGGTCTTCGTCGGCCCGTCGGGCTGCGGGAAATCGACCCTGCTGCGTCTGGTAGCCGGGCTGGAGGAAGCGACAGCCGGGCAGATTTTCATCGGCGATCGCGATGTAACGCGTATCGAGCCGGCAGAGCGCGGCGTCGCCATGGTGTTCCAGTCCTATGCTCTCTACCCGCACATGACGGTTGAGGAGAACATGGGTTTCGGTCTGAAGATGACCGGCCACGATCCGAAACTGGTCGGCGAGCGCGTGCGCAAGGCGGCGCAAATCCTGCATCTTGAACAGTTGTTGCAGCGCAAGCCGAAGCAGCTCTCAGGCGGGCAGCGCCAGCGTGTCGCCATCGGACGCGCCATTGTGCGCGAGCCGAAGGTGTTCCTTTTCGACGAGCCGCTGTCCAATCTCGATGCGGAACTTCGCGTGCAGATGCGGCTCGAGATTGCCAAGCTGCACAAGGATCTCGCCGCAACGATGATCTATGTGACGCATGACCAGGTGGAGGCGATGACGCTCGCCGACAAGATCGTGGTGCTGCGCGCCGGTCGCATCGAGCAGGTCGGTGCGCCGCTTCACCTGTATGGCGACCCCGACAACATCTTCGTTGCCGGCTTCATCGGATCGCCAAAGATGAATTTCCTCAAGGCGACGGTCAAGGCGACGAGTGATGGCGCAGCGACCGTGGCGCTCGCCGATTACAGCAGTGAACCGTTCACCATTCCCGGCATCGCCGGCGCGAAAGCAGGGCAGGGGGTTGTCGTCGGCATAAGGCCGGAGCATTTCGATCCGCAAGGCACGGCCGCGATCAAAGCCAGCATCGACGTAATTGAACATCTTGGCGGGGTCTCCTACGCCTATTCTGGCGCCGGAAGCGACAACCCGCTGACGATCGGGCTGACGGAAGGCGATTCAGCGCAGCCGCGGCAGACTTACACGGCGCATTTTCATCCCCGGCGCGCCTTCCTGTTCGACCCGCAGACGGGATTGCGAATTCGCTAACAGGCGTGGACGGATTGGAACTGGTTTGGAGCCGGATCTCGTCGGCAAAACCGTCTCCAATCCCTTCCGAGGGCCCAAGGTCAATCGTTGCGAAGATTGACCGTGTTCAAGTATTCCACGCAGCGATCGACCGGTTCCACGTCGGCAAACTTCGCATCGATGTCATAGAGGTTCCAGGCGACCGCCCCGGGCACCCGGTCGCCGATCGCTTCGCGCACCGCAATCGTGCGGAACCCTTCCGCCAGACCGTCGCAGATCGTCGTGCGCACGCAGGCTGTCGCCGTTACCCCGGTGACAAGAATGGTGTCGACGCCGCAGGCGCGCAGGTAGCCCGCAAGCGGTGTGCCGTGAAAGGAGCTCGCCCGCTTCTTCAGCATCACATACTCGCCCTCGACTGGCGCGATGCGGCTGTCTATCGCCCAAAGCTGCTCGTCGGCGAGGTCCACCGCCTCGACGGGTATCTTGTGGTGCCAAAGCCCCATGTCGTTATGCGGATTGCCGCGATCGGTGATCTGGTAGGCGGTCGTCACATGCACCACCACATGCCCGTTGGCGCGGCAGGCGGCGAGCAGTTTCTGCATCGCGGGTATGATTTCCTCGTCGACCTTCTCGCAGGTGAAAGGATTGCCGGGGCGCGTCCACGCATTCGCAAGATCGACGCTGACGAGCGCGGGCTTGCGGCCGAAACCGATGCGGCGCTGAAAACCGCGCTCCTTGTAAATGCGCGTGCTCTCATCGAAGGCCTGCTGCAGGATGGCATCGAGGTTTTCTATCGTCATGTCACGCTTCCTTCGCGTAGCGGCGGTGCGCCGGCCGCAATTGCTAAGAAACACCTTTCGCGCCGCATGTACAAATTCTGTTTTCACCTTCATTGATAAACTTCTGATATCAAAAATTTTACCCCGGGATCACAGGAAACCGCCAAATGAAAAACGATGCGGCAGTTTGCATGTCTTAATTAAAGCTCTGAAAAATAATGATAAAAAGTCTGCGCTTTGCGAGTGCGCGTCTCCCGGCGTCGTAATCGTTTACCGAACGGCGAAGGCTACGCGGACAAAATTGCGTTCTTTGATAAACTGGATTATCCTCATCTTCTACAACACGAACCACGGCAGCCGGAGGCGTTACGATGGAGAACTGGGCCAATCGCAAGACACTGATCCTCGGCCGCAACGAAATGATCGGGCTGCTGTCGCCGGCGGAATACAACGCATGCGTCGAACAGGCCTACCGCATGCACGGCGAGGGTCGATATTTTATGGACCCCAAGGGTCATATCGTGCTGGACCGTTTCCCCGGCGAGTGGGAGGCCATGCCCTCCTATATCGAAGAGCCGCATGCGGCGGCCTGCAAGTGGGTGTCGATCCGCGAGAACAACCGGGAGCGTTTCAATCTCCCGACCGTCTTTTCGATCCTGATCTACACCGAGCCTGAATCCGGCTTCCCGCTCGCCATTGTGGATGGCAGCTACCATACAGTGATGCGCACCGGAGCCTCCGCTGCGGTTTCCGCAAAGTGGATGGCGCGCAAGAACTCCAGGACGCTTGCAATTGTCGGCGCGGGCCACATGGCGGAAGGGGCGCTTGCGACCTGCAACGAGGTCTTCGGCTGGGAAGACGTGCGCATCTGGAGCCGCACGCAGGCCACGCTGGACCATTTCTTGAAAACGCAACAGCCGAAATACGACCGCTTCACGATCCGGGCATCCACGAATGTGGAGGAGGTTGTGCGCGGCGCCGATGTGGTGGTGACCCTGACGCCGGCGCGCACCCCGATCGTCAAGGCGGAATGGATTGCGCCTGGAACGCATATCGCCGCCGTTGGCGCCGACAAGGCGGGCGACCAGGAACTGGAAGGCGTGTTGCTGACCAGAGCGCGCATTTTCGTCGACGACATCCGCCAGTGCCGCACCGATGGAGAGATCAACGTTCCGCTCGCGCAGGGCCTCATCGCCGAGGCCGACATTGCCGGCGAGATTGGCGAGGTGGTGACCGGATGCAAGCCCGGTCGCACCAGCGACGAGGAGATCACCATCTTCGATTCCACCGGCATTGCGCTGCAGGATTCCGCCACGGTACCGCTCGAATACGAGCGCGCCATGGCCGCGGGCGTCGGCATCGAAAAGAAGATGATCTCGACCTGACCGCCGACCCGGCGCGCAAAACCGTGCCGGTCGGCGCATTGGAGCACAATACGGTCGAAGCCGACCGCGCGTTCAGCCTTCCGACCAACCCGGCTTGCGCCGTTTCGATGTGTCCGGATCCCAATTTGGTGTCACCAGATTGGCAGGGTAGCCGTGCCGGAAATCGACCGGCGGACAGATGACGTATTTCCGGTCGAAGGGAATCCAGTCATAGGCTTCGCCCGAACGGATGATGTGGGGCCAGTCGGGATGGGCGAACAGCGGTCGCCCGACCGCGCAAAGATCGCCCGCGCCGCTTTCCAGCACCTTCTCGCAATCCGCGCCTTCGGCGATGCCGCCATTGACGATCATCGGCTTGCCGCTCGCCTCGGCGATCACGTTCGGCATCGGCGTGTCGGAACCGGGATCGCGATTGTCCTGCCAGTTGAAACTCGACCAATGCAGCGCATCGCAATCGCAATCGGCCAAAGCTTCGCCGAGCGCTCGCGCATACTCCACACCGCCCGGCCAGGCGCCGGTGAAATCGTCGACCCCGTCCTGGCTGAGACGCAGGGTGATGATCTTGTCTGGCCCGATCGCCGCCCGCACCTTGCTGCAGGCCAGTTTTGCGGCGCGCACATTGTTCTGCGCCGTTCCGCCATAGGCGTCGGTTCGGTGGTTGGTCGTCGGATGGATGAATTGGTAGTAGAGATAACCGTTTGCGCCATGGATCTCCACACCGTCGAATCCGGCCTCGACAGCTCGCCTGGCCGCCTGCGCGAAGCCGTCCGCAATCTGTTCTATCTCGGCTTCGCTCAGTTCGCGCGCGGGCGGAAACGTCACCTTGGGCCATTCGCCGTCAAGGCCGCGATTGTGCTTTTCCTCGTCGTTATCGGTATACAGCACCCAGCCGCCGCTTTGCGTTGCCGATGCCGAGACCGGGCTTTCGCCCTCGTGCAAGCAGCGCGGATCGCTGACCCGGCCGCCATGCATGAGTTGCAGGATGATCGACGTTCCGTGCGCATGCACGGCGTCCGTCACCTTGCGCCAACCGTCGATGTGTCGTTGGGTGACGATGCCGGGCTGCGAAAGATAGGCGACGCAGCCGAGCTCGTCGGTCGGATACGTTCCCTCGGTGATGATCATGCCGAGGCCGCCCACCGCGCGGCGGGCGTAGTAACCCGCCATTTCGGCTGTAGGCGCGCCGTCGGCTTCGGCGTTCTGGCGCGTCAACGGCGCCATGACGATACGGTTCTTCAAGGTCAACGGCCCGAGCCGGTAGCTTGAGAAGGTTTTCGGAAATGCACTGCCTGCCATGTTTTTCTCCTTGCCCCTGAAGTGACCGCCGGAAACGGCGGACGGCTCAACTGCCGATGCGCAGCAACAGCTTGCCGGCGACGGTTCGCGATTCCAGCCGTGTGTACATGTCGTGCACATCGTCGAAATCGTGGATTCCTTCGATCGGCACGCGCACGGCGCCGGCGCCGATCATCTCGATCACCTTGTGTGCGCCTTGCGCCCAATGTGTCGAACTGCAATCGATGTGGCCGATATGGAGGCGCGTGAAGGTCAGCGATTTACGCACCAGCCGCTCCCACAGATTGGCCTTTGGCCGCGCTTCCGCTTCGCCATAGCTCACGACATGCCCGAGCGTGCGGATGCAATCGAAACTGCGGTCGAGAATGTCGCCGCCGGTGGAATCGATCACCTTGTCGACGCCACGCCCCTCCGTGAATGCGAGCGCCATGCCGCAGAAATCGCGCTCGCTTCGCAAGGCGACATCGGCCGCGCCCCAGGCCAACGCCCGCTTTTGCTTGCCGGGCGTACCGACCGTGCCAAGCACGGAGGCGCCGGCCGCGACGCCGAGCTGGGTGAGGTAGAGTCCGACACCGCCGCCGATCGCGTGGACAAGCAGCACCTGGCCGGGCGTGGTGGTGCTGACGGTGTGCAACAGGTGCCAAGCCGTCAAACCCTGCACGAAAAAGGCCGCCGCAATATCGAACCCCATCTGGTCTGGTATGGGCACTAGCCGCTTTTCCTCGATGACGCACAGTTCTGCGAATGCGCCGGCGTTTTCGCAGAACGCAGCCACACGGTCGCCGGGCTTGACGCTGGTGACGCCGTCGCCGATGGCGTAGACCGTTCCAGACATTTCGATGCCTGCTCCGAGTGGATATCCTTTTGGATGCGGATAGGCGCCGGTGCGCATCATCGTGTCAGCGAAATTGCAGCCGCCATAGGCGACGGACACCACGACCTCTCCCGGTCCAGGGCGAGGGTCCGGCAGTTCCTCGACGACAAGGCTCTCGCGCCTGCCGTCTGGCGCCTTGATCACAACTGCGCGCATTCTGGCCCCCTCCCGACCTGCCTGTTCATTTCGATGCGCCTCTCAGTCGACGGGTTTCCGCAAGGTCAAGCGCGCCGCCCGTGATCGCAACGCCGTACTGGCCTCTTGCCATGTCGGCGGTGATGAACCCGTCCAGCACATCGGCCAGCCCCTGATGCGGATCGCGCTGGAAAGGATCTCCATCCCCGCCGCCGCAGGGGCCGTGTGCGACGAGGCTCTCGCCCTTCGCCATGCGGTGATAGGGCACTTTCGAGACAAGGTTCTTCACCCCCCCGGCGCCGGATATCAACTGCAACCGCCCCGTCGTGCCTTCGCCGCCGCCGTCGAAACCCCACGGCGCGTAGTTGTGACCTTCGCCCTCGATCGAAAATCCGCCATCGGCCAGATAGGTGAAGCGCCGAACGGAGCCTACGCCGCCGCGCCACCGGCCCGCCGCCGCCACGTTGTTGCGCAGTTCGTAACAATCGATGCGCAACGGCAGATGCGATTCCATGTCTTCGACCGGGTTGTTGCGGGTGTTGGCGTAAAGCGTATCGACAGCGTCCATCCCGTCGCGCCCCGGCCTTCCGCCATAGCTGCCTTCCAGGATTTCCATATGGACCCAGTGCGCCCCGGCATTCAGGCCCGAAAACGCGACGACGCGCAGATTGCCGATGCCGGCCGAAACCTGACCCGGAACCGCCTGCGCCAGCGCCTTCATCACCGTATCGGCAAGCTGGTTGCCCGGGCAGAAACGGGCGATCACCGGCGCGGGGAAATTCGGATTGGCAAGGCACCCCTTTGGCGCAACGATGCGTATCGGCCGCGTCAACCCGGTGTTTTGCGGAATGTCGCCCCAGGTTTCACTGTCGAGCAATATGGAGCGAAGCGTCAGCCAGATGGCGCAGTCGACGGTGCCCTCCAGCGGCATGTTGATCGGCTTGTCGGGAATCTCGCCGGCCGTGCCGGTCAGATCGACTTCCAACTCGTCGCCGCGCACCCGCAGCGTGACCTTGATCGGCAGGTCATGATATCCCGGATCGTCGATATCGGGAAACCCGTCGATGTAGGTCGTTGCGGTGTAATCCCCGTCCGGCAGGTCGGCGATTACCTTGCGCATCAGCCGTTCGGAATAGTCCATCAAATCCTCGAAGGCGTCGTTGAAGGTCTTTTCGCCGTACTGGTCGACGAGCGCCTTGAAACGGGCGGCGCCGATTTCCGCGGCGGCGATCTGTGCCTCCATGTCTCCGACAACCAGATCGGGGGCGCGGATGTTGTCGCGCAGGATCTGCCACACCGCCTCGTTGCGCCTGCCGCGCGATGCGATCTTGATCGCCTTGAACTGCAGCCCCTCGGCATAGGTGTCGACGGCGTCGACGATGCCGCAACTGCCCGGCGTCAGCGCGCCGACATCGAGATGGTGGGCGGTCGTCACCGAGAAACCGATCAGCTTCCTGGCGGAAAACACCGGCACGCAGAACGCCACATCCGGCCCATGGCTGGCGCCGCCATAGGGATCGTTATGCATGATCACGTCGCCCGGCTCGATTTTGTCGCCGCGCGCTGCAAGCATGCGCAGTATGCCGCGGATGTACCCGGGGATGGGGCCGGATTGAAGCGGTGTCGACATCTTGCATTCGCAAAGCTGGCGGCCTTCGGCGTCGGTGAGCGCGGCGCCGAAATCCTCCGATTCGCGGATGATGCTGGAGTAGCTCATCCGCATCAACTTGTGGCCCATCTCGATTGCAATGCTTTCCAGCGCGCCCTGGATGACTGCTGCTGTAACGGGGTCGACCCGCGTCTTGCGGCGGCGTTCCTGGAGTCTGCTCATTTGCCGCTCCCAAGCGTGAGAATGATGGAACCCGATTCATGCACAACCGCGCTTGCGCCCGGCGGCACAACCGTCGTGCTGTCGGTTTGCAGTAGGATGGCCGGCCCTTTGAGCCTGGCGCCGGCCGGCAGCAGGTCACGGCGATAAAACGAAGTGTCGACCGCCTGCAGCTTGCCGTTGATGCGAAAGACAGAAGGGCGGGTGCGCAACAGCGCCTTTGCGGCCGATCCGTCGCGCCGCGCCTCCAGCCGTTCGAGCTTTGGTGTCTTTCCGGAGCCGCTCACACGGATGTTGACGATCTCGATGACGCTGTCTGGAAAGGCATGGCCGTATTCGCGCCGGTGCGCCTTGTGAAACGCATCCCACACCTTCTGCAGCGTCTTTGGCGTGATGGCGCCGGCAGCAACGGGGATCTTGAGTTCGTAGCCCTGTCCAACATAACGCAGATCCGCGAAGCGGGCATAGGCGACATGCGACTTTGCAACCTTGTCGGAAGCGTATTGCGCGGCCAGTTTCGTTTCCATCGAATCGAAATCGGCGTTCAGCCGGTCGAGATCGACCGTAGTGGACACCTGAAACTGGGTGCGCACCTCATCATACCGCAGGTCGGTGGTCAGCAGCCCCATCGCCGAGGTGATGCCCGGCCAGGGCGGCACGATCACTTCGGGTATAGCGAGTTGGCGGGCGACTTCGGCGCCGTGCAGCGGGCCAGCGCCGCCGAGTGCGACGAGCGAGAATCCGCGCGGATCGATGCCCTTCTGCACGGTGCGCGAATGGATTGCATTGGCCATGTTGGCGTTGATGATGGTGATCACGCCCTCGGCCGCCTCGATCACGGAAAGGCCGAGTCTTTCGGCCAGCGCGCCGATGACGGCGTGGCTCGCCGCCGCATCGAGCTTCATTGCGCCGCCGAGGAAATCGTCGGGATCGAGCCGTCCGAGCACGATGTTGGCGTCGGTGACGGTGGGCTCGGTTCCGCCGTGTCCGTAGGCTGCGGGGCCGGGCGACGCGCCGGCGCTCTGCGGGCCAACCTTGAACGCGCCGCCGGTGTCGACATGGGCGATGGAACCGCCGCCGGCGCCGATCGTGTGTATGTCGATCATCGGCAAGACGATCGGAAAGCCGGCGATGGAGGTGGAGCGCGCATCGGATTCGGCGAAGCGACCGTCGACCACGATGCCGATATCGGCGCTGGTGCCGCCAATGTCGAAGGTGATCAGGCGGTCGCGGCCGGCCTGAACGCCGACCATGGCGCCGCCCAGCACGCCGGCCGCAAGCCCGGACATCAGCGTCAGCGCGGGCTTGGAGACAACCATCTCCGGCGTCGCCACCCCGCCGTTAGAGGCCATGATGCGCAGTTGCGCGCTGACTCCGGCGTTTCGCAGCGCCGAATCCAGGTGATCGACATAGCGCTCGATCCTGGGCCCGATGAATGCGGCGAGGGCGGCGGTGGTAAAGCGTTCGAACTCGCGGAACTGCGGCGATACGTGCGCCGAGGTCGTCACGAAAGCGCCCGGCATTTCCTCGCGCACGATCGCGGCCGCGCGATCCTCGTGCGCTGCGTTGAGATAGGAAAACAGGAAACAGACCGCGACAGACTCCACGCCCTGTTCACGCAGTTCGCGCGCCGCCCGGCGAACCGCTTCCTCGTCGAGCGGAACAAGTTCGGCTCCGGAAGGCGGGACAAGCCGTCCGGGCACTGTCTTGCGGTGGCGGCGCGCCACCAGCGGGCGACTTTGCCATGGCAATTCCTGCATGATCGAATAGTGCTGCACGCGTTGATGCCTGCCGATATGAATAACGTCGCGAAACCCTTCATTGGTGATCAGGCCGGTCAACGCGCCCTTGTTTTCGAGCACTGCATTGGTTGCCGTTGTTGTGCCGTGGAAGACATGGTCGATCTCGCCCGGATCGACCCCGTTTCCGGCGCAGATTTCGGCGATGCCGGTCATCACGCCTATCGACGGGTCCTGCGGCGTCGTGGACACCTTGTGCGTCCACACCCGGTGCTTCTTCATGTCGCACAGGATCAGGTCGGTAAACGTTCCGCCGACATCCACGCCGATGATCTTCATCTCACCTCCCTGCCGCGCCGCACCGGCTGCGCGGCGCATTCATGCGTTACCGTTCCGTGTGCCCGCCGGGGAAGGCCGAAGCGCCTTCCCTGGCTTCGAGACCTGCAAAACGCCGCATCGAATTCACCAGATCGCGCGGCGCAAATCCGCGCCCGATGAACACGATCCGGTTTTCGTCCCTGCCATGCACAATCTGGTCCGGCAGGATTTCCGGCGACTGAACCACCTTGCGCACGCTCTGCAGCAAAAGCCTGCCCGAGGGCGTGCGCACGACGCCCTTCACCCGCACCAGGTCGTCGCCGCGCGCGTGAAGCAAGGCGCTCAGCCAAAGACCGAAGGCCGTCCAGTCGGTATCCGGCGCCAAAGTTATCGCGGTCGAGGCGACGGGCCTTTCGTCGCCCTTGCCGATCACCGGCAGCAGAATTGGCTGTGCGTCGCCGATCTCGACAAGCGTTGCCGGACTGCCCATGGCGCTGGCCGAGATCGACGCCCCGGGATTGACGGTTTGCAGCGTGGCGCGCAGGGTGCGCAGCATGTCGGGCGAGGCGGCGTCGGCTTTCGTGATCACCAGCCGGTCTGCGGTCTCGACCTGCCGGCGGCCTAGCGGTTCGGCGGCAAGATAGCCCAGCCCGTGCAGCGCATCGACAGCAACGACGATTTCGCGCAGCATGATGTGATGGCACAGCACGGGGTCGTCGCGCAGGACTTCGACTATCGGACCGGGATCGGCCAGGCCGCTGGTTTCCAGCACGATCCGGTCATGACGCCGGCCGCCCGCAGCAGGGCCGACCCGCTCGTCGCAGATCGCGCGCAGCAGGGCGACAAGGCGCTCGCGCCCCGTACAGCAGGCGCAGCCGCCGGCAAGCACCCGCATGTCGGCCGATCGTGTCAGCAGCATGTCGTCGACGGGCACATCGGCAGCCTCGTTGACGATCAACACACAGTCTTCTACCGCGCCGACATGAAGCTGGTGCCGCAGCCATGTGGTCTTGCCGGAACCGAGAAATCCGCCAAGCACGGTAAGCGCGATGCGACTGTCTGCGGGCGCGCCCATCAGTCCCGATCCTGCCTTGCGGATAGCGCGTCATCGTCATCGCAGACGAATTTCGGCGCTAGCGGGTCGACCGGGCGACCGGAAAGCTTTTCCGCAAGCGCCCAGACCGCGGCAAGGTCGCCAGCGAATTCATGCCGTCCGGTCTTCGTCGAAACGGTTATCCCAGGCGTCGTGGCGTCGTCATGGGCCGTCAGCCCATGATCGCGCAAGACCTCGCGCAGCAGGCTGGCGCGGCGATACCGCGCCTGCAACCTGTCATAACTCGTGTCGGTCCCCGCTTCCGTCCAGTGGCCCGGGGCGGCGGGAAAACCGCAATTGGCGCACATCGCGTGATGACCTCCTTGCGTGTTCGCCGTGACGGAAGTTGCGGGCGGGCGTCATATCGCGTCCGGCCACAGGGCCTGGGCTCTCGTGGAGCGAATTTGACATCTGCCGCCCGCCTGCCGCAAGTGGCGAACCTAATGTCAAACCCAAAAGATCCACTAGAATCATATAGCTACCAGTGGTTCACCGATTCCGTCCTTTGCCCACAGACCTGTGGCGACGAGAAGCGAATGTCCGAACCGGACCGCTAGATGACCGGCGGACGCTTGCCGCTTTCAAACGGGTAGCGCTTGCGGAAATCGTCGCAGATGTCCTCGAACGTCGCCCAGCGCACGCCATCATGTCCGTTGATATAGTCGATAAGGCGCTCCAGCATCAGCAGCACCTGCGGCCGGCCGCTGACATCCGGGTGGATGGTGAAGGCAAAGACCGCATAGTCCATTTCGCGGTAGACCCAGTCGAACTGGTCCCGCCACATCTGTTCGATATCGCGCGGATTGACGAAGCCGTGGCTGTTCGGCGACTTCTTTATGAACATCATCGGCGGCAGGTCGTCGACATACCAGTTGGCGCCGATCTCGACGAGATCGATCTCCTTGCCGTGCTTGAGCGGGACCATCCACTCCTCGGCCTTCTTGGAATAGTCAATTTTTGTCCATTCGTCGCCGACGCGTGAATAGAACGGCTGGAAGTCTCGGTAGCCCTGGCTGTGATCGTAGGTGAAGCCGTATTTCTTCAACAGCGCCGCCGTCGAAGACGACATCTCCCACCATGGCGCGACATATCCACGTGGCGCCTTGCCGGAGATTTTCTCGATTACCTCGACGGATTTCGCCAGAACCGCCTCTTCCTGGACAGGCGTCATCGCCACCGGATTCTCATGGCTGTAGCCATGGGCGCCAATTTCGTGACCCTCGTCGACGATCTGTCGGCACTGGTCCGGGAAGGTCTCGATCGAATGACCCGGAATGAAAAAGCTGGTCGGAAGGTTGTATTTCTTGAACAGTCTCAGCAGGCGCGGCACTCCGACCTCGGTTGCAAAAACACCGCGCTGGATATCGGACGGCGAATCCTCCCCGCCATAGGATCCGAGCCAGCCGGCCACCGAGTCTATGTCGGTGCCGAATGCGCAGAAGATTTCTTTCTTGGCCATTGCACTCCCTTTCCCTCGTCAGACTTTTTCGCACCCACGTCGCCTGAATGCCTTTCGCTCAGGCAAACCGCATCCTTCCACATCTCCCGCCAGGCGGAAAACGGACTTCCCTGCCTGCTTCAACGCTGTCAGGAGCATCATAACAACGCCCCATGATATGCGCAATTGTTTTTAAAAAATAACAATTTAAGTAACTTGCGGGATTGACCGATACCTGGTTTGCATTAATTGAATTCAGGTTCCGTATCAAACCGGTTGACGGCGCGCGCGCGCCTCCATGCGTTCGGGCGGCCGGGCGAACCGCCAGCCCCGTGGCGGAACGGCATCGGCGTTCCTTTTTGTCCGGCTTGATCATCGCGGATAACCTGACTTGCCCATGAACAACGCCTCAGTCCGGCGCGATAGCGCCTTTGCGCTCCACGATCAGCCGATAGGCTTGCGGTTCGCGGTGGCGGGCGAAATCGAAGATTGTCTCGCGGTAACGCTTGCCCATGTCGAGGTCGCAGTTGGCGGCGATCACCTCATCCTCCAGCGTCGAAGCCATCGCCACGATCTCGCCTGACGGCGCGACAATCACGCTTTGGCCAACCATGTTGGAGCCTTCCTCGACGCCGCATTTGGCGACGCCCACCACCCAGGTGGAATTCTGGTAGGCGCCAGCCTGCATCGAGAGATGATTGTGGAACTGGGTCAGGCTGTCGATGTCGCGATGGCCGGTGTGATCGTATGGCGTGTTGTAGCCGAGCATGACCATCTCGACACCTTGCAGGCCCATGACCCGATAGGTCTCCGGCCAGCGCCGGTCGTTGCAGATGCACATGCCGATCACGCCGCCGAAAGACCGCCACACGGGAAATCCGAGGTCGCCGGGTTCAAAGTAGCGTTTTTCCAGATGCTGGTGTGTCCGGTTGGGTTGCGGCGCGGCATGTCCGGGAAGATGCACCTTGCGGTACTTGCCAATGATCTCCCCCTTGCGATCTACGACGATCGAGGTGTTGAAGCGTCGTTTTCTTCCCTCCTGCATGACGATTTCGGCGTATCCGAGACTGAAACCGATGCCGAGTTTGCGGCTTTCCTCGAACAGCACAGCGGTTTGCGGGCCCGGCATTTCGGTTTCGAAGAAGCTGTCGAGTTCGGCCTCGTCTTCGATGAGCCAGCGCGGGAAAAACGTGGTGAGGCAAAGCTCGGGGAAAACGACCAGCTCCGCCTGGCGGGCATGGGCTTCACGCATCATGGCAAGCAGTCGCGCCACGGTTTGCGTACGGGTTTCAGCGCGGGCGATCGGCCCCATCTGCGCCGCTGCGGTCCTCACCAATCTTGCCATGCTCTCCTCCTGATTTCGATCCGGCGGCGCCGAGACGCTCCGCCTGCTCTCCCGTTGCCTGCAGGAAACGATACATTTCAGTGTGGTCTGCGTGGTGGCCGAGCATCGCCAGCGCCTCGGCCCAAAGGCGCGCCTGGGAGGCGGTCCCGCTCGTTCCGCACCCCAGCGCCTGCGCCAGATCGGCCGCTGTCGCGACATCTTTCGCCATCAACGCCATCGCAAATCCCGACGAGAAGGCGCCGGAGAGGATCTGCGGCTTCATCTTAACTTCAGTGGTGTTGTTGCGCCCCGTCGAGGCGTTCAGCACATCGACCAGCGTGGCAGTATCGATTCCGAAGGCTTGCGCCACAATCGCCGCCTCGCAAGCCGCTGTCAGCCCCGCGGCGGAAACATAGTTGTTGAGCGCCTTGACAGCATGGCCGCTGCCAAGGGCGCCGGTATGGAACACCCGGCTGCCCATCGCCTCGAGCACGGGCCTGGCGCGGGCAATGTCCTGCGCTTCGCCGCCGGCCATGATCGCAAGCGCTCCGTCAGCGGCCCTTGCTACCCCGCCCGATACCGGCGCGTCGATCATGCTGAGGCCAAGCGCTTGCAATTCGTTCCCGAGCGCGCGCGTGCCGAGGGGTGCGGATGAACTCATGTCGATGACCATTGCGCCGCGCGGCATCGCGGCCGCCACTGCGCTTTTCCCGATCAACACCTCTCGCACCGTTTGGCCATCGGGAAGCATGGTGATGACGATCCCGGACGATTGCGCCACCTCGGCGGCGGTCTGGCACACGATTGCGCCCGCCTCGCATAATGGCGCTGTCGCCATGGGCGATACGTCGTGGCAAGCCAGCCGGTGACCGGCGGCAACCAGACGCAGAGCCATCGGCCGGCCCATGCGGCCAAGGCCGATGAAACCAATTTTCTGAGGATTACCGGCCGCTTCGATTGCCATGTCGCCTCATTGCGGTTCGGCGTCGCGACCGGAATCGTGATCGCGCGCCGGTTGTCAGGAGCGAAGCCAGGTCGGCTCGAAACTGTCGCGCAGAATGCGGTCGATTTCCAGCCCGTGTGCGAGCAGGTCGTCATCGCAGCCCATGGGCGCGGAAAAGAGGATGCTTGTCGGCAACCCAACGGCATCGCGCCCGTTCGGGATGGCCAGACCGCAAAAACCGAGGAAATTGCCGATCATCGTGTTGCGCAACACGTTCAGGTTCACCTTGTGAAACAGCTCGGCGTCGGCTTCGAGCGGCGCGATTGCCGGCGCGGTCTGCGGCGTGGTCGGCATCGCCAACAACGCGCCTTCGAGGCGGCTTGCAACAGAAACGAGCGCGCGCTTGCGCGTTTCCTGGATGCACAGCAGGTCATGGGCCGTCATGCGCCCGCCTTGCATGATACGGTGAATGACCCGCGCGTCGATGCGCGCGCCGTCAGCGCTCTCCACCAGTTCGCGGTATTCGTGATAGGCCTCGGCCGCCGTCAGCGAACCGTGACGGGCGTTCAATTCTATGAATTCGTCGATTTCCGGGACTATGGCGCGCTCGATGCGCGCGCCTGCCTCCTCCAACGACCGCAGCGATGCTTCAAAGTTCTCGAGGACCGCCGGTTCGCAGCCGTCAAGACAGTAGTTCCTTGCAACGACGATGCGCAGATCGGAGGCGTTGCGCTGGCGCACAGGCGTGGTTACGGCGCCGCGCAGCACCATGTCGAGAAGCAGGCAATCCTCCACTGAGCGGGCGAGCGGACCGATCGTGTCCAGCGTTCGCGACAAGGGCACCATGCCATCCTTGCGAATGCGTCCTTCACTGGTCTTGAACCCGTAGACGCCGTTCAACGATGCGGGAATGCGCACGGAGCGGCCCGTATGGGTGCGGTTGGCGTTTGGTGTTTTCTCGGCCGCCACCGCCGCGCCGCTGCCCGACGACGAACCGCCCGGCGAGCGGTGCGTCCCATCGTCGTTCGGGTTGACCGGCGTGCCGAAATGCGGGTTCAGTCCGAGGCCGGAATACGCGAACTCGGTCATGTTCAGCTTGCCGAGACACACCATCCCCGCGGCGGCCGCATGGGCCACGCAGGGCAGGTCCTGCGTCTTTGGGGGCGTGTCGCGATAAAGGGACGAAGCCACCGTCGTCGGCGCGCCGGCCACGTCGAACAGATCTTTCCAGGCGATCGGGACGCCGTCAAGCGGCGACAGGGGGCGCTGGCGACGGTATCGTTCGTCCGAGGCGCGGGCTTCGCGCAAGGCGCGTTCAGTCATGACCGTGATGAAGATATTCGACGCGGCGGCTTGCGAAATACGCGAAATCAGGTGCTCGACCAGCGCGACCGGGCTGGATTCTCCGCTCCTGAACGCCAATCCGATTTGCGATGCGGTACGCTTGGCGATATCGCGTTGCGATGTTGTCATGGTCGTGGACCTTTTGCGTATGCGACCCCCTCGCGGGGAAAGCCTGCATGCTTCCCCCACGGCCGAAGCCCCGGAAATTTCGACATCAATGCGCCGCGGAACGCCCGATCGGGCTCTTGCGACGCATCATTCCGCGTACGGAGATCCTTTCTCCCCCGTATCGACCTTCTCAAGCACATGCATGTCGGCCGATTTCCAACTCACGGTCACCCTTGAGCCGGGAACGACCGGTTCTGCGAAATAGGCGCGATCCGAAATATTGGCGACGAACTGGCCCTCGCCTTCGATCCTGACAGTAATCTTGACAAAATTGCCCTGATACTCGGTTGCCTCGACCGTACCCTCCAGCGCATTGCGGGTGTCGCCATGCGAACCGCCCGAACGGTGGACATCGACCAGGTCGCGCCGGATCGAAACCGATACCGCTTGTCCCTGCGTGGCCACCACTTGCGCCGCTGGCGCCTCCAGCATGCCGCCCGCGGCGGTCTTGATGATGGCGGTCTCGGCCGATCTGGAAACGACGGCGCCGGTCAGAACGTTTTGCGCACCCATGAAGCGGGCGACGTAAGGAGTTTTCGGCTCGTTGAAGATCTCGCGCGCGGTGCCCGCCTGCTCAATCACACCGTTGTCCATCACCACGACCATGTCGGCAAGGGCGATCGCCTCGGGTTGTGTGTGCGTGACATGCAGGAAGGTAATGCCGAGTTCGGCCTGCAAACTCTTCAGTTCGCCGCGCATTTGCAAACGAAGAAACTCGTCCAGCGCCGAAAGCGGTTCGTCGAGCAGCAGAACCTTCGGATTGGTAATCAGTGCCCGCGCCAAAGCCACGCGCTGCTGCTGACCGCCCGAAAGCTGCGCCGGCATGCGGTCCTTCAGATGGTCGAGTTGCACACGCGGCAGCATCTCGAAGGCGCGGTTGCGTCGCTCAACCTTGCCGACGCCTCGCATCTTCAGGTAGAAGCCAACATTGTCGAGAATGGTGAGATGCGGGAACAGGGCATAGCTCTGGAACATCATGGCCGTGCCGCGCGCGACCGGCGGCTTGCCCACAACCATGTCATCACCGATGTAGATTTCGCCCGAACTCGGCGTCTCATGGCCGGCGACCATGCGCAGGATCGTCGTCTTGCCGCAGCCGGAAGGGCCGATCATGCAGCAGTACGAACCGTGCGGTATCGTCAGGCTGACATTCCTGACCGCCTGCGTCGGGCCGAAACTCTTTGTGACATCGACCAGCCTGATCTGGCCGGAACCACCGGTATGCGCAGCGCTTTTCGCCTTGTCACCGACGGTCGCGTTCATGTTCATCATCCGCCCCGTTTGCGTTGTATGAGATAGATCGATCCAAGCGCCAGTCCGATGACGAGGAACGAGATCGCCGTTGTCATGGCCCCAAGCGCATAAAGCGAGGGCGATGTCACATTCGTCGTCATCGTCCAGATTTCCAACGGCAAGGTGTTCTTTGTGCCGATGGTCAGCCAACTGCGCGGGAATTCGTCATAGGACAGCGTGAAACCGAACAGCGCCACGGCGATCATCCCGGGGAAAACGATCGGCACCACGACCTCCATGACAGTCTGCCAGCGCGTCGCGCCGAGATCGTAGGCGGCCTCCTCATAGGAGGGGCTGAGGCGACCCAGCACGGCGAACATGATCAGCAGGCCGAATGGCAGTGTCCATGACAGATGCGCGCCGAGGCCGGTCGTGAACCAGTTTGCCGAAACGCCGAGGAAACGCGCTGTCACCAGCACGCCGATCGACAGCACCAGACCCGGTACGATCAGGCTCGCGATGGCGGTGTAGAACAGGACTGTTGAGCCGAAGAAGCGCCTGCGGAAACCGAAGCCGGCGGCAACGGAAACAAGCACGGTTAGCAGCATCACCAGTATCGCCAGTGGGAAGGAGCGGCTGAACGCGCCTGGCACGTCGCCGACGCGCGACGGGTTGAACACCTCGCCGAACCACATAAGCGAGGGATCACGCAGGGGGAATGTCAACGCTCCGCTCGGCCCTTGGAAGGCCAGCACGAGTACCGAGATCATCGGCCCGTAAAGGAAAATCACGAACGCTGTGAACAGCGTAGCCAAAACATAGAATGTCCATGGCCTGCGGTCGGTCGACATCGGTTATCTCACCAACTCTTTGCGCACGTCGACGAGGCGGAAGATCCCGCTGGCGATCAGCATCACGATGACCAGAAGGATCACGGCGTTAGCCGCGGCGCGGGGATAGTTGAGGAACTGCAGGTCGTTGAATATTCCCGACGTGGCGGAGCCGGAAAGCCCGCCGCTCATCACCTTCACCACGGCGAAATCGCCCATCACCAGCGTGACCACGAACAGGGAACCAAGGGCAATGCCGGTCTTGGAAAGCGGCAGCACCACGTTCCACACAACGCCCCAGCGCGTCGCGCCGGCGTCGATGGCCGCTTCCAGCAGCGCCTTGTCGATGCGCGCCATCGAATTGAAGATCGGCACCATCATGAACAGGGTAAAAAGGTGGACATAGGTCACAACGACCGAGAAATCGGAAAACAGCAGCCAGTCGAGCGGCTGTTCGATAACACCAATTCCCTGCAAACCCTGGTTTATCAGCCCTTCGCGGCCGAGTACCGGCCGCCACGATATCATGCGAATGATGTTGGAGGTCCAGAACGGCACCGTGCACACCAGGAACAGGCCGATAGCGACCATCAGATGGCGAACGTGAAAGACGAGGAAATATGAGAGCCAGAAGCCGAGAACCAGCGTGATGGCGAGCACTATCAGTGTGAACTTGATCGTTGAGAGATACAGGGCCCAAGTCGTCGGGTTGCTCAGCAGGTCATAGTAGTTCTTGAAGGTGAAATCCGGCACCAGACCGACCAGCATCTGGTAGCGGAAGAAACTGACGATCACCACCAGCGCCACCGGGATGATGAAAAACAGCAGCAGTACGATCGCCATCGGGGCGACCTGCAACTGCGCGGCCAGGGAAGAACGGGCGCTCATCGGCTTAACGGAATCTCGTGTCGGGAAGAGGGGCGGCGGCCGCCGCCCCCTGTTTTCGGTTGGTTGTCAGGCGGCGTTAAACTCGTTCCACTTGGCAAACAGGAATTCGGCTTCGTCCATCAGGTTGTTCCAGACGCCGACATTGCCGAAACGTTCTTCGTAGGAGCCGCCGTCACGCACTTCACCGGCCTCGTTGGTCTTCTCGCCGGTCGGGCTGGTGATGACGTCCGTCGACGCCTTGCCCTCGTAGAAGAACCCACGCTCGTTCTCGGACAGGTTTGCCTTCGCCGATTCCGGGTTGGCACTGTAGTAGCCCTGCTTGGCGATGAAACCGCCGACGCGGCCGTCATTGTACCAGTTGACGTATTCGATCGCCGCTTCGCGCTTCAGCCCTTCCAGGTGCGACATCAGGCCAAGCCCGTTGCCCCAGCCGCGATAGCCTTCCTTCAGCGGCTGGTAGACACAGGGTGTACCCTGCACCTTGACCGCCGTAACCGCGGGCGACCACATCGACTGGATCACCACCTCGCCGGCCGCCATCAGGTTGACCGACTCATCGAAGGTGTTCCACAGGGCGCGCCAGTGGCCAGCCTTCTTCAACTCGATCAGCTTGGAGATGGTGGCGTCGAGTTCCTCGCGGGTCGGGTTGCCCTTGTCGCCGTACTTCACTTCGCCCGCCGCATCGAGCGCCATGATGGCGTCCATGATGCCGATTGTGGGGATGTTCTGGATCGCCGCCTTGCCCTTGAAATCCGACGAAAGCAGATCGCTCCAGCTGGTGATGTCGCGGCCGACGAGGTCCGGGCGCACGCCAAGCGTGTCGGCGTTGTAGACGCCCGGCACGAAGTTCACGAAGTCGGTCGCGGCAGTGGCGAAGTCCCTGGCGTCCTTGCCCGACCGGTAGATGAACTCGAACGGGGAGTCGCCCTGACGCGACACTTCCTTTCCGTTGAAAACGCCCTGCGTATAGAGCGTCGTCAGCTTGTCCCAGTTGCGGATCTCCGAAACGCCGATGCCCTGCAACGCGCCTTGCGGCACCGCAACCTTCGCCTGCCAGATTTCGATGTCGGCGACGTCGATCGCGCCCGGATCGTTGAACATGCGGTTGGTCATGCCGGCATGGTCGACCACCGACATCGTAACCTCAAAGCCCAGATCTTCGGTGGCCATCCTGCCGATATCGGCCAGCGTCGAATAGGACATGCCGGTGTGGTTGAGTTTCACGTCCTTCAAGTTCTGCGCCCAGATTGTCGGCGCGCCGAGCACAGTGGAGCCTGCCACCGCTGCGCCGGCGGCCAGAACCGTACGGCGCGACACCATTGCAGATCCGGTCTCGATCTTTGTCTGCCCAGTCGATGTCTTCATCTCACTACTCCTTGTTCGCGCACGCCTCGAATTGAAGCGCGCAATTGTGGCTGCCCTTCATCCGATCGTCGCCGCACCCGGCCAAGTTCCCGGCCGTGATACGTCACAGGCGGCGCCCGCCCGCCATCCGCGGGCGCTTGGCCCGGCGATCGGATTTCCCTTTGGCCGCTGCGGTGCGATGGCCCGTCAGGCGGCCTTCATCCTTTCCCTCAACTGTTGCGTTGCAACTGTATCGACCGACCAACCGTATCCGTCATTCGCTTCGGCAAGAACGACACCGTAATCGGCGCGCGCGTCCTGCGCCGAAATGATTTCGTCGAGCACGTCACCGAGCACCTTGGCAGGATCGCGCTCCAGCGGATCGCCATAGCCGCCGCCGCAAGGCGAATAATATGATATCACGTCTCCGGCCTCGGTGCGAAGCCCGGAAAACTTTGCCGGCTGTTCAAGCATCTTGCCCGTGCGGTCGTTGGAAACCACGACCCTGCCGCCCGCGCCGGGCTTGCCGCCGAACACCCCCCAGGGAACGTCGTCATGCCGGTCGGCTTCATGCGTCATGTAACCCGATCCGAGATAGCGCTGCGACTTGACCACCCCGGCGCCGCCGCGGAACTTGCCGGCGCCCGGCCGGGCATCGTCGCGGATTTCATAGCGGTCGCAGATCAGCGGCAAATGCATGCCGAGATCCTCCAGCGGATTGTTGCGCGTGTTGCGCATAAGTTCCTCGATCGTGTCCGGCCCGTCGGAAAGCGGCCGTCCGCCCATCGCCGCTTCGTTGACCTCGAGGAACACCCAGTAATCGCCGCTGTCGCGCACGCCTGAATAGGCGGCGAAGGACAGCGTGGCGCCGTTCCCGGCGGTCGCCTTTTGCGGTATCACCGGCGCCAACGCCTTGATGATCAGGTCGACCACGCGCTGGATCTGCGAAAACCGCGCTTCGGCGGCGACGGGCGCGATGGGATTGAAAATACAGCCATGCGGCGCGGTGACCTTGATCGGCCGAAATGATCCCTCGTTTTGCGGGATATACTCCTGATGGGTGTAGGTATCCAGCAACAGGGCGCGGAAAGCAAAGAAACAGGCGACCTTGGTTGATCCTTCGAACGGCACGTTGAAGGCGGTGGGAACCTGCGGCGAAGAGCCGGAAAGATCTACCTCGGCGCTGTCGCCGACGATCCGCACGGTCACCTTGATCGGCAGGTGGACACCGCGCGTGCGCCCGTCATCGTCGAGAAAACCTTCAGCCGTGTATTCGCCGTCCGGGATCATGGCGATCTCGCGGCGGATCATCGTTTCCGTGTAGTCCATCAGCTGGCGGGTCGCCTGGATCACGGTGTCATGCCCCCAAGTCTCGAACAGCTCCTGGAACCGCTGCACGCCGAGTTCGGCGGATGCGATCTGCGCTTCTAGATCGCCCATCACCAGGCTGGGGACACGGGTGTTGTCGCGGATATATTTCCAAAGCCACTCGTTGCGCCTGCCCTCCTCGTAGAGCTTCAGGCCGTTCAGCAGCATGCCCTCGGCATACATGTCGGGAATGTCGATCACCAGTCCGGGCGTCGCCGCGCCAATGTCTACGTGATGCGCGGTGTTGGCGGAAAAACCGACCAGTTCGCCATTGTGGAAAACCGGCATGACGATGGCGATGTCCGGGGAATGGCTGGCGCCGAAATAGGGATGGTTGTGGATGACGCAGTCGCCCGGTCTCCAGGCGTCCAGCGGCACGGTCTTCTCGATTCCGCGCAGATAGCCCGGCAGCGAGCCGATATGCATCGGGGTGGAATCGGATTCGCAAAGCGTGTTGTAGTCGCGGTCGAACAGGCCCGCGCCAAGATCCTGGCTTTCGCGGATGATCGAGGAATAGCTCATGCGATAGAGCACGTTGCCCATTTGCTCGGCTATCGAGTGCAGAGCCCCGCCAATAACCTGAAGCGTGATCGGATCGATTTGCATGGTCATGATGCGCCCCTCAGTCCCTGCCGATCACAAGATCGCCGTAGGATTCCACAGTGGCCTCGTAGCCCGGCGGCACGATGGTGGTGGAGTTGTGCTGGATGATGATCGCCGGGCCGGTGATCCGATCGCCGGCCTTCAGATCCGAGCGGCGATAGCGCGGCGTTTCGACCTCGCTGCCATCGTCGAACACCGTCTTTCGCACATACATCGCGGCACGCTGCGGATTGGTCTCCCCGCCCGGTTCAAGTTTCGCGATTTCGAGCGTTTCCACCGCCGCCGTCGCGACCAGGCGCAAGGTGATCACCTCACAGAGCTGGTCCTTGAAGGCATGTCCGTAAACCTGCTTGTGCACGTCATAGAAATTGTCGACGATCGCTCGAACACTGTCGGCATTGACTGGGCCGTCGGGAATTCTGGCCCGCAACTCGAAGCCCTGGCCGACATAGCGGCATTCGGCGAAACGCTGGTAGCGCCGGGCGGCGGGCTCGATCGCGTCGGCTTCGAACTGCGCGTCGGCCTTGGCGGCGAGCCCGTCGAGCGCATCGCCGAGCTGGCGCAGATCGTCCGGCGACGTCGTGTTGATCACCATCAGCGTCGAACTGGTGTATTCGTATTGCAGGTCGGTCACCAGCAGGCCGGTGGCGGCGGTGATGCCCGGCTGGATCGGCGAGATGACGTTCCGGGCATGAATCGCTTCCGCCAGCGATACGGCATGCAACGGCCCGGCGCCGCCAAAGCCCATCAGAGAGAAATTTCGCGGATCGACGCCCTTGGCCACAGAGTTGGCGTTGATCGCAAGGGCCATGTTGTTGTTGATGATCTTGAGTATGCCAAGCGCGGCATCCTTGACCGACATGCCGAGCCTGTCGGCGATGTGGTTCTTGATGGCCCGAACCGAGAGCTCCGGATCAAGCTCGATGTCGCCGCCGAGGAACTGTTCGGGATCGAGCCGTCCCAGCACCACCTGGGCATCCGTCACGGTCGGCTCCGCGCCGCCCTTGCCGTAGCAGGCCGGGCCCGGCTCCGCACCGGCAGAGCGCGGGCCGACACGAAACGCGCCGCCCGGATCGATATAGGCGATCGAGCCGCCGCCCGCTCCGATCGCGTCGATATCTACCATCGGCACCAGCACCGGCAGAAGGTCGACGGTGGTGTCGCGCGGATTCTTGATGCGCAACTCGCCGTTCTGGATGACGCTGATGTCGGCCGACGTGCCGCCGATATCGATGGTAATGATGTTGCCGACATCGCAGTTCCTGCCGGTCCAGCCGCCGCCGATTACGCCGCCGGCCGGCCCGGACAGCAGAAGGCCGATCGGCAGGCGGCTTGACTGCTCCACCGTTGCGATACCGCCATTCGATTGCATCACCCGGATGATGGCGTCGACGCCGGCCTGTTTCAGCCGCGCCGACAGGCTGTCGAGATAGTTCGACGTTTTCGGCCCGATATAGGCGTTCATCGCGGCGCTCGAGAAGCGCTCATACTCGCGGATGGTGTTGACCACCTCGGACGAGCAGTTGACGAAGGCGTCCGGCATCGCCTGGCGAACGATCTCCTTGGCCCGCTGCTCATGGGTATCGTTGAGAAACGAGAACAGGAAGCAGATTATGACGGCGTCCATGCCGCGCTTGGCGAACAGTTCCGCCGCCCGCTTCACCTCATCCTCGTCGAGCGGTGTTTCGATGCGGCCGTCGGGCGGCATGATGCGCTCGGTGACGCTCAGCCGGTCGCGACGTTTCACCAGCGGTTTCGACTGCCACGGCACGTCGAACTGGAGCGAAAAATTGTGCGGGCGCTTGTGGCGCGCCATGTGGAGAATGTCGCGGAAGCCGCGCGTGGTGATCATGCCGACTTTTGCGCCGGAGCGTTCGATCACCATGTTCGTGGCGACGGTTGTGCCATGGTAGAGGATATCGATGTCGCCCGGCGCGACGCCTGCCATGCTACAGGCTTGCAACACTCCGTTGACGACGCCATCGGCCTGGTTTTGCGGAGTGCTCGGAACCTTGGTGACAACGATTTGGCGTTCGCGGCCGGCGCCAACCTTCTCTAGGATCACGTCCGTGAAAGTGCCGCCCACATCAACGCCGACCCGGATCATGCCCGCCCCCTGCCTGCATCGCCAACTGTCATGGTCCTGCGGCCCGGAACATTCCCGGCGAAACAGCCGCAGCGCCAGATTGATAAGCGGCGACTATCCGTACTTGCAGAACCAATTCGCGCCTGTTTCTGTGCATTTAGGCGCAGGTCGAGAGCCTAGACAACGGGCAGGGGAGTGTGAAATAATATTATTGGCATCATTAATCTGGAATTCGGATCAATATGCATTTCGATCTGAAACACCTCGCAACTTTCGTCGCCGTGGCGGAGGAACTGAATTTCCATCGTGCGGCCGAGCGTCTTGCCACCACGCAACCGGCGGTGAGCCGCATGGTGCAGGAACTGGAGGCGCGCCTGTCGGTGATGCTGCTCGAACGCACCACGCGCAGTGTGCGCCTGACAGAGGCGGGGCGCTACCTGTTGGCGGAGGCCCGCGACATCTTGCAGCGCATGGAGGTGGCCGAGCACTACACCAGAATGCTCGATTCCGGCGCCAAGGGCACCTTGCGGATCGGTTACACGACGATCACCGGCCATTCGCTGGTTCCCGACATCAGCCGCGAGTTTCGCAACGACAATCCCGAAGTCAAGCTTGAACTGAGCTATCATTCCTCTCCGGCCCAGCGCGACCTGATCATCCGCGACCAGATCGACATCGGTTTTCTTGTCGGTTCGTTCAAAAGCTCCGAGATCGAGACACGGCCGGTTGCGACCCACTCCGTGGTTGCGCTGCTGCGGCCCGACAATCCGCTTTGCGCGCGCAAGGAGCTGACGGTCGCCGATCTCGTCAGTCAGCCGATCGTGATCGGAACCGATGCGGAGTGGCCGACATTCCGCCGCATCGTGCTCGACATGTTCCAGAAGGAAGGCCACATTCTGTCCGCGTCGCAGGAAGCGACCAGCCTGCTTGGCATCCTGGGGCTCGTCACGGCCGGTATGGGCATCACGATCTTCTGTGGCTTGCCGCGTTTCTGCGGCGCAGAGGCGATCGTTTCTCGACCGATACGCACCAAGTCACCGGTGATCGTGGAAACGCATGTGGCCTGGAAGCGCTCCAAGACCAGCAGGACGATCAGGCGCTTCGTCGAGACCAGCCAGACGGTTGGCGGCCGACAGTTGTGGAGTTGAACATCGCAGGGGCAGCCGAAGTCATTGTCGCGAGCTGCGCGCCGCGTGCGCCCGTTCCGGCATCGGACCGAACAGCGCTCCAACTGCGTGGCGGACCGCAAGCGGCTTGAGCGTCAGCGCAGTGTCGGGTCGAGGATGTCGCGCAGCCAGTCGCCGACAATCGAGATCGACAGGGTGGTGAGAACGATCGCTCCGGCCGGCGCCAGCATGATCCACGGCGCCGACTGGATGTAGTCGCGGCCATAACCCACCATGTTGCCGAGCGAGGTCATCGGCGGCTGCACGCCGAGACCGAGGAAGGACAGGCCGGATTCCAGCAGGATCACTTCCGGAAAGTTGAGCGTCATCGACACGATCAGTGTCGACGCGATATTGGGCAGGATGTGACGCCCGTAGATACGCCAGGGCGAGGCGCCGAGGTCGCGCACGGCGGTGGCGTAACCTTGCTCGCCGGCCGCGATCGCCAGTCCGCGGGCGATGCGCGCGATGCGCTCCCAGCCGTAGAAGCCCATCAACACGATGAACAAAGTCAAGGCGTTGCCGAAAAAGGCGAGCACGGCAAGCGCGATGATCATGAACGGCATCGAGGCCTGCGCGTCGATCAGCATCAGGATCAACTGTTCGACGCGGCCGCGGAACCAGGCGGCGAGAAAGCCGAGCAGGACACCGACAGTGGCGGCGATCAGCGTCGAGACGAAGGCGATCAAGACCGAAATCCGGATGGAGACGATAAGGCGCGACAGCACATCGCGTCCGAGTTCGTCCGTGCCGAGTGGATGCGCCCAGTTGCCGCCAAAGCCGACGGGCGGCGTCAGCCGCGCGCGCAGGTCCATCGCCATGAAGTCGTATGGCGCAACCAGCGGCGCGAAGGCGACGATGAACAGCGCCAGCGCGATCCAGAACAGGGCGAACAGCACCAGCGGCGGCCATGCTTCGAAGAAGGCGGATAATCTTCCCTTGGCGGTGAATACACTGCCGCCGTCGAGAACGCGCGTTTCGTTGTTTTCGGTGTCGACGGCCATGTCAGGCTCCGGCAGTCAGGCGCTTGGCGCGCAGGCGCGGATCGACCCAGCCGTAGAGCAGGTCGACAGCAAGGTTGGCGAAGACCATGGTGAACCCGACCAGCAGCAGGATCACCTGCACCACGGCGAGATCGCGGTTGGCGACCGCCGTCACCAGAAGGCGGCCGACGCCGGGCCAGGAAAACACGCTTTCCACCACGACCGCGCCGGCAACGAGCGATCCGACCATGAAGCCGACGATGGTGAGCGTGGGGATGGCGGCGTTCGGCAGGGCGTGGCGGGTGACGACATCGCGCCACACCAGCCCCTTGGCCGAGGCAGTGCGGATATAGGGCTGGCCGAGCACCTCCAGCATGGCCGAGCGGGTGAAACGGGCGATTACCGCCGCGCCGATAACGCCCATGGTGAAAATCGGCAGGATGGCGTGCATCCAGGTGTCCGAGCCGCCCGACGGCAGCCAGCGCAGCCAGACCGCAAAGACCAGCGCGAGCACGAGGCCGAGCACGAAACTCGGCACGGTGAAGCCCATCACCGAAACCGTCATGATCAGCCGGTCGAGGAAGGTATTGCGGTGAAGGGCAGCAAAGATGCCGGCGGGAAGGCCGATGGCGATCTTCAGCAGCAGCGCAGGAACCGTGATCGCAAGCGTCAGCGGAATGCGCTCGCCGACGACTTCCAGAGCCGAGCGGCCGTCGCGCATCGAGTTGCCGAGATCACCGCCAAGGATCGCCCAGAAGTAGCGCAGGTATTGAACCCAGATCGGTTGGTCGAGACCCCAGTTGCGGCGGAACGCCTCGAAGGCTTCCGGCGGGGCTTCCGGGCCGAGGATGATGATTGCCGGATCGCCCGACATGCGCAAGATGACGAAGGCGATGGAGACGATCAGCGTTACGGTAACGAGGGCACGGCCAATACGAACAAGGGTGTAGCGCAGCATGGCGTTACTCCGCCGCAAGCGGTTGGACAGCGCGTGCGCCGGCGCCTGCGAGATGGCAGGCGACGGCGCGATCGCCCTCGGCGACGAGGGCCGGTTTTTCAACACGGCAACGGGCAATTGCCACCGGGCAGCGCGGGTGGAACGCGCATCCCGGCGGGGTGTCGACCGGGTTAGGAGGATCGCCCGCAAGCACGATACGCTCGCGCCGGCCGCGGGTGCGCGGCGTCGGAATCGCCGAGACGAGCGCCCTGGAGTAGGGGTGCAACGGGTCGCGGAATACGGCTTCCGGCGGCCCCTCTTCGACGATGCGGCCAAGATACATCACCGCGACGCGGTCCGACATCTGCCGCACCACCTTCAGATCGTGGCTGATGAACAGCGCGGCAAAACCGGTGCGGGCGCGAAGGTCGTCCAGCAGGTTCAGGACCTGGGCCTGGATCGAGACGTCCAGCGCCGAAACCGGCTCGTCACAGACCAGTAGGTCCGGGTCCAACGCCAGTGCACGCGCGATCACCACGCGCTGGCGCTGACCGCCGGACAGCTCGTGCGGATAACGGACTGCCATGTCAGCGCGAAGCCCGACCGCGTCCATCAGCGACGCCACCTTCTCACGCTTTTGCCCCCTGGGCATCGCTGCCTCATGAATATCGAGCGGTTCGCCGATCTGGTCGGCAATCGTCAGGCGCCGGTCGAGCGCGCCAAGCGGATCCTGGTAGATCATCTGCATGCGCCGGCGCAGCGCACGCCAATTCGCGTCATGACGGGCGGTAACCGATGCGCCGTCGAACATGATCGTGCCAGCGGTCGCCGGAATATGACCGAGCACCAGCTTGGCTGTGGTCGACTTGCCGCAGCCGGATTCGCCGACAAGACCAAGCGTCTCGCCACGGTTGATGGCGAGTGACACGCCATCGACGGCTTTCAGCACGCCGGGCTTGCCAAAAAGGCCGCCGGGCAGCCGCACGGCGTAGTGGCGCTTCAGGTCGCGGACGGAGAGCAGGGGAGTCATGCCGGCACCAGTTCATGTCCCGACATGGCGGCGGTCACTCCGGCCTCGCCATGCGGCAGCTCGCGGGCAAGAACCTGGCCGGCGCGCAGGCAGGCGACGTGATGGCCAAGGCCCATCCCGGCGAGGGCGGGACGGCCAGCGCGGCAGGCATCGATCGAAAGCGTGCAGCGCGGCTCGAAGGCGCACCCCGGAGGCAGGCGGTCGGGCGGCGGCACCGTTCCGGGGATCGAAGCCAGTCGCCGCTTCGGTCCGCCGATATCCGGGAGCGCGGCGATCAGGCCGCGGGTGTAGGGATGGGCGGGCGCATCGAACAACCTGTCCGTTGTTGCCTCTTCGATGATGCGTCCGCAATACATGACGGCGATGCGATCGGCCATGTCGGCGACAACGCCGAGATCGTGCGAGATCAGGACCAGCGCCATGCCGTTTTCCTTGCGCAGTTCCCGCAGAAGGTCGAGAATCTGAGCCTGGATGGTGGCGTCGAGCGCCGTGGTCGGTTCGTCCGCCACCAGCACCTCCGGCTCGCCGGCCAGCGCCATCGCGATCATCACGCGCTGGTTCATGCCGCCCGACATTTCGTGCGGATATTCGTTCAACCGCTGCGCCGCGTTGGCGATGCCGACGCGGCCGAGCAGGCGTGCGGCTTCGGCGCGCGCGGCTGCGCCGGCCATGCCGCGATGCAGCGTCAGCGCCTCGACAAGCTGGCGGCCGATGCGATGCACCGGGTTGAGGGAACTGGAGGGGTCCTGGAAGATCATGGCGATACGGCCGCCGCGGATAGAAGCGAGCGTCGCTTCCGGTGCGCGCGCAAGTTCGTTTTCGCCGAGGCGGACCGAGCCGCCGATGCGGGCGCGCTTGCCGAGCAGGCCGAGCGCGGCCAGCCAGGTGATCGATTTGCCGCAGCCGGATTCGCCGACCACACCTAGCGTCTCGCCGCGCGCTATGTCGAGCGAAACGCCGTGCAGGGCGCGCACGAAGCGGTGGCCCTGGTCGAAATCGACCGTCAGATCGCTAATGGTGACAAAGGGTTGGCGGGTCATCGGGGCACCGGGTTGCGAAAAACTGCGGCCGGGACGTGCGCCCCGGCCGCAAGTGTCGTGGCTCAGTTGGCCGGGGTCTGGACCTTGAAGTTGCCGGAGCGGAAATCCATCGACTGCAGGCCGGACCACATCCAGTCGATATCCTTGCGCTTGCCGTAGAAGATCGCCGACTGGTGCATCACGGTGTAGGCCGGGTCCTCGCGCTCGGCGATTTCCAGCATGCGCCGGAAGGTGGCCTGGCGTTCGGCAAGGTCGGTCGAGGTTTCAAGCTTGATGCACAGCGCATTGAACTCCTCGTTCGTCCATTCGCCGACCTGCTGCTGCTGGCCGTTCTGGCAATGCTGGTTGACGATCGAGGAGACCGGATCCGGGAACGGTGCGGAGTTCGACCAGTCGCGGACCATGCGCGGGCCGCTTTCCTTGTCGAAAATCTGCTGCCAGTTTTCCTTCATCTCGATCTTCACATTCAGCCCGATCTGGCGGAACGATTCGACGTTGATCTGGGCGGTGGAAACCTGGTTGGTGTAGTAGTTGTTGAGGACGCGGAAGACGATTTCCTCGCCCTTGTAACCGGCTTCCTGCACCAGCTTTTTGGCCAGATCGAGATTGTACTCCGGCACCGTCCAGTCCGCGAGGAACATGTCGCCGTAGTATTCCCATTGCAGGCCGGCTGGAATCTTGGTGCGGCCGCCCCAAAGCGCGTCGACGATGGTCTGGCGGTCGATGGCGTGCGTCATCGCCTGCCGGATCTTGGGATTCTGCATCGGGCCGTTGTTCTTGTCGAACACCATCAGGCGATGATTGGTGATCGGCCCGCCGATGACCTCGAACTTGTCGTTGGACTCGATGGTCGCGATCTGGTCCGGCGGTACGTCGGTGATGAAGTCGTATTCACCCGACAGCAGGCCGTTGACGCGGCTGGCCGTCTCCGGCACCACGACAAAGCGCAATGTCTTGATCGGCGGAACGCCACCCCAGTAGTCGTCATGGGCTTCAAGCACGAGAATGTTGTCCGGCTTGAACTCAACGACCTTGTACGGTCCCGTAGCAACCGGCTTGCTGGCGAAAGCAAGCCAGCTTTCGGCTTCCTGGTAAGCGCGCTTGGACAGGATTTCCGCGCCGTAGCGCGAGATGCGGCCTTCCAGCGTCGGGTCGGCAACCGTCGAGATAAAGCGTACGGTCATGTCGTCGATCTTTTCGACGCGGTCGAGGTTCGGCCAGGCACGCTTGGCAACGGCGGCGACTTCCGCCGGGGGCACCTTGCCGCTTGTTGCGGTGGCGGCCGAAGCCGTGAACAGCGTCTTCCCGTCCTTGCGGGCGGCTTCCTGCTCCTCAAGCTGGCCGAAGCGTTCCTTGGAAAATGTGAAGACCACGTCATCGGCCGTCATCACATCGCCGTTGTGGAACTTCACGCCTTCGCGCAGCTTCAGTTCGACGGTCTTGTCGTCGATGCGCTTCCATTCGGTCGCAAGGCCGGGCTTCTGCGGCAGGTCGGCCTGCTGGCGATCGTAGTCGATCAGCGTCTCGAAGATCGAGTAGAAGACGCGCGCGCCGACATTCGACTGTTCGCGCAGCACGTCAAGCGCGCCGGCATTGACGATCTGCTGCACGGCGACGGTGATCTGCGGGCGGTCCTCGGCACATGCGGGAGCGGTGAAGCTGACCGTGGCGAACAGTGTCGCCGCCGCGGCCAGTGCGAGATGTCTGCGAAGAATGTTCATTGGCCTTCTCCTGTTTTGGCGCAATACTCCAGCGCCTCGTGAATCGACGGTCACAAGTTACTTCTCGATTTTACTTCCGTATTTTGACACTGACTACAATATTCAGTGTCAGTATTGTGAATTTCGGCGGACGCGACTGGCGATCCGCCGAAATCATGATTACTCGGCAACGCCAATCTGCTGCAGATAACGGATCGAAGCCGGAACCTTGGACTTGTCGCGGATCTCGATGATCAGGCGCGGATTGCTGGTGAACTCGCCCAGCGCGGCAAACACGCTCTTCCAGGGCAAGGTGCCGTCGCCGATCGCCCAGTGGCGGTCGGCATATCCGTCTGCATCCTGCAGGTGGACGTGCTGCAGCCGATTGCCGGCCGCGCGGACATAGTAGTCGACCGGCGGCGCGCCGGTGGAACCATGGGCGTAGAAGGCATGGCCGGTGTCGATCGAGACGGCGATCGCGTCGGAGTTGAAGGTCTCGACCAGTTCGACCCGGGCCTTCGGGTCCTTGTCCTCGATGTTCTCCACGACGAGCACCAGACCCATGTCGGCGGCGCGGGCGACCACGTCCCTGATCGTCAGATGCGTGCGCTCGACGATGCGCTCGCGCTCGGCCGGGAAGTTGTCGATGTTGTTGTAGTCCCAGGTGGTGTATGGGCTGTGGATCACCATCTGGTTGGCGCCGATCGCCGCGCAGACATCCAGCCCCTGATGCAGGCGCTTGTTGACCACGGCGCGGATTTCCGGATCGTGCGAGTCCAGCACGAAGCCCCAGAAGGGTCCGTGGATGCCGATGCGGCCGGTGTGCCCGTCGAGCAGCTTCTTTGCCCGTTCGGCGAGCGGCTGCCAGTCGCCACCCAACACCTCGGCGGTGTGGAAGGACTGGATTTCCAGATCGCGCGGTTTCTCGCGCATGATGTCGATGTGGGTTTCGTATTCGTCCAGCGTCAGGGCGGCGCCGACAATCGGAAGGCTGCTCATGGATAACTCCGGTTGGGTTGGGAAGGGGGAGTTCATGCTGCGTCCGCTCCTGCGAAGTCGGCGATACGGACGGTGCGCGGCGCAGGCGGTGGCGCGGCGCGGGAACGGTGATCGGCGCGCGGCACGGCCGACAGAAGGCGGCGCGTATAGGCGTGCTGCGGGCTGAAAAGCACCGCTGCGGCGGGGCCGGTTTCGACGATCTCGCCCTGGTACATCACTGCAATGCGGTGGCTGACGCGTTCGATCACGGCGATGTCGTGGCTGATGAAAAGGAAACTCAAGCCCTCCTGCCGCTGCAACTCCAGCAGCAGGTCGGTGATCTGGCGGGCGATCGACACGTCGAGCGCCGAGACTGGTTCATCGGCGACGATCAGCTTCGGCTTCACCGACAACGCACGCGCGATGCACAGGCGCTGGCGCTGGCCACCGGAAAACTGGTGTGGGTAGCGGTCGACTGCGTCAGCCTCCAGCCCGACCTTTTCCAGCAGCGAGACGGCGAGTTCGCGGCTATGGCGGCGCGTCACCACGCCATGGATCGCCGCCGGCTCCGTGACGAGTTCGCTGACCGGCAGGCGAGGGTTCAGGCTGGCGTATGGATCCTGGAACACCATTTGCGCGTCGCGGCGCGCATGCAGCAGCGTCGTGCGGTCCATCGCCGAAAGATCGCGGCCGGCAAGACGGATCGCGCCGGCGGAGGGTTCGACCAGGCGCAGCACCGAACGGGCGAGAGTGGACTTGCCGCAGCCCGATTCGCCGACAAGGCCAAGCGTCTCGCCGGCGCCGACTGTCAGCGACACGCCGCGCACCGCCTCGAAATGGCGGGCAGCGCGCAGAAAACCGCCACCGAGACGAAAGCGTGTGATGAGCCCTTCGACTTCAAGTACGGGTTCGCTTGCCGGTGGTGCGGTCGGCGAGCCTTCGCCGAGCTTCGGCGCAGCGGCCAACAGGCGTCGCGAATAGTCGTGGCGCGGCGCAGCGAAGAACGCCGATACCTCGGCGTCCTCAACCAATTCGCCGTGGCGCATCACGGCCACGCGATCGGCGATCTCGGCGACGACTCCCATGTCGTGGGTGATGAACAGCATCGCCATGCCGATTTGCGCCTGCAACTCGCGCATAAGTGCAAGGATTTCGGCCTGCGTGGTGACATCGAGCGCGGTCGAAGGCTCGTCGGCGATCATCAACTGCGGCCGGCAGGCAAGGGCGATCGCGATCATCACGCGTTGGCGCAGCCCGCCGGAAAGCTCGTGCGGATACTGGCCAAGGCGACGCCCCGCTTCGGGAATGCGCACGGCGTCGAGCGCCACCTTTGCTTCCGCCAGCGCTTCGCGGACGCCAAGGCCGCGATGGCGGATGAAGACCTCCGACACCTGGTCGCCCACGGTCAGCACCGGGTTGAGCGAGGTCATCGGCTCCTGGAAAACCATGGAGATGCGGTTGCCGCGGATCGCCCGCATCTGCGCTTCGTCTATCGCAGTGAGTTCGACCGGGTTTTCGCCAAACAGGTTAATTGCGCCGCCATCAATGCGGCCACCCTCGCGTTCGACCAGCCGCAGGATGGATAGCGCCGTCACCGACTTTCCCGAACCGGACTCGCCGACCAGCGCCAGCGTCCTGCCGGCGGGCACGGAGAAGCTCACGCCTTTCACCGCCTCATGGCGGCCAAAGGAAACGCGCAAGTCCGAAACGGTGAGGATCGGCGCGGTCATGACGCTTCCTTCAGTCGCCCGGAGATTTCCGGATGCTCGCCAAACGGCGGCAGCGGCGGCGTCCATCGCGAGACTGCCGGACGGAAGGCATGGGCGAAGGGATCGCGGCCCTCGACGCGCCAGGAGACAGTGTCGCCAAGTTCGATCAGCCCGTAGGCGCCGGCCGGCTCGCCCTGCGTGGTGAAGCTTTCAGTCAGCGATTGCTGCGTCAGATGGGTGACGCCATCCACGTTGGTGACGGTGTTCCAGTGCACATGGCCCGCGAGGCACACGACCGGCACACGCGCCTGCGAAAGCGCGGCGCGGGCGCGATCGGCCATCGGATAGGTCGAGAACTGCGGGTTGTTCTGGAAATAGTAGTTGCCGGTCTGGGCATGGCCGGAAACCGGCACGTGGCTGACCACCAGCAGCGGCCGGTCGGCGGCCTGCACCGTGCGCGACAGCCACAGCAGGTCGGCTTCGCGCAAAACGAAACCCGATACGCCCGGCCCGCGATGAATCTTCGCGTCGGCGCGCCAAAGCACGATGCGCCAATCGCCGATGTCGAGCGTTTCGCTCGCCATGGGCTGGCCGAAGATCACCTCGTTGTCAGCGACCTCCAGATGATCGCGGTCGTGGTTGCCATTGATGTGGCGGATGGGCGCCGAAACCGGACGGAACGCTTCGGCGATCTCGCGCTCCAGCACCAGATCCGTGTCGCGGTTCTCGTCGGAAATGCGGTCGCCGAGATCGATGACCAGGTCCGGCTTGGCGTCGTTTGCGAAGCGGGCAAACTCGTCCATCAGCGGCAACGCGGCGTCGCCGCGTTTGGTGGCGGATGGCTTGCCATGGTGGATGTCAGCGACGATGGCGATGCGCGCGGTCACGGGAATACTCCTTGCGGGGCAGCGGAAAACCGCCGCCGGCGAGGCGCCGGCGGCGGGATGCAGGTGTGGGGGCTCAGTTCGTTGCGAAGGTGATCGAACCGGCGCGGAAATCGAGGACGTAGGGGATGTGTCCCTTCTTCGGCGCCCAGTCGATGTTGGTGCTCATCGCCCAGGACTCATACGGGCGATACAGCGGCAACAGCGGCGGGTCGGCCTTGATGCGGTCCATCAGTTCGGCATAAGCGGCCTTGCGCGCTTCGATGTCCTTGGAGAAGCGGAAGCGTTCCCAGGATTCGGCATAGGCCTCATCGGTGTTGAAGCGGCCTTCCGATTGCGACGGGCCGCCCGGCGCCCACATCACGCCGAACGAGCCGAACGGATCGGCGAAGTACATCGGGTTAGACCAGTTGCGGGCCATCATCTCGGGCGCGCCGCCGGTCCACTTGTCGTTGACCTCGACCTTGCCGTTGATGCCGACGGCCTTCCACATGTCGACGATCGCCTGGGCGGCAAGCAGGCCGTTCGTGTAGTAGGTCGGGAAGGAAGTGTAGACGATCTCCTCGCCGTTGTAGCCGGCTTCCTTCAGCAGTTCCTTCGCCTTCTCCGGATTGTATTCGAAGGTGACGAGGTCCGGCATGTAGAGCGGGCCGTATTCCTGCATCGTGTGGGTCGACGGCACGATCGCCTTGCCGAACCACAGCGCCTCGTTCAGCGTGTCGCGATCGACCGCAAGGCTCATCGCCTGGCGAATGCGCGGATCCTTCAGCGTCGGATGGTTCACGTTCATGATCATGACGTGGAACAGGGCGGTCGCGGAGCCAACAGCCTTCAGCTTCGGATCCTGCTCGATCAGCGTCAATTGGTCGGGCGCGACATTGGTGATGAGATCGACTTCGCCGGTCTTCAACGCGGTGATGCGCGAGGCGGTTTCGGGGATCTGGGTGACGGTGACGCGCTCAAGCGGCGCCTTGTCGCCCCAGAAATCGTCGAAGCGCTCCCACACCAGCCGCTCGCCGGGCGCCAGTTCGGCGACCTTGTAGGGGCCGGTGCCGACGGGCTTCAGCGAAAACGCCTCGAAATCGTCATGCTCCAGCGCGTTCGGATCGCCGGCGAGGCTCATCGTGTATTTCATCGGGACGATCATCACCTGCTGCAGGTTGAGCAGGGTTTCCCACAGCGGCTCTTCCTTCTTTGCGGTGATGCGGATCGTCTGCTCGTCAACCTTCTCGGCCTTCTCGAAGTTGGCGAGACGGTCGCGGGCGCGCACCTGGTAGGGCGGGAAGTCGGCCTGGTACATGCGGTTGAGCGAGAACACCACGTCATCGGCGGTCATAGCATCGCCGTTGTGGAACTTCACGCCCTGCCGCAGCTTCAGTTCCATCACGGTCGGCTCGACGAGCTTCCACTCGGTGGCGAGGCCCGGACGCCATTCCGTTTCGAGCGTGTCGTAGTTCTTTTCCACCAGCACGTCGAAACTGTTGTAGTAGAATTGCGAGCCGACATTGGAATGGTCGCGGCCCGGATCGAGGTAGGTGGTGACGTTGGCGGCGCCGACCTTCAGTTCGACAGCAAAAGCGCTGCCGGCCATGAGCGCTGCAAGCGCCGTCGTAGCGAGAAGTCTGGTCATGTCATGCCTCCGTTGTGTTCGGGTTGGGAAACTTCGGGCTTTGCGCCTCTTGTTGTGAGCAGGTCATCGCGAACGCAGCCGCACATCGGCGCGGTCGCGCAGCCAGTCGCCGAGAATCTGCACGGCGAAGGTGAGAAGCAGGATGGCAAGCGCCGGGAAGATGACGATCCACGGTGCGGTCGGCATGTAGTCGCGGCCGATGCCGACCATCGAGCCCAGCGTTGCGGTTGGCGGCTGCACGCCCATGCCGAGGAAGGACAGCGTCGATTCCTGCAGCACGATGTTGGACAGGCTCAGCGTGAACTGCACCACCAGCGGCGAGACGATGTTGGGCAAGAGGTGGCGAAAGGCGATGCGCGGACGGCTGGCCCCGGCGGCGACCGCGGCTTCCACGAAGGGCATGCGCATCAGCTTGCGCACCTCGCCGCGTACGATGCGGGCGTACTGCTCCCAGCCGTACAGGCCGAGCACGATCACCATGACCTGTAGCGACGAACCGAACACGGCAAGGATCAGCAGGGCAACCAGCGTGAACGGAATGGCGATCTGGGCGTCGACCGCGCCCATCACCAGATCGTCGGTCACGCCGCCGGCCATGCCGGAAAGCAGGCCGAGGACGCCGCCGAGCAGCAGGCCGATAATCGCGCCCGCGAAAGCCAGCGCCAGCGTCAGCCGCAGGCCCCACAGGACGCGCGACAGCACATCGCGGCCGAGTTCGTCTGTGCCGAGCAGGTGACCTTCCTTGAAGCGCTCGAAGCCGACCGGCGGGCGCAGCCTTGCAATCAGGGTCTGCGCGACGGGATCGTGCGGCGCGATCAATGGCGCCAGTGCGGCCGCGGCCAGCAGCAGCACCGCAACCACGAAGGCTGCCTTCTGGATGGCGTTTGCTTCGCGCCACATCGCACGCGCGCCTGCAACGCGTCCTGATGCGCCCGGACGGGCGGAGGCGAGGGGATCGAACGCCGCGTCAGCCATGGCTATGCCCTCGCCAGACGGATGCGCGGGTCGGCGTAGGCATAGGCGATGTCGACCAGCGCATTCACCGTGAGCACGGCGACGGAGACGGCGATGACGCCGAACTGCAGCACCGGATAGTCGCGCTGGATGGCCGAACGCACCAGCAGGTCGCCGATGCCGGGCCAGGCGAAGATCGCTTCCACCACCACATTGCCGGAAGCCGCCAGCCCCGCCACCTGCAGGCCGATCACCGAGAGGATGGTGATCGATGCGTTGCGCAGCCCGTGCTTGAAGAGGCCCTGCCGCTCCGACAAACCCTTGGCGCGCGCCGTGCGCATGTAGTCTTGGCCGAGCACATCCAGCATGGCGTTGCGGGTGAAGCGCGTCAGCGCCGCGATCATGACGCCGGAAAGCGTGATCGTGGGCATGATGAAATGCAGCGCCGTGCCGTTGCCCACCACCGGCAGCCAATTCAGCCAGTAAGCGAAGATCAGGATCAGGAACGTCGCCAGCACGAAGTTCGGAATTGCGTAGCCGATGAAGGCGAAGCTCATCACCGCATTGCCGATCCAGGACTTGCGCTCGATCGCCGCGACAATCCCGAGCGGGATCGAGAGCAGCAGCGTCAGCGCGAGACCAGAGCCAAGCAGTTGCAGCGACGGCCAGAGGCGATCGGCGACGATTTCCGTCACCGGGCGGCGCTCCACGAAGGAGAGCCCGAACTCGCCATCGACAAAGGCGCGAAGGAACCGAAGGTACTGCAACCAGAGCGGCTGGTCGAGGCCGAAATAGGTCATCAGCAGCGCCCGGTCTTCCTGGGTGATGCCTTGTCCGATGACGTAGTCGATCGGGTTGCCGGTGATGCGGGTGAAGAAGAAGACGAGTGTCACGATCGCCAGAAACGTGACCAGGGCCTTGGCGATGACGCGGACGGCATAGGCGATCATGACCGCGCCTCCGCCATTTGCGTTGTTGCGAAGGATGCGCTGGCGCCGCGGGAGACGCCGCGAACCACATGCGCAAACGGCATGCCGAGCGCAGCCGCCACCGCCCCGTCGGTTTCCGGATTGTCGCCGACGAAGAGCGCTCGCGAGGCTTCCACGCCAGCCCGCTCCAGCGCAAGGCGCCCCAGCGCCGCAGCAGGCTTGCCGAACACCGAGTAATCCAGATCGGGCAGGCAGGCGCGCACCGCGGCAAGTAGCGCTCCGGTTTCGGGGATCGGCCGGCCGTCGATCCCCGGATGACTCGCGTCGGCGTTGGTGACGATCAGGCGGGCGCCGCCGTCGAGTTCGGCGAGAATTTGCGCCAGACGCTTGATGTTGAACTCCTCGTCGCGCGCCAGCACCACGATATCGGGACGCGGCGCGCCGAATCGCAAGCCGAGTTGCGCGGCCAACGCCCGCAACGGCAGGGCCCCGTAGATGGACACCGAAGCGCGAGGCAAGGTGCGGGCGACATGGCGTATGGTTTGTTCGCCGGCCAGCCAGACCCGATCTGGTAGAATGTCCACACCCAGCGCAGCAAGACGCTCGCACAGCGTTTCTGCGGTGTCGGCGGAATTGTTGGAAACGATGTGCAGACGCTCGCCGGCTCGCCGGAACAGTGCGTCGACCCCATCGAACACATGATCGCCGGCGACGAGGCACCCGTCGAGATCGCACAGGACCACGTCGACGCCGTCGAGCGCAATCTCGTCGAGATGCCTCACCATGGAAACGCTGCCGTCCAACGATCCGGTCCTCAATTCGAGCGTGCGCGAGCGGTTTCGCGATTCGTGCATCGCGAAGCGTCCTCGTCACGCATCACTGTCAGCGGGCGCGCCGTTTGTCTGGCGCAGGACAACGATGAACCCCGTCTGTGACACAGCCTTTACAAACGCAGGCTATGCCTTGTGCAGGGGAAGGCTGAGCCTTCATCCGTCGGGGATTTCGGGTCATGGGCGTTTCGATCGCACGGCTGAAAGCGTTGAACGCCGTCGCGCAATACGGTTCGTATTCGGCTGCCGCGCGCGCGCTCGGCGTGGCGCAACCCTCTGTTTCACAACACATTCACGACACCGAGCGTGAGTACGGGGTGCGCCTGTTCGAGCGCCGGGGCGGTCAGTTGCAGGCCACGCCTTTGTGTCGCGAACTGTGCGATATCGCGGAGCGGATGTCGGAAGCCGAATCCTCGGCGGCGCGGTTGCTCAACCGGCGCAACACGCTTCCCGAAGGGGAGTTGCGGGTCGGCCTTGGAAACTCGATGCCTGGAATAGCCGTGATCGGGCGGTTCCGGCAGCGCTATCCCGATGTTTCGATCGTCGTTCGCACCGGTTCGCATGAGGACATCACACGTGCGGTGCTGGCGCGTGAAGTCGATGTCGGCATGTTGCCCGATGTTTCAGCCGACGGTCGGTTCCGCCGTGAACTTGTGGTGCGCCAGGATGTGGTGGCGATCGCCCACGCGCAAAGCCCGATCGCGCGCGCGGACATGGTTTCCTGCGAAAGGCTGTTCGGGGAACCGCTGATCTTCCGCTCACGCGGTTCGTCGACCCAGCGCGTCGTCGATCGCGCCTTCCGCGCAAGCGGGCTGGAGCCGCGGCCGCGGCTGGTGCTCGACACTCGCGACGGCGTCTATGAGGCGGTCGCCAACGGTCTCGGCGTCGGTTTCATGTGGCGTCACGGCACCGGACGGCTCGACGCGGTGCGGCGCGTGACCGTGCGCGAAATGGCGAAAGCCTATGACGAGATGGCGTTCGCGCTGGCCGACGAGCGCGGCGCGGTCGTGGAAGCGTACTTCGATGCGGTGCGGGCTTTTCGTTCCGGCCAGGAAAATCCGGCGTCGCACGGTTGGGAACGGTAGGCGCCAACCTCGCGGGCAAGCGCTTTTGCCGGCGCGCCGCACAAGACCGGAAGCCGAATCCGATCGCGTGCGAAATGTCGGTCAAGCGCGCGCTTCGCCGGAAATCGCGGTTTCGGCCGGATTCAGGGTCGAGAACACGCGGACAAGATCGAGCCACTGCGCGATTGCGGCGAGCGCTTCGGGCTCGTCCAGGAATGGAATGTGCCCGCGGCCGGCCGCCTCGGCAAACAGCATGTCGAGGCTGTGGCGGCGCATGTCCCCGGCGGTCTCGCGGGACAATACATCGGAAGCCGCGCCGCGGATCAGCGCCAGCGGCAGACCTTCGCAGGCTTCGAATAGCGGCCAGGCGTCCGGCAGCGGGCCTGCCATCGCTGTCATGAACGAAACGCGCAATGCCGGGTCGTAGGGCAGGCTGACGCGGCCATCTTCCTGGATGAAATGGCGAACCGTCTCCTCCGCCCAACGCGATTCGGGCACATTGGCGAAACCCGGCATGGCGGTGGGCATGCGGCCTGCGATTTCGGCCAGTGTCGGCGCGGTCGGTGTGACGCCGATGTATTCGCCGATCCGCAGCAAGCCTTCGCGTTGCAGCACCGGGCCGACATCGTTGAGGCAGACCCCCAGCAGGCGCTGCTTTTGCGTCGCGGTAATCACAATGGCGATCAGTCCGCCGCGCGAGGAGCCGATAATTGCGGCCCGTTCAAGGCCGAGATGATCGAGCAGCGCAAGCGCGTCCCTTGCTTCCTGCGGTACGTTGTAGGTCTCGGCGCCGGTCCATTGTGAGCCGCCGCGGCCGCGGCTGTCTAGACGGATGAGCCGCACATCTCCGGGCAGGTGTCGGGCGAGATAGTCGAAATCGCGCCGATCGCGCGTCATCAGGCCGGCAAGCGCAAGCAGCGGCAGGCCGTCGCCTTCGTCCAAAAAGGCCAGTTCGGCCCCGTCGTCTGCCTTGAATCTCTGCATGTCCCCCAGCCTTGTCCGCGCTTCCCGCCCGGCTTTGCGGCCTTTCATGCCGAACGCCTTTCCGTTCATCCGATCGCTGCGCGGGCCGCGCGGGCAATCACCAGTTCCTCGTTGGTTGGAATCACCATCACCGAGGTGCGCGCCAGATCGGATGATATCACCATGTCGTTGGCGCCGTTGCGGCTGTGGTCGATCTCGATGCCCATCCAGCCAAGCCGCTCGCAGATGCGGGCGCGCACGAGGCGCGAGTTCTCGCCGATGCCACCGCAAAAGACGAGCGCATCGATGCCGCCGAGCGATGCGGCGAGTGAACTGATCTCGCGCTGGCAGCGAAAGACGAAATAATCGATCGCCTGCGCGGCTTGCGGCGTGCCGGCAGCTTCCAGTGTGCGCATGTCGTTCGACAAGCCGGAAAGGCCGAGGAGGCCGGATTGCTTGTAGAGCAGGTCGGAAATCTCGGCCGCGCTCATGCCGCGCTGGTCCATCAGGTAAAGCAGCACGCCCGGATCGACCTGACCGCAGCGCGTGCCCATCGGCAAGCCGTCGAGGGCCGAAAATCCCATGGTTGAGGCGATCGAGTTGCTGTTTTGCATCGCACACATTGAGGCGCCGTTGCCAAGATGGGCGACGACGATACGCCCCTGCGCCAGATGTGGCGCGACGCGCTGCAGTTCGCCGGCAATGTACTCGTAGCTTAGCCCGTGGAAGCCGTAGCGGCGCACTCCCTCGTCATACATGGCGCGGGGCAGGGCAAATGTATCGTTCACCCAAGGGTGGTTGCGGTGAAAGGCCGTGTCGAAGCAGGCGACCTGCGGCGCGCCGGCAAACGCTTCCATGGCGGCGCGAATTCCCGCGAGGTTGTGGGGCTGGTGCAACGGCGCAAACGGCGACAGTTTCTCGAGTTTCTCCATCACCGCATCGTCGACGATCACCGGACGTGCATAGGCATCGCCGCCATGCACCACGCGGTGGCCGATCGCCTTGACGTCGAGGCCGGGCCAGGCCGCGCGGAAGCTGGCGATAACTGCCCGCATCGCGCCGGCATGGGTCGAAAGATTGCTGTCCGCAAGGTCAAGCGGCGAACCGTCGGCGCGTTTCAACTTCAGCACGCCTTCGGGACCGATGCGGTCGGCAAGGCCGCTCGCCAGCGGCGCATCGCCTTCGAGCGGAAACAGAGCGACCTTTAGTGACGAAGACCCCGCATTCAGCGTCATTACCGCTTCGGTCACGGCTTGCTCCCGGCGAAGTGATGGATCGCCGCGACCGCGCAGGATGCGAGCCGCGACATCGGGCTGTCGGAGCGCGAATTGAGAATCACAGGAACCTTGGCGCCGAGGACGAGACCGGCGCCTTCCGCATGGCTGACATAGGCAAGCTGCTTTGCGAGCATGTTGCCGGCGTCGATCGAGGGCACAACGAGAATGTTGGCGCGGCCGGCGACATCGCCCTTGAGACCCTTGGTGCGCGCGGCGCCGAGGTCGACGGCATTGTCCATCGCCAACGGCCCGTCCACCTTTCCCCCCTTTATCTGGCCGCGATCGGCCATTTTCGACAGCAGGGCCGCGTCGATCGACGAGCGGATCGCCGGATTGACGGTTTCGACCGCAGACAAAACGCCGACGCGCGGCTCGATGCCGAGCGAGAGCGCCAGATCGATGGCGTTCTGGCAGATGTCCATCTTGGCAGCGAGATCCGGTTCGATGTTGATCGCCGCGTCGGACACCATGATCGGCTCCGGCATGCCCGGGACATCCATGACAAAGACGTGGGTGAAGCGGCGGCCGACGCGCAGGCCCTGGGCCTTGTCGACCATCGGCTTCAACAGGTCGTCGGTGTGCAGGTGCCCTTTCATGACCGCGGCGGCGCGGCCTTCATGCACCAGCTGGCAGGCCATCGCGGCGGCGGCCAGGTCACCGTCGACATCGATGACCTCGAAGCCGGCGATGTCTTCCTGCATGGCTTGCGCGGCGGCATGGATCGCCGACGCCTTGCCGATCAGGATCGGGATGATGATGCTCTCTTTTGCAGCGAGTATCGCGCCGCCGAGCGAGTTGGCGTCGTCCGGGCAGACCACGGCCGTTGGAATTGCAGGCAGGGGGCGGGCGCGGCCGAGCAACGCCTCGAAATGGCGGTGCCGTTGTACGATAAGGCCCGGTACATCGATATCCTCGCCTTCGAATTTCTCGGTTGGCGCCTGCACGACCGCCTCGCCGGTGACGATCAGCGCCCCGTCGGAAATCCGGCGCACCGTGGTTGACATGCGCACCGCGCCCTCATCCAGTTTCTCGAGCACCTCGACATGACAGTTCATCTCCTCGCCGGCATGGGCGCGGCGATGGAACTCGAGCGATTGGCGGCGATACAATGTGCCCGCGCCGGGCAATTGCATGCCAAGGACTGCCGAGATGATCGCGGCGATGAACATCGCCGGCGCTATGCGCTCTGTCTGGCCGTCGCCGTCGAGATCGCTGTCGATGAGATGCATCGGGTTGTGGTTGCCCGAGGTCGCGGCAAAGACATAAAGGTCGTCGGTGGTGATCAGCCGGCGCAGTTCGGCGCTGTCACCCTGCCGCAGCTCGTCATAGGTGCGATTGGTCAGGCGCATCTCAAACCTCCTGTGCAGTCGCCGCCATGGCGCGGCCGTTGCGTTTTGCCGGCGCGGTCGCGGTTTTCTCCGGCGTCTCGTTCTTGCGCCCGTCGCGGAGCGGAACGTCCTGCATGCCTCCGGTCGGCGGCGGCAGCCCGGAAGCGCCGCGGAGATGTCACTGCGTCGAAACTGCGCGCGGGCGCGTACAATAGCGAATCGAAGGCCAACCCGCCGCTCTTGTCGCGCGTATCGCGCCGGAAGTCGATTATCTGTTCCGGGCAATCGGGTGTGGGATTGTTCAAACATTCTTTCGCGCAGGGCTGCCCCGAACCAAGCCGGTATAACGATCCGCTCTGGCTGATAGAGTGCTTAATTCCTTCCACAGATGCGTTTCTCCTTTTTTACGGTCCTGGAATTTGCCGACAGCCGTTGGCGTTCGATTGAAGGAGGAAGACGTCATGAACGCAGTTCTGATGCGGGTGGTATTGCTTTGCGCTATGGCTCTGATTGCGGCCCCCGCCGTCGCCGGAGTTGACGAACTGCCCGAGGACATTCGCGCCAAGCTCTACAAACCGGCCCTGATGGACCCGAACCAGCCGCGCGGCGACAGCGCCTATCGCGACTTCATCGCCAAGAACCCGCCGCCGTGGAAGATCGGCTATGTATCCTCCTATGCCGGCAATAACTGGCGCGCAGCGGTGATGGACCGCCTGCAGAACGTGCTGATCCCCAAGTGGAAGGAACTCGGCCTGGTCTCGGAAGTCGTCGTCACGCAGTCCAACCTGAATGACGCCACCCAGATCCAGCAGATCCGCCAACTCGTCCACCAGAGCATCGATGCGGTCATCGTTTGCTGCTTGAACCCGACAGCGCTGAACGGCGCGGTCGAATATGCCTACAACAAGGGCGTGGCAGCGTTTTCAGGCATCGGCTACCTGACCAGCCCCTGTTCGGACAATTCTTCGACGAACTTCGTCGTCGGCGGGCGCATGATGGGCGAATGGATGGCCAACGAGATCGGCGGCAAGGGCACAGTGCTCAACGTCGAGGGAATACCTGGCGCCTCGGCTTCCGACAGCCAGAATGTCGGCATCGAGGCGGCCATGGCCGAGAACAAGGACATCGAGGTCAAGCGTCCGATCGCCGGCATGTGGACCGATGAGGTGGCGCAGGCCGAGATCCAGAAATGGCAGGCGACCAATCCTGGCAAGCTGGACGGCATCATCATCCAGTCCGCCTCCGAACTGGGCGCGTTGCGCGCTTCAGCAGTCGGGCCGCGACATGGTTCCAATCACCATCGGTTCGGAACTCGGCGCCCTTTGCTACTGGCGCAAAAATCCGGACTACGTCTCGGCCGCGATCCACGCTTGGCCCGGCGGCCGAACCGCGAACGCCCGACCGGCTTGCCGCCGGGCTGCGCCGAATACGCGGATGCGAGGAAGAGCGCAAGAGCGCGTCGCGTCGGCGTATCGAACTGATCCACCAGGATGCCCAGGTTGAACGCCGCAACGCGCCAGGCACAATCGTATGGAGGGATCGATCATGACATTTGAGCGGCGGCATGACAAAACCAGTTACTCAAGCGGCGCGGCCAAACAACCGGCGCCTTGGCGCTATTTGCTCTGCGCCATCACACGAGATGCCGGCGCTGAAACGGCCCAATTCGAATGAAAGACGCCATATGCGCACACCCTTGCACAGATGAAAGGATGATATCATGGCCCTGATCGACTGCCTGCTCGCCCTGGCTGCCTGGCCGTCCGACCGGTTTGCGCAGCGCGCACGACAACTGGCAAGGTTGTCGCTGCTCGACTGGATGGCTTGTGGTCTGGCAGGGGCCGGCGAACCGCTTGCGGTCAAACTGCGCGAACTGGTGGAGGATGAAGGCGGGCGCCCGGCCGCATCGGTGATCGGCGGCGGTCGCGCGCCGGCGCGCGCGGCGGCGCTGGTCAACGGCGCGACCAGCCATGCGCTCGACTTCGACGACACCCATTTCGCCCATGTCGGGCATCTGTCAGTCGGTGTATATCCGTCCGCGCTTGCGGCCGGGGAAGCAACCGGCGCATCGGCCGACGCCGTAATCGATGCGTTTCTTGTCGGCGCCGAGGCGGCGATCAGGGTCGGCTGCACGCTCGGTGCGGCACACTACAATCTCGGTTTCCACCAAACCGCCACCGCCGGGGCCTTAAGTCGCAGTTCGGCACAATGGGAAAACCGCTCAACGCAGGCATCGCGGCGTCGAACGGCGTGGAATGCGCGCTGCTCGGCGCGCTCGGCATGACGTCGGCCGATGACGGGTTGATGGGGCCGCAGGGTTTCATCGCCACGCATACGCCTAGCGGCGACGAACAGGCGGGGCTTTTCCCGCCGCCGCATGAGCGATTCCTTTTTGAGGACAACAAGTACAAGCTCCACGCCTGCTGCCACGGCACCCATGCAATGATCGAGGCGCTGACCGGCGCCGGGGCGCTTGCGGCGCGGCCGCTTGGCGAGATTGCCGGCGTCGCGCTCGACACCAATCCGCGCTGGCTGCGAGTCTGCGACCTCAGGCAGCCGCGCACCGGGCTGGAGGTCAAGTTCAGCTATGTGTGGCTGGCGGGCATGGCGCTGCGCGGCGATGCGACCGGCGATGACCGTCTTTATGCCGATGCGGTGGCGGCCGATCCCGAACTCGCCGCCTTTGCGGAGCGTGTGGTTGTCAATGGCGATCCTGCGCTGAGCGACATGCAGGCGGTGGCGCGCGTGACCTTGACGGACGGACAGGAAATCGTCGTTCGCCACGACCTTGACGCCCCGCTTTCGCAAGAAGCCCTTTCGGCCAGGCTGCGCGCCAAGGCTGAGGCGATGCTTGGAAAGCAGGGGGCGGCGCTGTGGGACCGGTTTGGTGAGAACGTTGAGAGGACGGCGGCCGATATCGGAGCGGCCTTGCGCGGGCAAACGGCGTGACGGAGGCTTGCAGGAACCGAGTCTCGGCTTCGCATTCAGCGCTTGCCGGGCCGGTGACCGATTTCTGACATTCGCTTCCCTTTGCCACAGGTTTGTGAGCAATTATCGAACCAGAAAGATTCTACGAGACCAGTGTGGTCCTGGACCGGAGGATCGTTCTTGAGCCTGCTGCAAGGAATGGATCGAACTTCAAACTCAACCCACCGGGCAACGAACGGCAGGCAGACGATTTTTCCATGGTGCTGATAGGAAACGACTATTTGTCGAGTTTTGCGCATCGGCCGATAATGTGATGCGGTAACAGGGAGACTTCGCGCATGCGAGAACTGGAAGGTCTGACGGCGATAACGGTCGAGCACGCGGTTGCCGCGCCCTACGCCTCGGTGAAACTGGCCGATGCGGGAGCAAGGGTTATCAAAGTGGAGCGGCCGGAAGGCGATTTCGCGCGCGGCTATGATGCGCTTGCCGCCGGCAACAGCGCCTATTTCGTCTGGCTGAACCGCGGCAAGGAATCGGTTGCGCTGGATCTGAAAGTGCCGGGCGACGCCGCATTGCTGGCCAACATGTTGGCGCGCGCCGATATCTTCGTACAGAATCTCGGTCCGGGTGTGATGGAACGGCTCGGCTTTGGCGCAGAGACCTTGCTGGCGCGACATCCGGGGCTCATCATGTGCTCGATCTCGGGCTACGGCTCGACCGGCCCCCGCGCCTCGATAAAAGCCTACGACCTGCTGATCCAGGCGGAAAGCGGCTTGTCGTCGATCACCGGAACGCCTGAAGGCCCGGCGCGGGTTGGCGTGTCAGTCTGCGATATCGCCGCCGGCATGACGGCCTACCAGGCGATCCTGGAGGCGCTGATCGGGCGTGCCAAGACCGGCAAGGGCCGCCACATCGAGGTGTCGATGTTCCAGGCCATGGCCGACTGGCTGAACGTGCCCTACCTGCAGACGCGTTATGGCGGCAAGGCGCCGACGCGCCAGG
>CALMYO010000229.1 GCA_937873685.1 uncultured Paracoccaceae bacterium
TCCTGTTCCGCGCCAAGGCAGCGGGCTTCGTGGTGCCGGATGCCGCGCTCGACATGCTGGTTCGCCAGCGCAGCGACGAGCGGGTTGCCGCCAGCATTGCCTCAATAGGCGGCCAGTTGTTTGCCGAAGACCGGCAGGGCGAAATTCCGCGCGACGGGTTTGCCGACCTGCCGATGCCGGTGAAAGTGCTTTGGGGCGATCAGGACGCGGTGCTTCCAGCCAGCCAGTTGGCAGGGCTGCCGTCGCGATTTGCACTGCATCGCTTCGCCGACACCGGACACATGCTGATCGAGGAGAAGGCCGAGGATGTAGCCATGCTGATCGAGGAGAACATGCGCGCCGGCGGCGGATGAAAAAGGCGTCCTCACCCGACTGCCAACTGACGAATAAAAAAGGGATCCGGATCGGGCGGATGATCCGGATCCCTTCCCGCGCGAAGCGGGTCCACAGACGGCCGGGATTAAGCAGGGGGAACCCGTGGTCTGTGTCTGATTGACGCGATTTGGTTGCGTCTTGTTAGAGTAAATACACCATAGCGTGTATTTGTCAACGGGTGATTACGCGGCAGTACACGAAAAAGTTGAAGTAACGTGCGCCGCGGACAACCCTCCGGGCAGAACCGCTGAACACCATCGCGACAGTTCCGGCTTCAGCCCCTTCCAACGAACGGCATCTTGGTTGCCATCACCGTCATGAACAGGATGTTGGCCCCGAGCGGCAAGGACGCCATGTGCACCACCGCATCGGCGACATGTTGCACGTCCATGCGCGCTTCCACCGCCATGGTTCCGTTGGCTTGCGGCACGCCCTGCGCCATCTTCTCGGTCATTTCGGTTGCCGCGTTGCCGATGTCGATCTGACCGCAGGCGATGTCGAAAGGGCGTCCGTCCAGCGCGATCGTCTTCGTCAGCCCGGTGATGGCGTGCTTGGAGGCGGTATAGGGCGCAGAACCCGGTCGCGGCGCATAGGCAGAGATAGAGCCGTTGTTGATGATGCGCCCGCCCTGTGGCGTCTGGCGCCGCATCATCGCAAACGCGCCGCGCGCCACGAAGAACGAGCCGTTCAGGTTTGCGCCGATCACGTTCAGCCACTCGGAAGGTGGAATCTCGTCGATCGTCGCGCCCTTGGCCGAAATGCCGGCATTGTTGAACACTACGTCGAGGCGGCCATGCAGCCGGTTGATTTCGGCAAACAGCGCGTCCACCGCAGCCGCGTCGGAAACGTCGCAGGCGATTGCATCCATGTGCCCGCCAGCCGCCTTTACTACCGCCGCAGTCTCTTCGAGCGGCTGCAGACGCCGCCCGGCGCCGACCACGGCGTAACCCGCCTTCGCCAACGCCAGCGCGCTTGCCTTACCGATTCCAGCGCCTGCCCCCGTTACGAGCGCAACCTTCTGCGCAGCCATGTCCTGTCCTCCCTTTTCGATGAGCCGGCCTGCCGCCGCAGCGGATCAGGCAACTGTTGATGCGGCATCCTGAACGCGGTTGCGGTCTTCTGGCAAGCTCAAACTCGCCTCGGCTCGTGCGAGAGCCTGCCGGGAATGACGCAGCGCCGAAGAGCGGAACCGCGAATCGCCACTGCGCGCGAGGGCCGCAAGGGCCTTCTGTAGTCGAATCTGCACTTCTGCCAGCGCCGCGCCGTCGCGGGCGATTGGCGCAAACGCATCGTCGAAAACCTCGTCGATGGTCACGGGCGGCACCCGCACATTTTGGTATTCCGGCTTATCCGGTTCGATCGAACCCGACCACAGCGAAATGATCCGCACCAGTCGTCCGAGCACATCGATCGCCGTGCCTGGATCGTTGACGGCTGGCGACAGCGCACGCGAGGCGATTTCCGCCATGACGATGATGCCGAATCGCGGATCCTGCGAGAAGGTGCGCTCCTCGCCGACCGTAAACGCGGTGCGCACAGCTTTGGCCTCGTCCTCGCTTTCCTCTCCTTCGACATGGGCAAGCGGGCGACCGGGATCGACGAAGCTGCCCGGCAACACCGCCACGTGCAGGACCACCTTGCGTTCGCCGGCAAGCGCATCCAGTTCATCGACGGCAATGTGCTGCACATAGCCGATCTTCGTCGGATAGACCGGACGCGCGCCCTTCGGCGCACCACCATCGGCTGGTGCTGGCAGAGCCCCGAGATGCGGATGGCGGGCGCGCCGGCGAAACGCCTGTTCGGTGGCTGTTTCGACCTGCGCCGTTGTCTCGCCAACCCGGCCAAGCCGGCGCAGGTAGTCGATCCAGCGCAGCAGCGTCACCACGATCAGCACGACAACGAAGATGGTGACGACGAACAGGACCACCCGTCCGCGTTCGCCATAGGCGCCCATCGAAAGCGTGATGATGGCAACGAGGCTGTAAAGAAACGCGCCGACGAAGGTGGCGAGCACGTTCAGCGTCGTCGTGTCTTCCAGCAGCAGTTTGGTCGCGCGCGGCGTCACGTTACCGGTGGCGGCCGAGTAGGCTGCGATCATCGTCGAAAGCGAAAATGTCGTCACAGCCAGCATCGACGAGGCGATGATGTTGAGGATCTGGTCGACCGCATCCGCCCCGATCTCGGTCGACAGGCCCTGTGGCAACCAAGGCCCGGCGATGAGCGACACCAGCGCGGCCGCAACGGCGAGCAGGGAAATCAGCGTGGCGCGCACCCACAAGGTGCGCTTCAGTTGCGACAGGTACCAGAACCAGCGGGACATGCGTCGCCCTCCTTGCCCGTTGCGCGCCGACAGGTTTTTCGTCGGCGCAAATGCCTTTGCCCGCTTTGAAGCGCATTCGCAAAACCGGGCTTGATCGTGGTCAAGGCGCAAACGCCGGTGCGGGGCCAAGGTTGCAGCCGAGGGGGGCAGGATCAACACAAAAGGATCAGCCCATGACCAGCGAGAAACCGCAAGCAAACGACCAGCAACAGAAACACACCATCACCGAGGAAATCGAGATTGCCGGCGCGCATCTTGTCGAACGCGTCAAGGAGATCATCGAGGAAGGCAATGTCCGCCAGTTGAAGATCGTCGCGTCCGATGGCGATACGTATCTGGAAACGCCACTCACCATCGGCGTCGTCGCCGGCGGCGTGGTGGCGCTTGCCGCGCCGTGGCTTGCCGTGCTCGGCGTGCTCGCCGCTCTTGTTGCCCGTGTGCGGGTGGTGGTGGAGCGGGAGGTGGAGGGGTCGACCCCGGAATCCCATCCTGCTTCAGGGCAGAAGGATGCCCCGGACGCCTGAACCCGCCCGGCGCCCGATCGTCAATTCGGCAGGCGCGCCTGAAGAGCGGCGCGCGCCTGCGTTGATTTCTTCTCGAGATACATATACATCTGACTCTGAGTATATCACGGAGATCAGCCGGTGCGTGTCGCCAAATGGGGTAACAGCCTTGCCGTAAGATTGCCGAAAGGAATCGTCGATGAACTCGGCATTTCCGATGGCGATGACGTGACGCTGCGCATTCTCGGTCCACGGGAATTCGGCGTGGAGCGCCCCTTGAGCGTGGAAGAACATCTGCAGCGGTTGCGTGGCTTGCGCGGCGTGATGCCCGGTGGCTATCGCTTCGACCGCGAAGACGCCAATGAACGGTGAAAGAGCCTTCCTCGACACGAATGTGCTGCTTTACCTTTACGCGAAAGACGACGCCAAGGCGGACAAGGTCGATGCCCTGTTGCGAGAGCGTCCGGTGATCAGCGTTCAGGTTCTGAACGAGTTCATCAACGTTTCGAGACGCAAGTTCGCGCGGGATTGGAGCACCATCATTCCTGCAATCGAGAGCCTTGGCGCGCTGTGCGAAGTCGTGCCGCTCGAGGTCACGTCCCAGCGAAAGGCGGTCGAAATTGCGGTGCGCGACGGTTTCTCGATCTACGATGCCAACATCGTCACAGCGGCAGCGATGGCCGGTTGCACAATCCTGTTCAGCGAAGACATGCAACACAGCCGCAGGATCGAAGGGCTGACAATCGTCAATCCCTTCGCGTGAATCGCCCTCACTCCCCCATTGCGATCAGGCTGGCACGAGCGATCGCTGCGATTGACGACGTGTAGCAAGCGCGGCAGATTGGAGTTCGCAACAAAGGTACGCCCATGACCTCGCTAACCGTAAACCTCAGTTCGGAGCTTTCGCGGCGTCTCGAAGCGCTAGCCAAAGAATCGGGTCAGCCGGTCGAGGTGATCGCTGACAAGGCAATCGATGAATTCGTCGCGCGCGAGGTTGAAGCGATTGCGGATATCAGGGCCGGATTGTCCGAGGCCGAGGCCGGCGACTTTGCAACCGATCGTGAGGTCGCGGCAACGTTCCAACGTCTCGGAATCGGACAGACACGCAATTGACCCTTCAGGTGCGATGGACGCGGCGAGCCCTTCGTCGCCTCGTCGAGATCAACGAGTTTATTGGCGACGACTCTCCACGAAACGCGGAATTGGCGCTCGGTCGAATTGTCGACGCGGTTAACCGGCTTCTTCGTTTCCCGAGTTCCGGCCGAGTTGGGCGCGTGGGCAGCACACGCGAACTCGTGGTCAAGAACACGGGATTCGTTGTCGCCTACCGTGTCACTCGGCAATCCATCGATATCCTGACTATCCTGCACGGTCGTCAACGCTGGCCATCAAGGCTTTGAATCCCTTACTCCCCCATGGCGATCAGGCTGGCATTGCCGCCTGCCGCGGCGGTGTTGATGCTCACCACCTGCTCTTCCGCGAAACGCAGCAGGTAATGCGGACCGCCGGCCTTGAAGCCGGTGCCGGAAAAGCCAGAGCCGCCGAACGGCTGCGTGCCGACCACCGCCCCGATCATATTGCGGTTGACATAGACGTTGCCGACGCCAAGCCGTTCAGCAACCTTCGTCTGGAAGGCGTCGATGCGGCTGTGCACACCAAGCGTCAGGCCGTAGCCGGTCGCAACGATTGAATCGAGTACGGATTCGATCTCCGTGGCCTTCCAGCGCACCACATGCAGGATCGGTCCGAAGATCTCCTCGGTGAGATCCTGCGGCCGCTTCAATTCCACGATATGCGGCGCAACGAACAGCCCTCCGTTCGGCGCCTGCCCCGCATGGCGCACACGCTGCGTCGCGCGCATGTGGTCGACATGCGAAAGCAGCATGGATCTTTGCGCCTCGTCGATCACCGGGCCGATATCGGTCGCAGGATCGGCCGGATCGCCAAGCTTCAATTCCCGCGCCGCGCCCTCGATCATCTCCAGCATGCGGTCCGCCACGCTGTCTTGCAGGTAGAGGATGCGCAAGGCCGAGCAGCGCTGGCCGGCCGAGCGGAAGGCGCTCATGATCACGTCATCGGTCACCTGTTCGGGCAATGCGGTCGCGTCGACGATCATCGCGTTCAACCCGCCGGTTTCGGCGATCAGCGGCGCGATCGCGCCGTCGCGCGCGGCGAGCGCCCGGTTGATCGCGCGGGCAGTGGCGGTCGAACCGGTGAACACCACCCCGTCGATACCGGGATCGGCGGTCAGCGCCGCGCCGACCGCACCATCGCCCGGCAGGTAGATCAAGGCGTCTTGCGGCACGCCTGAGGCATGCAGAAGCCTGACCATCTCGAAGGCGACCAGAGGCGTCTGTTCTGCCGGCTTGGCGATCACCGCATTGCCGGCGGCGAGCGCTGCCGTGACCTGTCCGGTGAAGATCGCCAGCGGAAAGTTCCACGGGCTGATGGCGGCAAATACCCCGCGCGACCGCCAGCGCAGCCGGTTGTCCTCGCCGGTCGGGCCGGGCATGACGGTTTCCACGCCAAAGATGCGCCGCGCCTCGGCGGCGTAGTAGCGGCAGAAATCCACCGCCTCGCGGATCTCCGCGATGCCATCATCCAGCGTCTTGCCGGCTTCACGCGCCAGCAGCGCCATGAAACGGTCGCGATTGGCCTCAAGCGCATCGGCTGCCTTCTCCAACGCCCGCGCGCGGGTGTCGACCGGCATTTGCGACCAGGCAGCATGACCGGCGCGCGCGGTTTTCACAGCCTTGGCTGCGGTTGCGGGCGAAGCCCACACGACCGTGCCGACCTGTGTGCGCCGATCGGCAGGCGAGAGGATTGGTGTCGGTGTCTCTTCTTTGGCGTTATCGCGAGAATACCCCCACCCCCGGCCCCTCCCCTCAAGGGGGAGGGGAGTAACCGCGTCCGGCGTTCCTTGCACTTTCGTCGGATTCGGCTGCAGACCGGCTTCAGCGATCCGGGGACTCCCCCCTCCCCCTTGAGGGGAGGGGTCGGGGGTGGGGGTATTGCGTCTGGTCGACAGGTCGGAAAACGTGCCGCCCATCAACGTCCGCGCTTCCACCAGACCTTTCGCCGCTTCCATGCCCGCCAGCAGGTCGGAAAGCTCCGGCCGGTGGCCGAACTCCACCCCGGCGGAATTGACACGCGCACCGTAGACGCGGGCCGGCAGCGGGATCTGCGGGTGCGAAAAGCCCTTGCCGTCGGAGAGTTTCCACGACGGCCGTTCAAGCAGGCTGTCGACGGGGACATCCTCGTCGCCCACGACAGCGACGAAGGAGGAATTGGCGCCGTTCTCCAGCAAGCGGCGCACCAGATAGGCGAGCAGGTCGCGATAGCCGCCGACCGGCGCATAGATGCGCGCCGGCACCCGCGCGCCTGCCTCGGTGACCTGCTCGTAAAGCGCTTCCCCCATGCCGTGCAGGCGCTGGAATTCGAAGCCGGACGTATTGCCGGCAAATTCGAGGATCGCCGCCACCGTGAGCGCGTTGTGGGTGGCAAACTGCGGGAAAAGCACAGGCCGCGCAGCGAGAAGCTGTCGCGCACAGGCGAGGTAGTTCACATCCGTCGCAGGCTTGCGCGTGAAAACCGGGTAGTGCCCCAGCCCACGCTCCTGCGCCCGCTTCACTTCGGTGTCCCAGTAGGCGCCCTTGACCAGGCGCACCATCATGCGCCGCTCCAGCACCCGACACAGCGATTCCAAATGGGTGATCACTGCACTGGCGCGCTTCTGGTAGGCCTGGATCGCAAGACCGAAACCATCCCAGCCTGCAAGCGACGGGTCGGCGAACACTGCATTGATCACATCGAGCGACAATTCCAGCCGGTCGGCCTCCTCCGCATCGATGGTAAAATTCAGGTCGTACCCCTTGGCGCGTTGCGCGAGGTCGAGCACTTTGGGAGCCAGTTCGGTCAGCACACGATTACGCTGTGTCGCGAGATAGCGCGGATGCAGCGCCGAGAGCTTGACCGAGATGCCCATGCGATCCGGCAGCCTGCGGTTTCCTGCCGCCCGGCCGATCTTCTCGATCGCCGAAGCGTAAGCGTTGAAATACCGTTCCGCGTCATCGGCGGTGCGGGGGCCCCCCCCCCCCATATCGAAGGCATGGGGATAAACCCTCGCCCCGCTGGCGCGGGCGCGCGGAAGCGCGGACACGCCTGACTCGCCAAGCACGAAGTGATGGCCGAGATACCGCATCGCCTGCTTCGTCGCCGTGCGCACCGTCGGCATGCCGACGCGTTTCAGCAGGCTTGCAATCACCCCTTCCGGCGTTTCGCCCGGGCGGATGACACGGGCCGACAGGCCGAGCGCCCAGGCCGATGCGGCCACGAAGAAGGTGTCGCCATGCGCCTCGTGGCCGGACCAGCCGCCTTGTTGCAGTTTGTCCTCGATCAGCCGATCCTGCGTCGCCGCGTCTGGCACCCGCAGCAACGCCTCGGCCAGCACCATCAGCGCCAGCCCCTCGCGGGTGGAAAGCCCGTATTCGCGCAGGAAATCTTCCACCCCGCCAACGCCGCCGGCACGCGCGCGAATGCCCTCGATCAGACCGCGCGCCGCGGAATCGATCGCTTCCTCCCGCTGCGGCGCAAGCCGGATGGCCGCCATGGCCGGAACGAGAATGTTGCCATCGTCAGGCGCGTAAGCGGCGGCGAACGGGGCAATCGGCGGGTTTGGCATGGCTTTCTCCGGAAAAAGGGGCGACTGGACGGCGCTATAGCCTGTTGCTGAACGTGAATTTCACCATAGAATGGGAAATTCTCCGCTGTTTTCACCATCGCTGTTCAAGAATGTCCGAACCATCCCGTGAAATCGACCGCACCGACCGTGCCATCCTGCGCCAGCTGCAGGCCGATGGCCGCATCGCCGTCACCGAACTGGCCGAGCGCGTGCATCTTTCGCCCACGGCTACGGCCGAGCGGATGAAGCGGCTGACCCGCGACGGCTATATCCTCGGCTATACGGCAAGGCTCGACCCGCGCCTGCTCGACCGCGCCATGCTGGTTTTCGTCGAGGTGAAGCTCGACCGCACCACGCCCGACGTGTTCGAGAGTTTCGCCCGCGCGATCCGCCAAAGCCCGGACGTGCTGGAATGCCACATGGTGGCCGGCGGCTTTGATTATCTCGTCAAGGCGCGGCTTGCCGACATGGACGCCTATCGCCGGTTCCTGTCGACCACGCTGCTGGCGCTGCCCGGCGTGCGCGAAACCCACACCTACGCGGTGATGGAGGAGGTGAAGGAGGCAGCCGGTCTGCCGGTGTGAAATAATGGTGTACTTGCAAAAGCCGCACATTGTGTATATTTAAATACACACGAATGCGAACATGCCCATGCCAGAACGCGACTCGCGAAAGATCACGCAGCGCCTGCTCCGCGAGGGCTTTCAACTCTTGTCCATCAAGGGCTCGCACCACAAGTTCAGCGATGGCGAGCGGGTGGTAGTCGTACCGCACCCGAAGAAGGACCTACCTGTCGGCACTGCGCGCGCGATAGCAAAACAGGCCGGTTGGGAAAAGGAGTAGTCCAGTGACGCATTACTTCGCGCTGGTTCACAAGGATGAAGACAGCGCCTGGGGCGTGAGCTTCCCGGATCTACCGGGCTGCTTTTCGGCCGCCGACGAGGAAGGCGACATCATCGCCAACGCCATGGAAGCGCTCGAACTCTATGCCGGGGATGACGCTAACCTGCCGGCCCCGTCGCCGATCGGCGCACTGCGCAAACGCACCGAAATCGCAGGCGAATTGGCGAATGGAGCTTTTCTTGTTTCCGTGCCGCTGATCGTCAACACCGGCAAGAGCGCACGTGTCAACATTACGCTTGATAAGGGACTTTTGGCGGCAATCGACGCGGAAGCCACCTTGCGGCGCATGACACGGTCCGGCTTTCTGGCGCAGGCCGCAGCAAGGGAAATCGCGAAGTAATGCGTTGGCAGCGCGCAAATTTGCGACGTCTTGAGACTTCGCGCCGGGCAACTATACTGGCAAGCCGAATAGCGGAGCAACTTCGCCATGAACGTCAAAGCCACTGTTTCGATCTCAAAATCAGAAGAAGCGTTCGCGCGCGCCATGGTTGAACAGGGCCGTTACGCCAGCATCAGTGATGTGGTGCAGCACGGGCTCGAACTCCTGCGCGCCGAAACTGAGCAGAACGACTGTGATGAGGCGGCGCTGCGCAAATTGCTGATGGAGCGGGCCAAGGGGCCGTTCATCACCATGGAAGAATCGAGGAGGGAGACCAAGGCCATGCTGGCGCGTAAACGGGCGGAACTTGGGCTTTGAATCGCCAGTATTCGGTCGTCCGCTCGGCTGCCGCGCGAAGCGACCTGCAAAATTTGTTCAATCATCTCTTTACCGCATATCGTGAATTCGATTACCCGTTAGAGGAATCCTTTGATCGTGCAGCCAAGCGTTTTCGCGATATCGAAGAGGCGATGGAGCGCCTCGCCCTCGCTCCGTTCCAAGGCACGCTACGCCAAAACCTGATGCCGGGATTGCGGCAGGTCACCAAAGACCGTGCCATCTTCTATTTCACCGTCGATGAAGAACGCCGCCAAGTGAACGTTCTCGCCATCTTCTACGGCGGTCAGGATCACCAAAGGCTGATGCTCGAGCGGATGACCAAAGAGAGTTAGCAAGACGCACGCCGACAGCTGCGTCGATACACCTGCCTTGTCACCCGCTCCAAGCACCCTTCGCCTTCATCGCCTCGATCTCGCGGATCGCCCGCTCGCGAACACGCTGGTCGCGGATCAGGCGCTCGACAGCCGCGGCGTCTGACTTGTCGGAATAGCGGAACTCGGAATCAGCGTAGCGGTTGATCTCTTGCATCACCATCTCGATCGTGAACGGACGGCGCAGTTCGGTGATCATCGCCTTCTTGGTGTCGTAGTCCTTGCGCATGAAAGCGTCAGCCGTGGCGAACCATTCGTCCGGCAGTTCGATGTCCATCGCCCGCATCTTGATGGCGTCGGTGATGTTCTTGATGGCGCGGCCCGTGAAGCGCGGCTCGACTTCCTTGATGCGGTGCAGGTAGTCACCGATATCCTCCAAGGTCTCCGGCTCGCCGCGTTCGGAGACGTAGCGGTCATAGACATTCATCAAGCCCTGCTCCTGCGGCTTGTCGTGACCGTCATAGGCCTCTTCCACCGCACGCTGGATGATTTGCGCCTCGAACAGTTTGTGCTCGCCAAGCGGGATCTGGTGGTTCTTGCCGGCCAGCAGCACGAAGATGTCGATATAGTCGTCGCGCGTCTGCGGCCCGTCGACCAACCAGCGTGCGCCGGCGCGCTGACGCAGCGCATCATCGACGTTTTCCGGATAGTTGGAGAACATGCCGAAGGCGCAGTTGCCGCGCACCACGGTCATTGCGCCGGCAAAGCTTTCCATCAACACGGCGGTGATTTCCTGCTGCCCGGCCGAGGCGCGGTCGTCGGAACGCTTGGCCGCAACCTGGTCGATATCGTCCACCGTGCCGAAACCGATGGCCCGCGGATTGATGACGTTGTTGATGAATTCCTTGCAATTCTGGCCGGATTTGCCCTGGTAGGACGAAATCTGGTCGACGCCGAAATTCTCGTAGTGAAATGGATAGCCGGCTACCTGACAATAGTCGTTGATCATGCCGGCCAGCATCTGGATCAGGATCGTCTTGCCG
>CALMYO010000230.1 GCA_937873685.1 uncultured Paracoccaceae bacterium
GCCGGGGCCGCCGCCCGGGGGGGCGCTCGCCGCTGGCCGCGGCGGGGGGATCGACTGCCTTTCCCCCGCCGAGGGCGCCGGGGCTGGGCCACCCCCCGCGGTCAATCGCCCCGCCGGCTCCAGTTGCCCGCCGATCCAGCTTTTCCAGGCGGAGACCGGCTGGCGGCTGGCGGCAAACAGCGTGTGCGATGCGCCGCCATCGAGTGCGGCAAGCGGATTGCTGCGGCTGCCGAGCGTGATCATCATCGCCGTGCCGGCGAGCGTGGCGATCTTGCCCGCCTCGATCTTGGTCTTCATGCCGCCGCGCGAGTATTCCGACGCCGCGCCGCCGGCCATCGCCTCGATTGCAGGCGTTATACGCTCGACATGCGCGATCAGCTTCGCATCCGGATCGGCGGCCGGAGAGGCGGTGTAGAGCCCGTCGATATCGGACAGCAGCACCAGAAGATCGGCGCGCATCATCGCCGCCACGCGGGCGGCGAGGCGATCGTTGTCGCCATAACGGATTTCGGAGGTCGCCACCGTGTCGTTCTCGTTGATCACCGGCACGGCGGCGAGCTTCACCAGCGTGCCGATGGTCGCGCGCGCATTGAGGTATCGGCGGCGCGATTCGGTGTCGTCCAGCGTCAGCAGCACCTGGCCGGTGCGCACGCCATGCGCTTCCAGCGCCTCGGCCCAGGCGCGGGCGAGCGCGATCTGGCCGACGGCGGCGGCCGCCTGGCTTTCCTCCAGCTTCAGCGGCCCCTTCGGCAGCGCAAGCACGGTGCGGCCAAGCGCGATTGCGCCCGAAGAAACCACGAGAAGTTCATGCCCGCCAGCGGCAAGCCGGGCGGTGTCGGCCGCCATGCCGGCGAGCCATTCGCGCTTCAGCCCGCTGGCGCGATCGACGAGCAGCGCCGAGCCGATCTTGACGACGATGCGGCGATAACCGGAGAGAATGCCTTTCATGATGCTACTGCCCGGGCGTCCATTTCGCTTCCGCGGGCTTCTCGTTTTCGCCCCGCGCCTCGGCGATGATATCCGCCAGCGCCCGCAACGCCGCCTCCACGCCTTCATGCGTTGCCGCCGACAATTGCAGCACCGGCCGCCCGACGCTGCGCGACAGCGCCGAGGCCTTGCGCTTGCTCGACGCCTCGTCGACGGTATCGACCTGCGACAGCGCGACGATCTCCCGCTTCTCGGCTAGGCCGTGGCCATAGGCCTCAAGCTCACGCCGCACCGTGCGCCACGCCTTGGTCGGGCTTTCCTCGCGCGCCGAGACGAGATGCAGCAGCACCCGCGTGCGCTCGACATGGCCGAGGAACCGGTCGCCGATGCCGACGCCCTCATGCGCGCCCTCGATCAGGCCCGGAATGTCGGCCAGCACGAATTCGCGCGCATCGATGCGGGCGACGCCGAGATTGGGGTGCAGCGTGGTGAACGGGTAATCGGCGATCTTCGGCTTCGCCGCGCTGACGCTGGCGAGAAATGTCGACTTGCCGGCGTTCGGCAGGCCGACGATGCCGGCGTCGGCGATCAGCTTCAGCCGCAGCCAGACCACGCGCTCCTCGCCCTCCTGGCCGGGGTTGGCGCGACGCGGCGCCTGGTTCGTCGACGTGGCGAAATGGGCGTTGCCGAAGCCGCCATTGCCGCCCTTGGCGAGGCGGAAACGCTGGCCGGTCTCGGTGAGGTCGCAGATCAGAGTCTCGTTGTCCTCTTCCAGCACCTGCGTGCCAATCGGGGCCTTCAGCACCACATCGGCGCCCCTTGCGCCGGCGCGGTTGCGGCCCATGCCGTGCACGCCGGTCTTGGCCTTGAAATGCTGCTGGTAGCGATAGTCGATCAGCGTGTTCAGTCCGTCGACCGCCTCGATCCAGACATCGCCGCCGCGCCCGCCGTCGCCGCCGTCAGGCCCGCCGAACTCGATGAACTTCTCGCGCCGGAACGACACGCAGCCCGCGCCGCCATCACCGGAGCGGATGTTGATTTTTGCCTGGTCGAGGAATTTCAAGGTTGGAAGCTCGCAATGCTAAGGAAGCGGCTCAATAGACGAATCGGATCGAAAGCGCGAGGGGCGGCGATGGCGTTGAAACTGGTCACCTACAACATCCAGTACGGCTTCGGGCTCGACGGCCGCTACGACCTCGACCGCATCATCGACGCCGTGCGCGACGCCGACATCATCGCGCTGCAGGAAGTGACGCGCGGCTGGCTGAAGAACGGCGGCGTCGACATGGTGGCGGCGATCGAGAACGCGCTGCCCGACCGGTTCTGCGCCTTCGGTCCCGGCGCCGACGCCGACATGATGAGCGGCATGGTCAACGGCAAGGCGGTGAACCGCCGCTTCCAGTTCGGCAACATGGTGGCCTCGCGCTGGCCGATTGCCGCACTTCGCACCCTGCTGCTGCCGCGCCGGCTGCGCGAGAACCGGCTCAACCTGCAGCGCTCGGCGCTTGAGGCGGTGCTGCTGACGCCGGACGGGCCGCTGCGCCTCTACAGTGTCCATCTCGACCATCTCGACGGCGCAGAACGGCTGGAACAGGTCGCGTTCCTCAAGCAGGCGGCGTTCGAGATGCCGGCGCGCGGCGGCACGGTGACCGGCACCGGCGAGTTCGGCTACCCCGAGCCGCCGCGCCCGGAAGACTTCATCGCTTGCGGCGATTTCAACTTCGAGCCTGGCGACGCCGATTACCGTGCGATGCTTGAAACTGGCGGCGCGCTGGTCGATGTGACAGCCGCCGACCCGGCCTTCTCCTGCACCGACACGATCACAACCCCGCCGACGCTGAAACGGCTGGACCATGTATTCGCCACGCCCGGCCTTGCCGCCCGCTGCCATTCGCCACGGGTGGATGCCGCAGCGCAGGGATCGGATCACCAGCCGGTCTGGGTGGGTATCACGGTGTAGCGTCCCTGCCGGTACTCAGCGGGTGAAATCGACGCGCACGCGGGCCACCGGCAGCAGCCACTTGAACACGGTCGCGGTGTTCTTGGCGCTGCGGCCGTCGGATGAGAACACGATTTTGTCGAAAAACCGCACTGTGTTGCGCGGCTTTTTCGGATCGAGCGCCACGTTGTAGGCGAAGCGGGCGACGTTGCCCTCGAAACGAACGGTGGTCTCGCCGACCACATCCTCGCGCGTGCCGGTATAGCGGCCCGGACCCGTCTTGACGAAACGCCAGGTCTTGCGGTCGCGTTCGCCGTCGGAAAAGACGAAATCCTCGCGCAGCGTCAGGGTGCGGCCGTTCCATCGCCCGGTCAGGCTGACATCGAAGCTGCGTTTGACGCCGTTGATGGCGGTGAAGACACCCTTGCCGCGACTGTGACCGGCAAAGAAGCCTTCCATTGTCACCGGTTTGGCAAGATCGGCGGCCAGCGCCGGCTGGCCGGCGGCAACGAACAGGGAAAGCAGTGCGGCGCGCAGCGGAAACATGCGGAACCTCCATGTTTTCCGCTGCTACGCGCCGGGGGGCCGAGCGGTTCAGTCTCATGATCGTTTAAGAAGCGGGCGCACCCGCCCGCCATCGCCTCACGCCGCCAGGCTGTACGCGTGTCCGCCCGTTCGGGCCTCGAACGCCGCCCGCGTCAGCCGTGTGGTCAACGTTCTCACCGTGCGCCCGAGCGGCGTCGAATGCGCTTCGGCCATTCCCGTCTGCGAGAAGCCGAGCCGATCCTGGATGGCGAGCGAAGCCGCGTTGCCGGTGAGCGCGCCCGATCGCACGGCCTCAGGTGGAGCGCCGGCGCCACGCGCAAAGGCATGCGCCAGCACGGCCGTTGCCGCCTCGCGCATCAACCCGCGCCCCCAGCACGGCCGCGCCAGCCAGTAGCCGAGTTCCGGCTCCTCGCCGTCATTGCGGTACTCAAGGCTGACGACGCCGATCAGCCGCTCGCGATGCAGCGTGAACACGCGGTCGCGTGGCCGGCCGGCAAGGCTGGCGATCCAGCTTTCGGCGTCGGCGGTCGCGTAAGGGTGCGGCACGCGCGTCAGCCAGCGCGCCACCTCGAAATCCGACAGCCAGAGCGCGATTGCCTCCGCATCGGGAGCGAGCGGCGGCCGCAGCGTCAGCCGCCTCGTCAACAGGATGTCCATGGGTTCCTCCAGACAAACGAAAAGGGGAGCCGGTTGCCCGCTCCCCTCGATCCTTGTCTGGCGGTTTTCGCCATGTCCGGCGCCCGGGAGGGGCTGCCGGAATGGTGCGCGGTTCCGGCTATTCCGCGGCGTCCAGTTTCGGCATGACCGACACGTAGGTGCGGCCATTCGCCTTGGTGCGAAACGCGACTTCGCCATTGGTGACGGCAAAAATCGTGTGGTCCTTGCCAAGGCCGACGCCGGTGCCCGGATGCCACTTCGTGCCGCGCTGGCGCACGAGGATGTTGCCGGAGACGACCGTCTCGCCGCCGAACTTCTTCACGCCGAGGCGCTGCGAATGCGAATCGCGACCGTTGCGCGACGAGCCGCCTGCTTTCTTGTGAGCCATGGTTGGTCTCCTTCGTTCCGGTTCGCGTTACTCTGCCGCCAACGCCTTGGCCTGCTCGCGCCAATCGCTGATCTGCGCGGCGGAGAAAGGCATATGAGCGTCGATGCGTTCGATGTCTTCATCGCTCAGCGCGGCAATCTGGGCAAACGTGGTGATGCCCTGCTCGTTGAGCTGGCGCTCGGCCACCGGGCCGATGCCCTTGATGTCGACGAGCTTGTCCTTCTTGCCTTCCGGCGCGCTGAACAGCGGCGCCGCGGTGGCGCCGGCGCCCGCGTCAGCAGCGCCCGCTTCGGCAGCGCCTTTTCCAGCGCTTGCGCCAGCCTCGGCCTTCGCCGCATCGCCGGCCTTCGCGCCAGCGGAGGCTGCAGCGTTTTCCGCCTTCGCGGCGGGCTTCTTCGACGGCTTGGCGCCATCGGTGAGGATCTCGAAGATCTTCACCGTGGTCAGCAACTGGCGATGGCCGCGCGCGCGGCGCGAATTTTGCCGGCGGCGCTTCTTGAACGAAATCGTCTTCTTGCCGCGGCCCTGCTCCAGCACCTCGGCGGTGACCATGGCGCCGGCAACCAGCGGCGCGCCGATCTGTGCGCCGGCTTCGCCGCCGACCATCAGCACATCGCCAAACTCGATCAGGTCGCCGGCTTCGCCGCCAAGGCGCTCGATCGTCAAAACATCATCCGGCGCAACGCGATACTGCTTGCCACCGGTCTTGATGACTGCGAACATCTTTCTTGTCCTTCGTGTTCGTCGCGCCCATGCCTTGCGGCCGGCCGCCTTCTTGTCAGTCCTGACAGGTTTCGTGGTTTGCGCGCCAGCCTTGCTCAAAACGGGCAAACGCAATCAGCGCGGGGCGGACCCGCGCTGAACGATGGGCGGATACGGCAAGTCCGCCGCGATGTCAACCGCATTGCCACGTGTCGCGGCGCAATCGCGGCAGCCTCAGGCAGGTTCCTTCAGCCGCTCGATCGCCTGCGGCAGTTGCGCCAGCGTGTCGATCACGAGATCGGCGCCGAGTTCGTCGGCCGGCGTGGCGGTGTAGCCGCCGCGCACCACGATGACCGCCATCCCGGCCGCGCGCGCCGCGCCCACATCGGCGGCGCTGTCGCCCACCATAAGCGACCGCCCCGGATGGAGGCCGACCTGGCTCAAGGCGTGCAACAACATGTCCGGGGCCGGCTTTCGCGCCGGACCGGTATCGCCGCCGACCACGACATCGACCGAACCGGACAATCCGAAATGGTCGAGTATGGTGCGGGTGAAGCCTTCCGGCTTGTTGGTGACGACGCCGGTCTTCACCCGCGCCCGGTGGTATGCGGTCACGATTTCGGTGGCGCCCGGCAACATCACGGTCAGGTTGACGAGATGGCGGCCGTAGATCGCCATCATTTCCTCGTGCCGCGCTTCGAGCGCGGCTTCTTCGAGCGGCGCGCCTGCCGCGGCAAAGGCGCGTTCGACGAGCTTGCGCACGCCGTTGCCGATCATCGCGCGCACGGCGTCAAGCGACTGCGCCGGCAAGCCATGCGCCGCGAGCAACTCGTTGACGGCGGCGGCGATATCGGGCGCGGAATCGATCAGCGTGCCGTCGAGATCGAACAGGACCGCTTGCGGCCAGCCGCAACGGTTCTCCCCCTGCGGCGCGGCGCTCATGCTGCTTGCCGCCACTTGATCGAGCAGCCGATCGACGGCACCTGCTCGCGCGGCCCATGGCCGGTTTCCTTCACCTGCAGCATTGCGTCGACGAGATCACGACGCATCCCGAGCGTTGCCGGCTGGTTGCGCGCGGCGTCGAGCCGGCCGCGATACTGCAATTCCATGGCGCGGTTGAAGCCGAAGAAATCCGGCGTGCACACCGCGTCCCATGCGCGTGCGACCGTCTGGTCTGCGTCGTGCAGGTAATGGAAGGGCAGCGCGTGGGCGGCGGCGAACTCGCGCATCCTGTCGAAGGAATCGGCCGGATAGGCCTGCGCATCGTTGGAACAGATGGCGACGAAGCCCATGCCGTGAGAGGCGAGCGTGCGGGCGTCGTCCGCCATGCGGTCGATCACCGCCTTCACATAGGGGCAATGGTTGCAGATGAAGGCCACGACGAGGCCGTTTTCGCCCGCCTGGCCGAGGATCGAATGGGTCTTGCCATCGACGCCGGGCAGGATGGCGTCGTCGGGCTTCCAGCCAAAATCGCAGATGGGCGTCGATGCCGCCATGGTGCTTCCCCTCCGGTTCTCTCGCCACAATGCCGCAAGTGGCGGACCATGGACAGGCGCGATATTGTCACGTTTGGCCGGAAGTCAAAGCCTTGACGCAAGAACGGCGATGTTGCGCCTTAGATACAAGCTTTCAGCCGCCTTCCGCCGCCTCGCGCAGCATCTCCAGTTCAAGCCATTCCTCTTCCATCGCTTCCAGCGCGCTGCGCTTTTCGGCAACCTCTTTCGCCATCGTGTTGAAGCGGGCCGGGTCGCGCGAAAACAGCGCCGGATCGGCAAGCTTTTTCTCCAGCACAGCGATTTCCGCCGTCAGCGCCTCCATCTTCGCCGGCAGGGTCTCCAGCGCAAATTTCTGCTTGTAGGAGAGTTTCGGCCTTCCGGCGGCAGGCGCGGCAGCGGCGGTAGCCGGTTTCGGCGCCGCCGCCTCGCCTTTGGCGGCAGCAGCCTTCACCGGCGCGGGTTTCGGAGCCGCCTTGCCGGCATCAGCTCCGCCGCGCTGCGCCAGCATGTCGGCATAGCCGCCGGCATAGACGGTCCAGCGGCCGTCGCCTTCGGGAACGATGGTGGCGTTGACCGTGCGGTCGAGGAAATCGCGGTCGTGGCTGACCAGCAGCACGGTGCCGGGAAAATCCGCCACCAGTTCCTGCAGCAGGTCGAGCGTCTCCATGTCGAGGTCGTTGGTCGGCTCGTCCAGCACCAAGAGGTTTGCCGGCCGCGCCAGCACGCGGGCCAGCAGCAGCCGCGCCTTCTCTCCGCCCGAAAGATTGCCGACCGGTGTGCGCGCCTGTTCGGGGCGAAACAGGAAGTCCTTCATGTAGGAGGCGACGTGCTTCTGCTCGCCGTTGACAACCATCGTCTGGCCGCGCCCGTCGGTGAGGAAATGTTCCAGCGTTTCATCGTCGTCCAGGGCGTCGCGCCCCTGATCGAGGATCGCGGTCTCGAGGTTGACGCCATGGCGTACCGTGCCGGCGTCTGGCGCGAGCGTTCCGGTCAGGAGGCCGAGAAGCGTGGATTTGCCGACGCCGTTCGGCCCGACAAGGCCGATGCGGTCGCCGCGCTGCACGCGGATCGAGAAATCCCGCACGAGCGGGCGGCCGCCGAGCGATTTCGCCAGGCCCTTCGCCTCGATCACCAGCTTGCCGGATTGCGCCGCGTCGCTTGCGGCAAGCGTCGCCACGCCCTCGGCGCGGCGGTGTTCGCGAAACTCGCGTTTCAGGGTCTGCAATTCGCCAAGCCTGCGCATGTTGCGCTTGCGCCTTGCCGTGACGCCATAGCGCAGCCAGTGCTCCTCGCGGACAATCTTGCGCTCCAGCTTGTGCTGTTCGCGCTCCTCCTCCTCCAGCACGCGGTCGCGCCAGGCCTCGAACCCGGAGAAGCCCTCGTTCAGTTCCTTGACGTTGCCACGGTCCAGCCACAGCGTCTTCTGCGACAACCGCTCGAGGAAACGCCGGTCGTGGGAGATCAGCAGGAAGGCGGAGCGCAGGCGCGACAGTTCGTCCTCGAGCCACTCGATCGCCGGCAGGTCGAGATGGTTGGTCGGTTCGTCAAGCAACAGGATGTCGGGTTCGGGCGCCAGCGTGCGGGCAATTGCGGCGCGGCGCGCCTCGCCGCCGGAAAGCCCGGTCGGGGCGCGGGCGCCGTCAAGGCCGAGGTGCTCCAGCAGGTAATCCACCCGCCACGGATCGTCTGCCGGGCCGAGGCCGGAGAGCGCGTAGTCGCGGATGGTGGCGGCATCGCCGAAATCGGGGTCCTGCGGCAGATAGCGCACCGTCGCGCCGGGATGCAGGAACAGTTCGCCGGCGGTCGGCTCGACCATTCCGGCGGCGATCTTCAACAAGGTGGATTTGCCTGAACCGTTGCGCCCGACCAGCGCCATGCGGTCGCCCGCATGAACCGAGAAGGTCACACCTTCGAGCAGCGGCGTGCCGCCGAAGGTGAGCGCGATGTTTTCGAGACGAAGAAGCGGCGGGGCCATGGCGGATCACAACGGGTTCGCGCCGGCCTTGCCTTGGACCGGCCGCGCGGTCAAGGCGGCGCAGGCGCTCGCGCGCAGAAAGCCACACTGGCGCAAAGCGGGAAGCGTGATCTCGGCCCGCCTGGGGACAACGCGTCGGCTTTCGGGACTTGCCGAAGTGTTCTGCGCCTGCAAAGGAAGCCACAGCCCGCTTTTCACCGACAGCAGGACGCCCCGATGCGCTTTGCCCTGACCTTGATTGCAGCTTTCGTCATTGTTGCGGTCGGCCTATTCGCCAGCGGCCGCGTCGGCGCGCTCGATCTCGCCAACGCCTTGTCTTCCGGTGGCGGTATCGCGGTTGAACGCGACATCGCCTATGGCGACCTGCCGCGTCAGCGCTACGATCTCTACACACCGGCCGGGCTGGCGGCCGATGCGCCGCTGGTGATCTTCTTTTATGGTGGCGGCTGGACCGACGGCTCGAAGAACGAGTACGAATTCGCCGCCAACACGCTGGCAAAGCACGGCTACCTTGTCGCGCTGCCCGACTACCGGCTTTATCCGGAGGTTACCTTCCCCGATTTTGCCTTCGATGCCGGCAAGGCGGTGGCGTCAATCGCACACGAACACAGCGAGGGGCGGCCGGTTTTCCTGATGGGACATTCGGCGGGCGCGCATATTGCCGCGCTGGTGATGACCGACCCGCGCTTTCTCGATGCGGCCGGCGCGAAGATCTGCGACTTCGCGTCCGGCTTCGTCGGGCTTGCCGGGCCGTATGATTTCGACCTGAAGCGTGAACCTTACATCTCGGTGTTTCCGCCGCCGCTGCGGCCTCAGGAGCAGCCCGTGCAACACGCAAACGGCGCCTTTCCGCCGGCCCTGCTGTTCCACGGCACGGCCGACACGGTGGTGAAGCCACCGGAAGCCGAGATTTTCGCCGCCGCGCTACGCGCTTCGGGAAATCGCGCCGAGGCGCGCTACCTCGAGGGCGTCGATCACTACACGATCCTGGCTTCGCTGGTGGTTCCGTTCCGCTGGTCGATTCCCATCGTGGAGGAGACCGCGGCCTTCATCGAGGGTGAGCGGGCAAAGGGGTATCCGGGCTGCAAGCGGGTGTGAAGGCGACGGCCGGTTCCCGCGCCCGCATGTGTTCTCGCTTGTCTTCATAAAATTCCATGCCCGTGTTGTCGCAGCCGAACAAAGTACAAAGCAAAAAGCGACACGAAAACGACATCACCAACAATCACCACTAAAGCAAAATCGGATGTCCATCCTTGCAGATACATGTAAAGCAGATTCAGAGCAAAGAGCACCTTGCCCGTTCCGCCCATCAGGACAATGCCGGATTGTCGTACCGGATTGAAGGCAACGACAAGAAAACCAAGGCCGTAGAGGAGCGCTGTTCCCCACGCGCCGCGATAGACCGCTATCATCACGGGGTCGGTTAACTCACGACCGAATTCGCGCTGGAACATGCCAGCGCTGTCGGAAAGGCCCGGGAGCGCGCCGGTAAAATTCCAAATGGCCGAGGTCAGGAAAAGGATACGGAAGGCCATGCGTTCCCGCGCGCTCATCTGGGTGTCTGTCGGCATTGTTCGGGCCTCTCCGTTTGAGACGCGCTGTAGCTTTGACCGGTTCGAACCAAACGGCTTCCAGGCCTCCCGAACCGTGAGCAACACTTCAGCGCACTCTGCTATTTATATATAACACGTATAATTAAATATATGAAAGTCTCAAGCCCTATGGTTCTCAGAGTGGCGGAGGAAAACCGTTTGTCGACAGACGCTCAAATACCCAAACGCCCTCGCGGCAGGCCGGAGCGTTCCGCGAGCATGACGCAGGAAATGCGCACCCGTATCTCGGCATGCGCATTGGATCTCTTCAAGACTGAGGGCTATGCGACAGTCTCCATGCGCCGACTGGCAAAGGAAGTCGGCTGCACCACGATGACGCTGTATCAGTATTACGATAGTAAATTCTCGGTCTTGGCCAGCCTATGGAGCCATATTTTTGATGAACTGTTCGCCCAAATTGCCCAAATCAGCGCGCGAGATAATGAATCAGTCAAAAAACTGGTGGACATTTGCGAGTGCTATGTAGATTTTTGGATAGGCAACAAAGAGTATTATTTCATCGTTTTCATGTCAGGCGGAATAAGCAAAAATGAAGTTGAAGAATACGTAACCGGTGGATCAATTGTTTCACACTTCGATACAATGCGGGAATGCCTGCGGCACGCCATAGGAGAACAACAAGACGAAGAGACCCTTCGGCTAAAATCAGAACTGCTGATCTGCATCCTGAATGGAATCGCCCATAATCTGATCACGATCAGCGGTTATGAGTGGTCTGATCCCAAGAAACTCCTTCTCCTTGCAGTTGACGGGCTTTTGGCCACGCCATGACAAAATCCAAGAGAGTTGACAGGCTGGTCAGAGTTCGGCGGGGCAAGCCTGACCGCGCGGCCATTCATCCCTCATTCTTCCCCAGGAACTGCCCGATGCGCTGCATCGCTTTCTCGATGTTTGCTTCCGAGTTGGCGTAGGAAATGCGGATGTAGCCCTCGCCGTGGACGCCGAAATCCGGTCCGCCGATCAGCGCCACGCCTGTTTCCTCCAGCAGGGCGGAGGCCAGTTTCTTGGCCTTCCAGCCGGTGCGCGAGACATTCGGAAAGGCGTAGAACGCGCCCTTCGGCGTGATGCAGGAGACGCCCGGCAGGTTGTTCGCCAGATCCACCACCAGCTTGCGGCGGCGATCGAAGGCGGCCATCATCTTTGCCACATCGTCCTGCGGCCCGTCGATTGCAGCAATGCCGGCAAACTGCGACGGCGCGTTGACGCAGGACCAGCAATTGACCGCAAGCTTGCGTACCTTGTCATAGAGCCCGCCACTTTCTTTCGAATTTGGCCAGATCGACCAGCCCATGCGCCAGCCGGTCATCGCCCAGGTCTTCGACCAGC
>CALMYO010000231.1 GCA_937873685.1 uncultured Paracoccaceae bacterium
GGCTGGGTCTCCACGCCCCAAGCCGCCGGTAACGACACTTTCTCCGATTTCGTCGTGATTGCGGTCCCAACGCCGACACGCGTTCTTGTTGCCGGCAAAGCTCTCGGAACCACCGTACTTCATGGCGATGCCGTTTCGATCGGCGCCGGCAACTTTCACGGCGGCAACGATACGTTCTTCGGCTTCTACTCGCGTGTCATTGGTGATGTTGGCATTGTGAGCAGCAGTTCCTTCCTGTTTGCCGGAAACGACACGATCACCCTCAAGGCGCCAGGTACGACAACGCCAGGAACAACTGTATTCGTCTCCGGGGACGCCGACAGCGTACTTGGCGATTTTCTTGGCGGCGACGACACGATCAGCGTCGACGGCGCGTTGACGATGGATTCAATCCTCGTTGGCGATGTGGAGGAATATCAAAGCTACGGTTTGGCGAAATCCGGTGGCGATGATACAATTACCGGCGGCAGCGGGTTCGACACCATTTACGGCGATTTCCGCACAGTGCAGGCGCTCGATGTGGCAGGCGGCGACGATACCTTGTCAGGCGGCGCGGGAAACGACCGCATATACGGCGATGGACTTGAAGATTCCGGAACCATCAATGGCGGAAACGATCTCATCAGGGGTGACGGCGGCAACGATACCCTGTTTGGCAATGGCGGCGACGACAGCATCCAAGGTGGGGTAGGGCACGACGCCCTGTTCGGCGAGGAAGGGCTCGACCGGCTCGACGGCGGCGACGGTGACGACACCCTGCGGGGCCAGAGCGATTTCGATGTGCTGATCGGCGACGCGGGCAACGACACGCTCGACGGCGGACATAACCCGGAAGGACCCGGCGGGCAGGGCGACATCATGCTCGGCGGCGCCGGCGACGACCACTACTTCGTCGATTCCGGTCTCGATTTGGTCGACGAGGAGGGATATTTCCCGGGCTACGGCTTCGGCGGCTTCGACACCATCGTTTCCGACACGGACTTCTACTGGGACGTCGGCAATGTCGGCGAACTGATAATGGTCGATCCGGGCGTCAATGACATCGGCAATGACGGCGTGACTGTTGTTGGCAGCGCGTTTTCGAATACGATCATCGGGCATGACGGAATCGACATCGCCTTCGGTCGCGGCGGCGCCGACACCTACAGGCTTGGCAACGGCGTCGACTGGATATCGCTGGCCACGCTCGGTTTGACTGATGAGAATGCGTATCACGGAGTGGACGGCGCCAATCGCATCATCGTCGATCAGCGCACCGTCGGATCGTTTTCCTATGACATCGTTTTCGAGTTCGAACCCGGCAAGGACAAGATCGACGTGATCGATTATGGGTTCGCCAGCCAGGCGGCGGCCCACGCCACAGGTGTCAATGATGGACTTGGCAATTGCTACTTCATTCTCGGCGATGGGCGCGACTATGTCTACATCGTCGGTATGGAGAAAACCGCGCTCGGAGCGACCGATTTCATCGTTGCCTGAGCGCCTCTGCTTCCCGTTGCGATACGTTGACAGCCTTGCGCCAGCCGGGAATGCTACGTGAGACCCAATATTAGGAAATGCACATGAACGATCCATTGGCTCGGCGTGACGTCGAGCCGGAAATCCGCCCGTCGTTCAAACTCGTTGGCCGGGTGGAAGGCGTCTATCGCGCCGACGGCAAGGATTTCGTCACCCGCGCCGTCTCCCATCTCGACTGCGGCTTCGACGGCATCGCCGGCGACCTCCATTCGGGCCTGACGCGCAAAGCCGGCGCGCGCGAGCCGTGGTATCCACGCGGCATGGAAATGCGCAACGAGCGGCAGATCACGCTGCTTACCCCTGACGAACTGGCGTTTTCCGCGGCGGCCATGGGCATTGCCGAAATCCGCCCGGAATGGATCGGCGGCAATCTGCTGATTGGCGGCATCGCCCGGCTTTCCATGCTGCCGCGCGGCACGCTGCTGTTCTTTTCCGGCGGCGTGACGCTCAAGGTGGACGACCAGAACGGGCCATGCCGCTATTCCGGCGCAGCCATTGCCCGTCATGTCGGCAGGGCGGACGATGCGGCCCTGGCGCTTGCCTTCGTGCCGGCCGCGAAGCGGCGTCGCGGCCTGCTGGCCTGGGTGGAAAAGCCGGGGCGCATCGAGGCTGGCGAGGCCGTGCGGGCGCAGATTCCCGAGCAGTGGATCTACACGCGGGAGTGAGGTTGGCGAGGCTGTCACGCCTCGTCTTCTTCATCCACGAAACGTGTCGACCCCCAGCGTTCGAGTTGCGCGTTGATGGCGTCGATCACGAAGTGGCGCGCCGAATCCCGGTCGTATCCCTCGTCGAGCAACGCATCGTATTCGGTGCAGGTATGGCGAACATGGGCGACAAGCGCCAGCCAGGTGGCGATCTGCGGCGGCAGCGCCTTCATGTGCGGCGCTTCGGCGGCGCGCTTCACCGGCTCCGCATCCGCAAACGGCATGTGCGGAGCATAGAGGTTGAGCGCGCGCGCGATGGCCCGCTGTCGTTTCGAGAGCATCTGCATGGCATGGTGATGCCATGGCTCGAGCTGTCGCGAAAGGCATCCCTGCGTTCTGGAATGCCGGCGACATTTTTCGTCTTGTTTGCGGCAAGGGGTTGCGCAGGTTTCAAAAACGACATAAAGATATGTTTATGTCTCAAGGAGTGATCCCATGTACGAGGTGATGCCGCTTGCGCTGTTCGTGGACCGCCTGAAAAGCGCGGCGGAGCTGACTCGCCTGCGCATCCTGCTGCTGCTGTCGCGTGGCGACCTGACGGTGAGCGACATCACCGGGATTCTCGGCCAGTCGCAGCCGCGTGTCTCGCGCCACATGAAACTGTTGCAGGAAGCCGGGCTGATTTCGCGCCATCAGGAAGGCGCCTGGGCGCTGTTTCGCCTGAGCGATTCCGGTTCGGCGGGCGAGTTGGTGCGCGACTTGTGCGCGCGGATCGATCTTTCCGATCCGGTGGTGGAGCGCGATCTGGCGCGGCTCGCCGCGGTCAAAGCGGAGCGGCAGCGGCGTGCGGCGGACTACTTCTCGCGCTCGGCTGCGCGCTGGGATGAATTGCGCAAGCTTCATGTCGACGAGGCAACCGTGGAAGCGGCGGTGCGCTCGCTTGTCGGCGACAAGCCGGTGCATGCGCTGCTGGACATCGGCACCGGCACCGGGCGCATGCTTGAAATGCTCGCGCCGCTCTACCGGCACGGCATCGGCATCGATACCAATCGCGACATGCTGAACGTGGCGCGTGCCAATCTGGATCGTGCCGGCATCGGTCATGCGCATGTGTCCTACGGCGACGCGTTTTCCTTGCCGGTAGGCCGCGACGAATATGATCTGGTGATCATCCATCAGGTGCTGCACTATCTCGACGAGCCGGATGCGGTGATCGGTGAAGCGGCGCGTGCGTTGCGGCCGGGCGGTCGTCTGCTGATCGTCGATTTCGCCCCGCACGATCTGGAGTTCTTGCGCACCGAGCATGCGCATCAGCGGCTCGGATTTTCAACGGCTGCGATTTCCGGCTGGGCGCGCGACTGCGGGCTGGAATTCGTGACGGCCAGGGAACTTGCGCCGGCAGGCGGCGAAAACCGGCTTGCCGTGACGCTTTGGCTGGCGCGCGACCCGCGCATTCTGATCGCCGATACCCCCGCCCCCCCCATCATGGAGACGGCATGATGACCCCCCATCGTTTTTCTCGGCGCTCCGAACTCGGGCGCGAGATACGCGTTTCCTTCGAGTTTTTCCCGCCGCGCAACGCCGCGGTTGCTGAGACCCTGAGCGCGACGCTGGCGCGCCTCGATTCGTTGCGGCCGGATTTCTGCTCCGTCACCTACGGCGCGGGCGGTTCGACCCGCGAACCGACAAGGGAGGCGCTGCGCAAGATCATCGCAGAGACCGGCATGCCGGCGACGTCGCACATGACCTGCGTCGATGCTTCCCGCGACGATGTCGACGCTGTGGCGCGTGAATTCGCCGCCATGGGCGTGCGGCGGTTTCTGGCATTGCGCGGCGACCCGGCCGCCGGCGTGGGTGCGCGTTACGAGCCGCATCCGGGCGGCTACGCCAACGGCGCCGAACTGGTGGCCGGGTTGAAGGCTATCGACGCCGGTTTCGACATTTCGGTTGCCGCCTATCCAGAGAAGCATCCGGAGAGCCGCGATTTTGCAACCGACATCGACATGCTGAAGCGCAAGGTCGACAACGGGGCGGCGCGCGCCATCACCCAGTTCTGTTTCGACAACGATGTGCACGAAGCCTATATCGAGCGGGTGCGCCGCGCCGGCATCTACATTCCGATCGTGCCGGGCATCCTGCCGATCCACAACTTCCGCCAGGTGACCAATTTCGCCTCGCGCTGCGGCGCGCATATTCCGGCCTGGCTGCAGGACCGCTTCGACGGGCTTACCGGCGACATGCGCACACACCAACTCGTCGCGGCGGCCGTAGCGGCAGAACAGGTGATGGATCTGGTGGAACGCGGCGTGCGCGACTTCCATTTTTATACGATGAACCAACCCGATCTGGTGTTCGCGATCTGCCACATGATCGGCATTCGCCCGGCGGAGCAGGAACCTGTTGAAAACGGCTTGGCGGCCTGATCGATTCACAGTCCCTCGAATCAAGACGGCCGGTCCAAAGGGACCGGCCGTCTGTGTTTCAGGTCACGGCGTTCGAGTTGACGCCTATGGCAACACCCCGAATGCAAGGGCGGCGATGAATACGAAAGCAGCACAAATCATCAGAACGTTCAGTGATCGTGTCAGTCCCATGTCGCATCTCCTCGTGACAAGGGCTTGAATCTAGTGGCCTGGTCGCCACACGCAAGGGAAAAATATGCTGCGCCGCCATGCAAACCGGGCGAATTTTTCTGCTGCACTGCGGTAAGAGGTGGAAAGAAGCGGTAAAACAGCCGATTCACGTTTCGTTAACGGCCAAGGGATTTGCCAGGACGCCAGTGCCGCTGATGCCCATTTCGGTAGCCGGCAAAGGTCACTGGCGCTTCGCAACTGATTCGATTGCCGCCGCCGCAGCAAGCGCCGTAGCGTCTCGACCGAATCGGGCGACGACCTGAAGACCTAGCGGCAAGCCGCTGGAATCGACGCAGCCCGGTACGTTGATGCAGGGATTTCCGGTCAGCGTCCAGAGCTTGTTGAAGATCGGCGAGCCGGTGGATTCCAGCCCTCGCGGAGCAGCGCCGGGCGCAGACGGGGTCAACAGCACGTCGATGTCATCGAACAGCGCAGTCGCCTGCTTGCGGGCACGCCGCGCCGCTGCACGGGCGGCATCGTAATCGGCCGGGGTTATTGCCGCGCCCTCGTCGAGCAGCGCGCGCAACCGGTCGCTTAGCAGGTCGCGATGGGCGATGCGCTCATGGCCGAGTGCAAGCGCCGCCTCGAAGTTCTGTATTGCGGAATGGGCGTCGCGGCCCGCTGTCAGGGCCTCGGGTTCGTTGACTTCGACGATCCGTGCGCCCGCCTTCTCGGCCTGCCGGGCAACCGACTGGACCGCATCTCGCATCTGCGCCGACGCTTCGTCGTCATGCGGCGCGCGGTAAAGGCCGATGCGCAGTCCCGAAAGTTCGGGGAAAGCGACGCGGAGCGGACGCCCGGTCAGCAGATCGGCGAGCAGCGCCACGTCTTCAACCGTCTCTCCAAACAGGCCGAGCGTGTCGAGCGTCCAGGAGAAGGTCTTGACGCCGACCGTCGGCAGTAGCCGGAAGGATGGCTTGTAGCCGGCGACGCCACAGAATGCGGCGGGGCGGATCACCGAGCCACCGGTCTGGGTGCCTGTCGCAGCGGGGATCATGCCTGCGGCGACCGCGGCGGCCGAGCCTGACGAAGACCCGCCCGGCGTATGGGCCGCATTGTGCGGGTTGCGGGTCTCGCGCGCCACCATCCAGGCGAATTCGGTGGTGACCGTCTTGCCGATGATCGTTGCGCCCTTCGCTCGCGCCATCGCCACCAGCGCGGCATCGGCCGGCGGGCGGTTGTCGGCATAGATCGGCGAACCGTGGCGGGGCGGCCTGTCGCGCGCGCCCGAGAGGTCCTTGGCGCCGCGCGCGCCCCCGGCGACCGGCCCCGGCCCCCTGCCGCCCGCGCCGATCGCCGCCTCCCCCCCCGCCCGCGTCACCCCGGCCCGGAGCCCATCATCCTGCCCGGCGATCCGGTCGTGGCAATCGGCAATCGCATCGGCAGCGCTACGTTTTCCGGTTTCGATGTCGGCAAGGAGTTCGGCGAGGCGCATGATCAGACGTTCGTCAGTCGTGGTTGGTCGGTCAAACTGTCATTATTCGAAGCACGAGCGGCGAACAACGACCGACTACTTCAAACCCGCCGCAATTGCTTCACCAGCCGTCCGTCGATGACCAGCAGCCCCAATCCGATCAAGGCCATGCCGGCAAGGTCGCCCGCGCCAAGCCGCTCGCCAAGAAAGGCCGCGCCAAGCAATATGGCGCTCGCCGGCACCAGCAGCGTCACCAGCGCGGCGTTGGTGGCGCCGGCCGCGGCGATGATGCGGAAATACAGGATGTAGGCGAATGCGGTCGACAACAGCCCAAGCGCGACGATCGCCGCCAGCACCGATGTCGAGGGCGCGAGCATGGACGGTGAGCCGTCGACGATCAGGGCGACGGGCAGCATGATCAGCGTCGAGGCTGTCAACTGCCCGGTTGCGGTCACCGGCGCCGGCAGGTTCTTGAAGCGGCGGGCGAACACGGCGGCGAAGCCGTAGGAAATCGCGGTGCCAACCAGCGCGAACTGCGCCCAGAGCGGCGCGCCGAGCCCGGTCAGCGCGTCCGGGCCGATCAGCGCGGCGACGCCGCACAGGCCGAGCACGACGCCCGCCGCCTTGTTCCAGGAGAGTCTCTCGTCGGCGGTCAGCGCATTGGCGATCAGGATGGTCCAGATCGGCGTTGTGGCGTTGAGGATCGAGGCGAGACCGGCGCCAATGGCGGTCTGGCCGGCGAACATCAGCGAAAACGGTATGGCGTTGTTGAGCAGGCCGAGGCCGAGAAAGGCGGCGAAACGGTTGGCATGGGCGGCAAGGCCGCCGCCCCGCGCCGCAAGCCAAAGGTTGAGCGCCAGCGCGGCAATGGCCACGCGCATCAGCACCAGCGTCAGCGGCGGGACTTCCGCAACCGCCACGCTGACGAAGAAGAACGACCCGCCCCACAACAGCCCGAGCAGGAAGAGCTGGCCCCACAGCGCCGCGGTCATGGCCGGCGGGCTTGCCAGCGCTGGCGGGATTGCGGCGTTTTCGGGGGCGGTGCGAATATCGGTCATGCTGCGGGCCTTCTGCTTTCGCCGGGCTATCGGCAATTGCCGACGCGGGCCACCCGAAAACCGACGTAGCGCTTGACGTCACCGGCTGAAATTGAAGGCGAGCATCATCAGCGCGATTGCGCCGGTCCACGAGGCGGCGATGCACAGGCCGATACGGGTCGCGGCGGCGGGAAGGAACAATCCGGGTAGCGTCGCGGCGGCGGCAAATGCGGCGAAGAAGAAAGTTGCGCCGCAGGCCGCGCCAAGCGCCAGCATCGGCGGTGGCGCAGCGGCGTCATGGCCGAGCAGGGCGATTGCGCCGTAGCCGGTCAGCGCGCCGCAGGCGGCGGCGGCAAACGTGGCCATCACGCGCGACGACCGGTCCGCGACGACGGGCAGGGCGGTCAGCAATGCGGCGACAAGCAGCGGCGAACTTGGAGCGAAGGTGAAGAGCCGCGCCGCAGGAATTGCGATTGTCGCGGCGATGGCGAAGGGCAGGGCAAGCCGCGCCGGCGCATCGCTGCTCCACAACGCGCCGAGGATCGCCGGCGCAACCATCGCCAGCACGAGTTCCGGCCGTTCGAGCGGCAAGCCGAAACCGTCGATGAAAAGGCCGAGTGCATAGCGGTTTTCCGCCAGATCATGCGCGAAGGCCGGCGAGGCCGAAACAAGCGTCGCAAGAAATGCCGCGCCGGCCGGCCTCACGCAACGCCAAGCAGGAAAGCAAAGCCGGTGGCGGCGATGATGCCGCCCGCCGCGCGGATCAGCGTCGGTCCGAAACGCAGCGAGGACAGCGCACCGAGCGCGATGCCGGCGAGATGCAGCAGGCCGGTGGCGATGACGAAGCCGGCGGCATAGGCGAAGGGGTTCGCCGCTTGCGGCAGTTCGGCGCCATGGGCATAGCCGTGGAAGATCGCAAAGATGCCGACAATCAGCGCTGCAACGCCGAGTGGCGCGCGCACGGCAAAGGCGATCAGCAGGCCAAGCACCACGCCGGAGGCGGCAATGCCCGTCTCGACATGCGGCAGCGGCAGTCCGGCAATGCCGGCCGCGCCGCCGAGCGCCATGACAAGTGGAAACACAACGGGAAGCAGCCAAAGCGCCGGCGCTCCCAACCGCGCGCCCCACAGGCCGACCGCGACCATGGCGATGACATGGTCCCAGCCGAGAACGGGGTGGAAGAAGCCGCTGACAAAGCCGTTCGTGTCGCCCTCGCCGGTATGCGCATGGGCGGCGCCGGCGACTGCAAGCGCAAGAAGGAAGGTTGCAGGTTTCAGAAGGCGGTGCATTTTCAGATACCCTGGATGGCCGATTGCGGCGAGCATAGGGGTGCGCTGAAACGGCTGCAAGCTGAAAGCCGACATGCCGGCCACGACTTGCCGCCTGACACTGCTGGCGGCATCTTGCGGGATAAGTCGCCGGGCGGCGACCTGCGCGCCGCCCGGCGTTTTCTGCACTATCAAGCGTCAATGCGGCGTGCGCAATTCGTCCTTGACGCTGACACCGTCGCGGTTCGCCTGCACGAATTGCAGAAGGCGCCCGAGCGAGAACTGTCCAGACGCAGTAGCGCCGAATTGCTGCATCGGCCTCCAGCCATGCTGATGCACCACCGATTCGGGGTCTTCAACGAGCAACCGCACCAGCGTGCCGGCAACCAGCGTGCCTCCGACCGGGCCCAGCTTGCCGCCATGCTGTTCGGCCTCATGCAGGCAGTAGTACCACAGCGGCGTCTTGGAGATGCCGCGGCTGGTCAGTTCCTTCGGCGCGCCGAGTTCCTTGACCTTGAGCAGGCGGGCCATCTGCTGGCCGGAATTGACATGCAGCGCAAAGCGGTCGCGGAATACGTTGCGATGCGGCAGTTTTCGCGCCATTTCGAGCGGGATTACCGCACCGTCGAACGAAATGCCTTCGCCCACGAATGGCAGGTCATAGATCGAGGCAGCGAGCTTTCGGCTGATCGGACGGGCGCACTGGTGCCCGCTCGAACCGGTAAAGTCGAAGACGTTGGCGAAGTCGATGTTGAACTGTTCGTCGCGCGGCTTGAAACCGCGGAAGCCGGGATCGAACAGGCCGATCTCGCCGACGGTATCGTTGATGCGATATTTGTTCTGAACAGTCGCGTGGCCGAAGCGGAAGGCGCTGACGGCAAACTCGACGGATATGAGCGCCGCCGCACCCTGGAAGAGCTTTGGCGGTTCGCCGCCGAGAAAAGCCTCGTTGACTGATTTCAGAACCTTGGGGTCAACGAAGGCCGGCAGGAAATCGTTCAGCACCAGCCACTGGTAATGGTGGCGCACGATGCGCCGCGCTGCCTCAAAGGGCTTTTCCTCCGGCTTCATCGCGTCGTCGGTGATTTTCGATCGAACACCTTCCAGGGCATGGGCAACCATCGCTGCATCGCCATGCGCATGGTCGAGAGCGATGTTGTGGAACGCGATGAAGGCGCTGTGCAACTGCGAGATCAGTGAATTCTCGTCGTTGCGGTGGTCGCCTATAACTGCCGTGCCCTCGTGGTTGCGCGGCAGGTCGTGGGCGTTGCCGGCCCGGCCATAGTAGAGATAGCCGGGGTGATTCTTCGAATACATGAAGGGCGAGGCTTCCGGCCCGGCGCCATAGACGCTGTCGAGTTCGAGCGCCGGCGTGCGCACGTTGCGGATGGTAGCGGGATCGATGGCCGAGCCGATGGCGCTGGTCGCGTCGAGCGTGATGTCATGATCGATGAACTGGCCGAAGAAGGTCATGCCGGCTTCGACATCCGATTGCGGGTCGCTGGTGTCGCGCATCTCGTCGAGCGCGGCTCCGAAGCTGTCGATTACCTTTTGCGGGTTGAAGCCTGCGCCGGTGATCGGGTTTGGAAAGCCGAGCCGACCGAAATTCTGCGGCCGATCGATGATAGCTTCGGCGGTCATCGTTTCTTTCAGAAACGATTCGTAGTTCGACATGCCATGGGATTGCTGCGTCATGCCAGGCTCCCGTCAGGGTTTGCGTGGATGCCCCGCGCGCCTTTGACGACATGCGCGTCATGCGCGCATCACCATTGAGGGTGATGGCGGCCATCACATGTTCTATCTGCTTGAAACATCATGCCCGCCCGCGCCAATCGGACACATTGCGCTGGACCCGGCACAGGGCGACGCTATGTGATTGCGATCAGGGGAACACCGCCATGCCCAAGCTCGTCCGTTTCGTGCTCGTCAATTCCGCCGTCGGCGCGCTGCTGGGCTGGGGCATCGCCTTTGCGCTGATCCATTTCAACATCAACGGTTTTGGCGATCTCTTCGCCCATGCCGACAACAAGCCGGCTGCGCTGGCGATCCTCGGCCTTTCCTTCGGCGTCACGTTCGGCTTTGCGTTCCTGGCGACCGCGATCATGCTGCTGCCGACCGACAAGGACGGTTTTGATCGCATGCGCTGAGCGCTGCGTGCGCGCGGCGTTGTTTTTGCGCCCCCGCCATGTTCTGTTGTGACAAGTTGTCAACGCGGCGGTCGCTATGCGCATATTGTCGGCGCGGACCGGCGTTTCGCGCTTCCGCGCATTGCCGGGCAACTCAATTGCGATGACAAGGGGAGAAGATTGGCCGAAACAGCACACGCCACTGTCGCACTCACCGGCATTGCGTTCGTCATCCTCGTTGCCGTGGTGCTCGGGCTTGGGCTGATGCGGCTGAAACAGCCGCCGCTGGTCGGGTTCATCCTGGCCGGCGTGCTGACCGGACCGTCCGGTTTCGGGCTGATCGGCGAAACGGAAAACGTCACTGCTCTCGCCGAGATGGGCGTGCTGATGCTGCTGTTCTTCATCGGCTGCGAGCTTTCGCTGCGCGCCTTCGTCGTCTCGCTGAAACAGGCGGCGCCGGTCGCCTTCGGCCAGCTTGTCGCGGCGATGGGCATAGCCTTTGCGATCGCGCACGTGTTGGACGCCGATGCGCCGGCCGCCATCACGCTTGGCTTCATCATCGCCATATCGAGCACCGTGGTGGCGATGAAGATGCTCGACGACATGGAGGAACTGCGCGGCGAAGCCGGCCGCATCGCGGTCGGCATCCTGATCGCGCAGGACCTGGCGATCGTGCCGATGCTGATCTTCATTTCCTCCTTCGGCGGTGGCAGCGCCGATCCGCTGGAAATCACGCTGCGCATCGCCGTGGCGCTGGCGGTGCTGGGCGCCTTGCTGTTCTGGCTCGGCCGCCACAAGCTGATCGTGCCGTTCACCCGGCAGGTGGAGGGCAATGTGGAACTGCTGGCGCTGGGTTCGCTCGGCTTCTGCTTCGGCGCGGCGGCGGTGTCGGGCGCGGTCGGGCTGTCGCCGGCCTATGGCGCCTTCGTCGCCGGGCTGATCG
>CALMYO010000232.1 GCA_937873685.1 uncultured Paracoccaceae bacterium
GTATCGTGCGTCCTGGCAAGGAGCGGAACGCGACGCGGTGCGAGCACCGCCAGCGATTCGCGACGATGTCCAGGGCGCACGAGACCAAGTCCAGACGATTGCAGTTTGCCAATGAAAACAAAAAGCTTGTCAGGCCGGCTTGGCGGTCTTTTCCGCTTCGGCTGCGTCGAAATCCTCGCGCGACATTCATGTCGCGCTGCGGTGTTCTCCTTTCCGAAACGAAAAATCCCTGCCACCAAACTGCTCCAATTTGTTCGAACAACGCTCTAGTTGGGAGAGCGCCTCAATGGCATTCAAAAGGCCAGGGGTAAAACTCTCCTCGGCTCCACCAAAAAATCCTTCGCAAGCCCTGAATCCATTGTCTTTTTCGCCATGCTTTCGATTCCGGTCCGATCCGACCCTTGCCGCAGCGAAAGGCTGGCGACTTTCCACAGCAGTCCATTTCCGCCAGTTCGGCGCAGCGCGCCACAAGATAAGTTTTGTTCTATCGAATTGAACCGGCTGGACGCCACTCCGGTGCGCTCAGCGCCGCACCAGCATGTGTTTGAGCAGCACATCGCGGGGCCCCGCCTGCTCGACCGACATCACCTTGAGTGAGGCGACGATCGCCGCGCCGAAGTGTTCGTAAGGAACACGAACCGACGACAGCCACGGGGCAATCCAGTCATTGAGCGGGTTGTCGTCAAATCCGGTTATCCGGCATGTTTCGGGGACAGCATGTCCGGCGTCGCGCAGCGCCCTGGCGGCGCCATAGGCGATCAGGTCGCTCAGCGCGAAGATCGCGGAGGGTGGACGCCCGTGCCTGCGCAGATAGGCTTCCGCCTCATTCCTTCCGATCGACAGATGGTCGGCGGCATTGGAACCGGCGACCGTAACCGGCGTTTCCGGCAATTCGTTGCGGCAAGCCGTCAGGAAGGCATCGACGCGGTCTCGCGTGGCCGATGATGTCAGTGGACCGTGGATGACGAGAATGTCGCGCGGGTTGCCGGCGCCAATATGCGCGGCGACTTCCTGTCCAGCCCCGGCATTGTCGATCCCGATAAAACACTGCGGACGATCGTCGGGATGACGCCGGTTGACGAACAGTACCGTTTCGCCTGCCTCGACAATCTGGTCCAGGACCGGGCTTGCCACCGCGCCGAGCATGACAAAGGCGCTGACAAACTGTGCGCGCATCTCACGCAGGTACTCGTCCTGCAGGTCCGTCTTGTCGTGGCTATCGCACAGCACCATCACATACCCGGCTTCGCGCAGAGCCGTTTCCGCCGATGCGGCAATCGCCGACATGGCCGGATTGGCCAGATTTGCGGCGATGACCGCGACCAACCTGCTTTCGCGTCGGCGCAGCGCCTGGCCCGCCCCGGACGGCCGGTAGCCAAGTTCCTCGATTGCGACGCGGACCCGCGCGGCCGTATCGGCAGACGCCCGCTTAGATACGCCGTTGACCACGCGCGAAACAGTGGCGATCGAAACGCCGGCCCGTTCGGCGACAGCCGCTATCGAAACGGTTCCGGCGGCGGCAGTCCGCGCCGGTTTGCGGGCATCGTTCATGGCTTCAACTACACTCCAGCAACTATCGCCCGCAACCTGCCCACACCCCCTGATCCGGCCCCGAACCGGGGAGGGAAACGCAAACACCGGGCGCGACCGCAAACAAAGGCTGTCCGGCATCCGGAAACGCAACCCAAAGCCGACGCGTGATCCTCCTTGGGGGCCAGGGCGAGGTAAGGGGTGCGCCGAAGGAAAAAGCGATTGGTCGATTGCCCCGGTTGCACGCAATACTCCTATTGCCAAAGCGGCGGCAACGTGTCTATCCTGCGCAAGGTAATCGTTTACCTTCGCTGTGGAGGACGGCGTCGGCGCTTACCGGCAAAGCAGCAAACGGGAGGAAAGTCATGAAAACCTACAAGGCCCTTCTGGCAGGGGCGGCGCTTTTCGCCATCGCCGCGAGCGGAACCGCAAAAGCCCAAGAGCTGGTCATCTGGCATGACCTCGGCGACAACGGCATCAACTGGTTCAAGGCGGCCGGCGAAGCCTTCGCCAAGGAAAATCCGGGTGTCACGATCACATCGCTCAGCTATCCGACCGACCAGTGGTTCGGCCGGGTGATCAGCGCCATCAACACCGACACGGCGCCCGACCTGATCTACAACAATTACGAGCGCGTCATCCGCATCGAAACCCAGACCGAACGGCTGATGGATCTGAAGGATGTGCTGGCCTCGATCGATACGAGCGCCTTCCTGACCGAGGCGGACCTGTCGGTTGCCGCTTACGGTGGCAAGACCATCATCCTGCCGGTCCAGCGCGTCCAGATGGGTTTCGGCGCACGCAAGTCATGGCTTGAGAAAACCGGCGAGAGCTTCCCGGCGACCTGGGACGACGTCAAGCGCATCGCGGCGAAATTTGCAGCACAAGACCCGGACGGCAATGGCGCGGCGGACACGTTCGGCATGGCGCTCCAGGCCGCCAAGCCGCGCGACCTCATCCACATGCTCGACCTCTATACATTTGGGGCCGGGCTGCGGCACACGCTTGTCGATCCGGATGGCAATGTGGTTATCGATCAGCCCGATCATGCCGCGGTTCTCAAGGAGTTCATGAAGACCTTCACCGAATACGGTTTCGTGGCGCCCGACACGATCAACCACTCCTTCGGCGAGATGTACCAGGTCATCGAGGGCGGCCGCGCCGGCATGTTCCGGGTTGGCGACTGGAATGTCAAGAAGTGGGATGCGGAGGCGCTCGCGGGCGATTTTGTGGTCGGACCATGGCCGGCGCATGTCGACGGCAAGCAGAACGCTGTCGTTATCGGCGGCATGCGCGGCGTCGCCGTGCCGGAGAATTCACCCAACAAAGATCTTGCAGTCGCGTTCGCCAAATTCCTGCTTTCCAAGCCCGCCCAGCAGGCGGCACTGGAAAATGTCGGCGCGGCGGTTCGCAAGGATCTCGACATAGCCGCGCTGTCGGAACGCAGGCAGTATTTTGCGGCAGCACAGGGGAACCTGAACGCCTATGATTTCCCGGAATCGGTCCATGCCTGGTATCCGGAACTGGAAGCCGACTATCACCGCCGGCTTTTGGCGGCGATCGCCAATCCTCCGGCCGACTGGGATGCGTTCATTGCGGAAACCGCAGCGGCCATGCGCACAGAGGTCGAACGCCTCAGAAAGGGCTGAACGGTCCCCTCTCGGCCCTGACCGTCCCGCCCGGCCGTCGCGCCGGGCGGGCTTTGCGGACACACTACCATGACCGCCCGATCCATACCCGTGACTGCCGACAAGGTCTGGGTGTTCTACGCCTTTGCCCTTCCGTTCGCGCTGCTGACCATCGTCTTCGGTCTGTGGCCCATCGTGCTCAGCTTCACGGTGTCGCTGACCAAGTCGGCGACCGCCCTGAGGCCCGCGCCAGAATATGTCGGGCTCGCGAACTATGTCTCGGTGATGACGGATCCGGTCTTCCTGCGCTCGCTTGCGGCCACACTGTTCTATACGGCGGCAGCTGTGGCGGCGAACCTCGCCTTTGCGCTCGCCTACGCGATGCTTCTGCATTCGACGATCATCGGTCCGGGCAAGACCTTCTTCAAGGTCGCGATGTTCCTGCCTGTGGTCACGCCGGACCTTGCCGGTTACGTGGTGTGGCGCTGGCTCTACGACCAGAGCTTTGGCGCGGTGAACGCCTTTCTCGGCCTTTTCGGCCTGCCGCCATTTGGCGGCATCGCCTCGCCCGACACGGTGATGGTCGCGATCCTGGTCGCCGAACTGTGGCACCATGCCGGGTTCTACGTGCTGATCTTCCTTGCCAATCTGGCAATCTGCGACAAGGCGCTTGAGGAAGCGGCCGCCATTGACGGGGCCAGCCGCTGGCAGCGCAAGGCGCTTGTTGTCCTGCCGCAGCTGAAACCCGCCCTCATCATCAACGGCGTCTATGCCATCATCCAGTTCCTGAAGACCTTCACGGTGGTCGTGGTGATGACCAAGGGCGGGCCGAACGGCTCGACGAATTTCGTGAGCTACTACGCTTACTCCCTGTTCGACCAGGGGCGTTACGGCGAGGCAACGGCGATGGCGACGATTCTTTTCCTCATCGTCGCGCTTTGTGGTCTTCTTGCCTACAAAATAGGGGAGCGCGCGCGGTGAAACACCCCTATCCCCTACGTATCGCCGCTTACGCGACAGCAATAGCCTGCAGCATATTCTTCCTCTATCCCTCCTGGTGGATGCTGCTCGGCGCTTTCCGCCCCGCCGAGGCCGTGTTGACCGAACCCCTGCGTCTATGGCCGGAGCGGCTCGACTTCTCCGTCTTTTCACAGATCGCCTCGATCGGCGGCGTGCCGCTTTGGCGCTATGTGATGAACTCGCTCGTCATCACCACGCTCTCGACCGTCGCCGGCGTCGCTATTACCGCCATCGGCGCTTATGCAATCACGCGTCGGCCGGATCTGTGGGTGTTCAAGGTGCTGCGTTCCGGCTTCCTGCTGACGATGATGTATCCCTACATGCTGCTCGTCATCCCGGTCTATATCGTGATGTTCAAGATCGGGCTGCTCGGCACCTATGCGGGCATCATCCTGTTTCTGGCGCTGGGGCCGGTGCAGTTCTTTCTCTTCGAGCAGTTCTTCCGGTCAATCCCCGGCGAGGTGATCGAGGCCTCGATTGTCGATGGCGCCAACGAATGGCAGGTGTTGTGGCTGGTCGTCCTGCCGATGGCGATGCCGGTGGTGGCGACGGTCACCATCATCACTTTCCTGCTCAACTGGGCGCAATGGTTCCCGGTTCTCGTCATTTCGAGACGGCCGGACACATACACGCTGCCTGTCGCCCTGCTCAACATGACGGGCGAGCTCGGCGTCAATTTCCAGGGGATCATGGCGCTCGCCATCGTGACAACGATCCCCGTGACAATCGTGTTCCTGATTGCGCAACGCCGCGTGATGCAGGGCATGTCCGATGGTGCGGTGAAGGGATGACGATGACTGCGCACGATACCGGCCTTTCGTCCGGCCACGCGGTGGACAGGGCGGCGAAACAAACCCTCGCCTTCCTCGACACGCTGGAAGCTGGCGGCGCATTTCCACAGGGTGTGCTGCGATTCTGCGCCGGACACGACGCTACGCAATGGCCCGGCATGCTGCTGCCAGCGACCTACAATGGCGCGATGTGTCGCGACCTTCTCGGCGATCTCGATGACTGGGGTCGCGACAAGCGCAAGGAGCTTGCCGGTTGGCTGGTTTCCCACCGCCGGCGGGACGGCGTGTTCCGTATTGCCGGCATGGCGGAGGGCGACATCTTCAAGAAGCCGGACGCGGTCGAGACACGGACCTATATCGACTTCCACGTCACCAACTATGCGCTCGGCGCAATCGGGGCGCTTACGCCGCATGAAGCGCCAGTCCTCGACTTCGTGTATCGATGGCTCGATCCGGTCCGCCTGAAAGCCTGGCTTGCAGAGCGCGATTTGCGCGATCCTTGGCAGGAAGGCAACAACATAGTCAATCTGGCCGGATTCCTGCTGCTCCTCGCCCGCCACGAAGATAAGGCCACGCAAGCGTTGGCGACGGGGGCCATTGAAATCCTGCGCGACTGGCACGACCGGTTGCAGGAGCCGACCACAGGCTTCTGGGGCGTCGGCCAGGCGCTCGGCGGCGAACGCCTGCTGCATGCCATGGCCGGCTCCATGCACAATTTCCACCTTTGGTACGCGTCGGGCTGGCGTTTGCCTTACCAGGAGCGCGCCGTCGACTATGTCCTGTCGCGCGACCCCTCATGGCATTCGGCCTGCATCGATGTCGACGAGGTCGACCTTCTTGTCCACGCCGCGCAGACGCTCGACCATCGCCGTGACGAGATCGACCGCTGGCTCGGCCGAAAGATCGCGGCGATCCTCGCCAACCAGAACAGCGACGGCGGATTTGCCGACACGTTCGACCAGCCCTGGCGCCAGGACGGATGGGTGGGCGGACCGGTCATTGCGCCAGGCGTTTCCACGGCATTCGCCACCTGGTTCCGCTGGATTGCGATTGCCATGATCGACGCTCACTTGCGGCCGGGACGAAGGCCCTGGCGGTTCCGCAAGATGATCGGCATCGGCTATCGAAGGAGCTGCGAAGATGCATGATCCGACAGGCATGGATCCATTCGCGCATCTGCACGAGGAGGAATACGAAGAACCTTTCAACGCCCCCGTACTTGGCGCGAGCGGCATGATCGCCATGGGAGGGCGCAAGGTCGAGAGCCTCGACGGCGACTGGAACTTCACCATCGACCCGTTCTGTGAAGGCTTGCGACAGCGCTGGTTCACCCATGACGACACCCCGCCTCATCAATGGACGCAACCCCGTGACCGGGACGACGGCGGCTGGCAAACGCTGGCCGTTCCGGGTTGCTGGAACCTCGCCCGGCCGCAGTGGCTCCACTACGAAGGCAGCGCTTGGTATTCGCGCGAGGCGGCAATTGAACCGGCTGCGTCGGGCGAACGCATTTTTCTGCTCATCGGCGCGGCTTCAGGCCGGTCGCGCGTTTTTGTGAACGGCCGGTTTCTCGGCGTCCATCACGGCAGTTCCGCACCTTTTTTCGTCGAGATCACGGATGCGGTGACGAAGGGGCTGAACCGGCTGCTGATCCAGGTGGACAATACCCGCCGCGCCGATGGCGTGCCGATGCACCATTTCGACTGGTTCAACCATGGCGGCCTGCATCGCAGCGTGGGGTTGGTGCGCGCGCCGGATTGCTTCATTCGCAGCTTCCAGCTGGCGCTTGCGCCTGACCGCGAAACGATCCGCATTGCGATCGACCTGTCGCGTCCTGTCGATGCGACCTGCCGGATTTCGGTTGGTGGCCTGGGCGATGTACAAGTCTCAGTACGCGGCGGTAAAGGCGTGGCCGAATGGCGCGCGCGGCCGCGTCTGTGGCGTCCGGGCGATCCCGTCCGCTACCGGATCGTCGCCGAGTGCGCCGGCGACCGGGTGGAGGAACTCATGGGCTTCCGCACCGTGGAGGTCCGCAACCATGAGATCCTGCTCAACGGCCAAGCCATCGAGCTGCGCGGCGTGTGCGTGCACGAGGACGATCGCGACACCGGCCGCACAAGCTCGCAAGCCGACATCCGCCGCCGCTTCGCCCATGTGCGCGAACTCGGCGCCAATGCCGTGCGGCTTGCCCATTACCTTCATGACGAGCGCGCCGCACTGATTGCCGACGAATTGGGGCTTCTCCTTTGGGAAGAAATCCCCGTTTACTGGGCGATCGACTTCGCCAATCCGGCGACGCTCGCCGATGCGCGCAACCAGCTTTCGGAAATGATCGCCCGCGATTTCAACCGCGCCAGCGTGATCCTGTGGGGCGTCGGCAACGAGAACGCCGATACCGATCAGCGGCTCGACTTCATGCGCGCGCTTGCCGACACCGCAAAGTCGCTTGACCCTTCGCGGTTGACGGTCGCTGCATGCCTGATCAACCGGGTGCATTTTCGCATCGAGGACCGGTTGACTGCCCATCTCGACGTGATCGGCATCAACGAGTACTTCGGATGGTACGAGCCCGGCTTTGCAAATCTCGAACGGCTTCTCGCCAATTCGCGTCCCGAAAAGCCGGTGCTGATTTCGGAGACCGGTGCGGATGCCGTCGCAGGGCTTCATGGCGCGCCGGGCGAACTCTTCACCGAGGAACACCAGGCCGACATGCTCGCAAACCAGGTGCGGATCAACGACGCCTGCGGTTATGTCGCAGGGATATTCCCTTGGCTTCTCTACGATTTCCGAAGCGAAAGACGGCAAACGACACACCAGCGCGGCTGGAACCGCAAAGGGCTGATTGCAGAAGACAAGACGACGCGAAAGGCCGGGTTTGCCGCACTGCAGGAGGCCTATCGTCATCATTTCCGGAAGGGAGACCAGCCTGATGGGCGCGGTTGAGATTCGCGAAGCGCGCAAGTCCTATGGCGCGGTCGAGGTGCTGAAGGGCGTCGACCTGACGGTGGAGGATGGCGAATTCGTCGTGCTTGTCGGCGCTTCCGGCTGCGGCAAGTCCACGCTGTTGCGGATGATTGCGGGCCTCGAAGCCGTCACCTCGGGCACGATCGCGATCGGCGGCAGGGTGGTGAACGACCTTGCGCCGAAAGAGCGCGACATCGCCATGGTGTTCCAGAGCTACGCGCTCTACCCGCACATGACAGTGCGCCAGAACATGGCGTTCTCGATGCGGCTGCGCAATGCGCCGATGGCCGAACGCGAAGCGGCGGTGCAACGCGCCGCGTCCATCCTGAACCTGGAGCCGCTGCTCGACCGGTATCCGCGCGAATTGTCGGGCGGCCAGCGCCAGCGCGTGGCGATGGGGCGGGCGATCGTGCGCAATCCGCAGGTCTTCCTGTTTGACGAACCGCTTTCCAATCTTGACGCGAAACTTCGCGTGCATATGCGCGCCGAGATCAAATCGATGCACCAGCGCCTGAAGACGACGACGATCTATGTCACCCATGACCAGATCGAGGCGATGACAATGGCGGACCGTATCGTGGTGATGAATGGCGGCATTATCGAGCAAGCCGGATCGCCGCTTGAACTTTACGATCGGCCGGTCAACCGCCATGTGGCGGGTTTTATCGGATCGCCGTCGATGAACTTTATCGAGGGCCAAGTCTGCGCAAGCAGCGCCGGCCTGGTATTCGACAATGGCGGGGGCTGGCGCATCCCCGTTTAAGCCCGGCTTCCGGGGCAAGACGGCCCGAAGGGCACCCGCGGCATCCCGCCCGAACAACTCCCAACAGAACCCCAAAGGGACATGGCCGAAGCCCTGATCGTCGAGCCGACAGGGGCGGAAACACAAGTGATCGCGTCAATACACGGCGAACAGGTTACCTGCCTGATGCGCGAGCGCACCGATGTGCGGCCGGGCGATGCTGTCGGGCTGAAAGTCGACGCTGCCCGGATCTGTCTGTTCGAATCGGCGACCGGCCGGGCCATCACGGCCGGGTGAAGCATCGCGGCCAGGCTGCGCTACTTCGTGATTCCCGCCGTCTCCACCACGGCGTGGAACAGCACGTCGGCGCCGGCTGCGGCCCATTCCTTAGAGATCTCTTCCGCCTCGTTGTGGCTCAGCCCGTCGACGCAGGGGCACATCACCATCGCGGTCGGCGCAACGCGGTTGATCCAGCAGGCGTCGTGGCCAGCGCCGGAAATGATGTTGCGGTGCGAATAGCCAAGCCGCTCCGCCGCGTTGCGGATCGCCGTCACGCAGCCTTCATCGAAGGTGACGGGATCGAAACCGCCGACCTTCTCGAACGCGATGCCAAGGCCCATCTCGTCGCAGATCGCCTTGGCGCCGGCCTTCATCCGGTTCTCCATGTCCTGGATCACCGCGAGATCGGGCGAGCGGAAGTCGATCGTGAACACGCACCTTCCGGGAATGACGTTGCGTGAATTGGGATAAACATTGATCTGCCCCGCCGCCCCAACCGCATGCGGCGCGTGGCTGAGTGCAATCTCGTCGACCAGTTCCAGCACGCGCGCCATGCCAAGCCCGGCGTTGCGGCGCATCGGCATCGGGGTGGAACCGGTATGGGCCTCCTTGCCGGTGATCGTCACTTCAGTCCACGACAGGCCCTGCCCATGGGTGACGACGCCGATATCCTTGCCTTCGGCCTCCAGGATCGGCCCTTGCTCGATATGCAGTTCGAAGAAGGCGTGCATCTTGCGCGCGCCGACCTCCTCCTCGCCCATCCAGCCGATCCGCTTCAACTCGTCGCCGAACCCCTTGCCCTCGGCATCCTTGCGCCCATAGGCCCAGTCGAGATCGTGGACGCCGGCGAACACGCCGGAGGCCAGCATGGCGGGGGCAAAGCGTGTGCCTTCTTCGTTGGTCCAGTTGACCGCGACGACCGGGTGTTTCGTTGCGATGCCGAGATCGTTCAAGCTGCGGATGACCTCCAGGGCGCCGAGCACGCCGAGCACGCCGTCATAGCGCCCGCCGGTCGGCTGGGTGTCGAGATGGCTGCCGACATAGACCGGCAACGCGTCCGGATCGGTTCCGGGGCGCATCGCGAACATGTTGCCGAGCTTGTCGACGCCGACCGTGCAGCCAGCCGCCTCGCACCAGCGCCTGAACAGGTGGCGGCCCTCGCCATCCGCGTCGGTCAGCGTCTGGCGGTTGGAGCCGCCGGCGACGCCGGGGCCGATTTTCGCCATTTTGTGGATGGAATCCCAGAGGCGGTCCGGGTTGATGCGCATGTTGGCGGCAGGTGCGGTCATGACTTTCTTCCTGTCAAATTATCCCTGTTTGGCGACCGTTTCGGGATGCAGCAGATCCAATCCAGTCATCTCGAAATGGCGAGTGTTGCAAGTGAGGACGGCAAGCCCGTGTACGCGGGCGGTTGCCGCGATGATAACATCGGCAAGGCCTGGGTAACGACCGATTGCGAACAGCGCGTCGGAATAGCGCGCAGTTTCGCGCGCAACATCCATGTCGAGTGACAGCGTGCGCGAACCGAACCGCACCTCGAGTTGGTGCACCCAGTGCTGGAGCCGATCGGCCTTCCAGACCGAACCCGCTCGGCGAAGCTTGTAGATGCCGGCAAGCAATTCAGCGAAAGCGATCGCCGGCAGATACCAGTCTTTGCCGGTGATCTGCGCCCATTGTTCAAAATCAGATCCCAGCGCCGGACGGTCAGGCGCGAACAACGAGATAACCGAGGTATCGACCAGAATTCCTGTCAAAGATCGACATCCCGCAGTTTTTCGTTGGGGTCGCGCTCGAAGTCGATACCGCCGGGAAACGTCTTGAGAAATTCGTAGAGGTTCGGCCTGGCCTCGCCGGGAGCGTCTTCAGGCGCCACCGGCGCCACCACCGCGACCGGCTTGCCATTGCGGGTGATCGTGGTCGTTTCACCGCGCTCGGCCGCGGCGACCAGCTTCGACAGGGAGGCTCTCGCCTCGCGCAACTGTACCGTGCTCATGACGGGTCTCCCTCAATGCGACCGCTTTCGGCATATTGGCGGTTCGCGGCGGCGGGTCAAGCGGCGAACCTGCCGCCGGCCTTGCGCAAAGGCCGTGCAAGTGATGAAGTCGCAGGCACATTCCGGCCGATTGCCGGAACAGCGGAGGAAACCATGCTGGCCGAGGACGGCGGGACGCAAACCGGCGCGCCGCGCGAAACGCGCATCCAGGCGGCAAACCGTCGCGTCATTCTCGACGCGGCGCTGGAGGTGTTTTCCGCTTTCGGCTTTCGCGGGTCGACGCTGGACGCCATCGCCGTGCGCGCCGGCATGTCGAAGCCGAACATGCTCTACTATTTCCGCTCCAAACAGGACATCTATGTGCAGGTGCTGCGCGACACGCTGGACGCCTGGCTGGCGCCGCTCGCCGCGCTCGACCCGAACGGCGATCCTGTCGAGGAACTTTCGGCCTATATCCGCGCCAAGATGGCGATGTCGGCGAAACGGCCGCAGGCAAGCCAGCTGTTCGCCAACGAGATCCTGCACGGCGCGCCGGCGATCCACAGCTTCCTGACCGGGCCGCTGAAGGCGCTGGTCGACGACAAGGCGAAGGTGATCGAAGGCTGGATCGCTGCAGGCAAACTCGCGCCGGTCGATCCGCACCACCTCATTTTCATGATCTGGGCGGCGACCCAGCACTATGCCGATTTCGACGCGCAGGTGCGCGCCGTGCTGGGCGAACGCGCTTCTGCGCCGGACTTTGCCGACAAGGCAGCGGAAGCTGTGCTGGCCGTGATCCTCGGCGGCGTGAAGGCGCGTTAGGGGCGGGGCGTTGGGTGGCGACGTCAAACTCCATACTGAATCGGCAGGCTCAAGAGTTGACTGGTGAACGGGGGTCACTCGTAGACATTTGAACGATGCCCGATTTCGAGCACCAGTACAACGACACGCGCGTCCTGGATGTCGCGCAGGATACGCCAATCGCCCTGCCGGTACCGCCACAGACCCTTCAGAGAATCAATCAAGGCCTTGCCGGCCGAACGAGGATCGTCGATAGGCGCAATCCGCTTATCCATGTATTCGACAATTCGTCGTGCAACCGCACGGTCCAGCTTCTTCAAGTGTTTCAGTGCGGTATCGGAATACTCAATCGTCCAGGGCAAGGGCGCGCTTCACCTCTGCCGCGGAATGAATGCCTTCCTTGCCGGTGCGCACTCTCGCTGCAACTTCCGCCGCCAGATAGTAATCCTCCACTTCGTCCATCCCTCTCGAGATGATTTCGCGAAGGTAGAACGCCTTCGTGCGGCCGGTCTTGGTAGAAAGATTCGAAAGCCGGGCTTCGAGTTCAGTCGAAAGGCGGACCGTGGTAGGCATCCGGAGAGTCCTGACCATGTGTATGCGTTGTATTCAAAGCAGCTGCTTGTCCTGCACAACGCAACCGGCGCCGCCACCCCTCACGCAAACACCACCAGCAAATCCTTGGCGTCGATCTGGTCGCCGGCCTTCACGTGCAGTGTGGCGACAACGCCGTCGCGCTCGGCGTGCAGGGCGGTTTCCATCTTCATCGCCTCGATGCCGAGCAGCACGTCGCCGGCCTTCACCTCCTGGCCCTCGCGCACGGCGAGCGTTGAGATGACGCCTGGCATCGGGGCGGCGACATGGGCCGGGTTGCCGGCTTCCGCCTTCGGCCTCGCTTTCGAACCACCGGCGCCGTGGGCGCGGTCGGGAACCTTGACGCGGCGCGGCTGACCGTTCAGTTCGAAGAACACGGTCACCATGCCCTTCTCGTCGGTCTCGCCGAGCGCGAGGCAGCGCACCACCAGCGTCTTGCCCTTTTCGAGATCGACATAGACCTCTTCCTCGGGTTTGAGCCCGTAAAAATAGACCGGCGTCGGCAGCACCGAGACCGGGCCGTAGAGATCCTGCGCGGCGGCGAAATCGGAAAACACCTTCGGATACATCAGCCATGAGGCGAATTCGGCCTCGCTCAGCTTGCGGCCGAGCTTTTCCTCGATTTCGGCGCGCATTTTCACCAGATCGGCGTCGGGCAGCAGCGCGCCGGGCCGTTCGGTGAACGGGGTGTCGCCCTTCAGCGCCTTCTTCTGCAGCGCGGCCGGCCAGCCGCCGGGCGACTGGCCGAGATCGCCGCGCAGCATCGAGACGACCGAATCCGGGAAAGCGATGTCCTTTGCCGGGTTCTCGACATCGGCCACGGTCAGGTCCTGCGCCACCATCATCAGCGCCATGTCGCCAACCACCTTGGAGGACGGCGTCACCTTGACGATGTCGCCGAACATCAGGTTGGCGTCGTGATAGGCGCGGGCGACCTCGTGCCAGCGGCTTTCCAGCCCGAGCGCGCGGGCCTGTTCCTTCAGGTTGGTGAACTGGCCGCCGGGCATCTCGTGCAGGTAAACCTCCGAGGCCGGCGACTGCGAGATGTTCTCGAACGCGGCGTACTGGTTGCGCACCGCTTCCCAGTAGAAGGAGATGCGGCGGATCCATTCGGTATCCAGGCCCGGATCGCGCTCCGAGCCCTTCAGCGCCTCGACGATGGAGCCAAGGCAGGGCTGCGAGGTGTTGCCGGAAAGCGAATCCATCGCCGCATCGACGATGTCGACGCCCTCGTCGACTGCCGCAAGGATCGACGCCGCCGCAATGCCCGATGTGTCATGCGTGTGGAAATGCAGCGGCAGGTCGGTCGCCTCGCGCAGCGCGCGGAACAGCACGCGGGCGGCGGCCGGCTTCAGCAGGCCGGCCATGTCCTTGACAGCGAGGATGTGGGCGCCGGCCTTCTCCAGGTCGCGCGCCAGCGCGACATAGTATTTCAGGTCGTACTTGGCGCGGGCGGGGTCGAGAACGTCGCCGGTGTAGCACATCGCCGCCTCGCAGAGCCGGCCCTCCTCGCGCACCGCCTCCATGGCGACGCGCATGTTCTCCACCCAGTTGAGGCAGTCGAAGACACGGAACACATCGATGCCGCCCGCCGCCGCCTGTCGCACGAAATGCTTCACCACGTTGTCGGGATAGTTGGTGTAGCCGACGCCGTTCGCCCCGCGCAGCAGCATCTGGGTAAGGATGTTCGGCGCCGCCTCGCGGATCAGCGAAAGCCGCTCCCACGGATCCTCGGTGAGGAAGCGCATGGAGACGTCGAAAGTCGCGCCGCCCCAGCATTCGAGGCTGAACAGTTGCGGCAGAGCGCGGGCGTAAACGCCGGCGATCGCTGCGATGTCGAAGGTGCGCATGCGCGTCGCCAGCAGCGACTGGTGGCCGTCGCGCATCGTTGTGTCGGTCATCAGCACCCGCTTCTCGGCCCGCACGGCGCGGCAGAAGGCTTCGGGGCCAAGTTCGTCCAGCATCTGCCTTGCGCCGGCGGCGATTTCGCTGACGCCCGTCCACGGCACGACCGGGCGCGTGGCGTCGGCCGTCGGCTTCGGCCGTCCCTTGGCTTCCGGATGGCCGTTGACGGTGACGTCGGCGAGATAGGTCAAAAGCTTGGTGGCGCGGTCCTTGCGCTCGATGCGGCTG
>CALMYO010000233.1 GCA_937873685.1 uncultured Paracoccaceae bacterium
TTTGCCTCAACTGGGGCTGCATACCCACCAAGGCGCTGCTTCGCTCCGCGGAGATCATGCATTATGCCGGTCACCTGAAGAACTACGGGCTGAAGCTTGAGGGCAAGGTCACCGCCGATGTGAAGGCCGTGGTCGACCGCTCGCGCGGCGTCTCTGCGCGGCTGAACGGCGGCGTCGGCTTCCTGATGAAGAAGAACAAGATCGACGTGATCTGGGGCGAGGCAAAGCTCGCTGGCAAGGGCAGGATAACGGTCGGAAAGCCGACCAAGGCCGCCATGCAGCCGCAGCACCCGGCGCCAAAGGGCGTCAAGGGCGAAGGTGAATACACGGCAAAGCACATCATTGTGGCAACCGGCGCGCGGCCGCGCGCGCTGCCGGGGATCGAACCGGACGGCAAGCTGATCTGGACCTATTTCGAGGCCATGGTGCCGCAAGAATTGCCAGGGAAACTGCTGGTGATGGGCTCCGGCGCGATCGGCATCGAGTTCGCGTCGTTCTACAACGCCATGGGCTGCGACGTGACCGTCGTGGAGCTGATGCCCACCATCATGCCGGTCGAGGATGCCGAGATTTCCGGCATTGCCCGCAAGCAGCTGGAAAAGGCGGGCTTGAAGATCCACACCGAAGCCAAGGTCAGCAAGGTCGAGAAGGGCGCGAACACCGTCAAGGCGACTGTCGAACTCAAGGGCGGCAAGACCGAGGTGCTGGAAGCCGACCGGCTGATCTCGGCCGTCGGCGTGCAGGGCAACATCGAGAACCTCGGCCTTGAGGCGCTCGGCGTGAAGACCGATCGAGGCTGCATCGTCGTCGACGGCTACGGGCGCACCAATGTCGAGGGCGTCTACGCCATCGGCGATGTTGCCGGCCCGCCGATGCTGGCGCACAAGGCCGAGCATGAGGGCGTGATCTGTGTCGAAAAGATCGCCGGCATGCACGTGCATGCCTTCGACAAGGCGCTGGTGCCGGGCTGCACCTATTGCCATCCGCAGGTCGCGTCCGTGGGCCTCACCGAAGCCAAGGCGAAGGAGCAGGGGCGCGACATCCGCGTCGGCCGCTTCTCCTTTGCCGCCAACGGCAAGGCGATTGCGCTCGGCGAGGACCAGGGCCTGATCAAGACGATCTTCGACAAGAAGACGGGCCAATTGATCGGCGCGCATATGGTCGGTGCGGAAGTGACGGAACTGATCCAGGGTTTCGTCGTCGCCATGAACCTGGAGACGACCGAGGAAGAGTTGATGCACACCATCTTCCCGCACCCGACGCTCTCCGAGATGATGAAGGAAAGCGTGCTGGATGCGTATGGACGGGTGCTGAACGCGTGAAAACCTGATGCCGCTCGCCCGCAACGAAAACCTCTGGCATGCCGCCAGCATCGCCGCGTTGAAATGGTCGACCGGCGTCGGCCTTGCGCTCGGTTTCCTCGCCGGCCTGGCCGGGCTGATGTCGGGCGGACTCTCGTTCAGCGGCACCATCGTCACCGGCTGGGCAGGAGTATGGTCGGCCACCTTGGCGTTGGGCGCGGCAGGGCTTATGTTCGGTGCTGTGCTGATGTTGCTGTTTCGCGCATTGGCGCTGGCGTCACGGAGGTAAGGCCATGGATCTCAAGGCATTGGCGGTTTTCGCCCTGATCGGCATCATTGCGGGTTTTCTCGCTTCCATCGTTGTCGGCGGCGGAGGGATTGTTTGGTATCTCGTCGTCGGCATCATCGGATCGTTCGTCGGCGGCATCCTTTTCTCGATGGCGGGCATCAATCTCGGGATCAAAAGCCCGCTAGCCAGCCAGATCATCACCTCGACCATCGGCGCGATCATCGTCGTGCTGCTGGCGCGATTGATCGCGTGAGGGCAGGAGCATGCACGGCGAACAGATGGGGCTGCTCGGAACGCCGGGCGTTAATCTTTTCGGGCTGTTGATCATCGGTTTAGTCGCCGGCTATGTCGCCGAAAAGGCGATGAACCGCGATCATTCGCTGCTGACCAACATTCTTGTCGGTATCGCCGGCTCCTTTGTCGGCGGAACGCTTGCCGGCGTTGTCGGCATCGAGGCTTATGGTTTCTTCGCCAAGATGCTGATCGCGGTGTTCGGCGCGATCCTGATCCTGTGGTTTTTCGGACGAAGCGAAAAGCGGAACTAATTGGATTGGAACGATGAGCGATCTGCAACGCATTACCATCGATCCGCAAATCTGCGGTGGGCGTCCAGCCGTGCGGGGCATGAGGATCAGGGTGTCCGACATTCTTGACTTGCTCGCCGCGGGAGCAGATCGAAAGGAAATCCTTGAGGATTATCCATATCTGGAGAACGAAGACATAACGGCCGTGCTGATGTACGCGTCACGTCAAGCCGATCATTTGGTTCTGCAGGTCGCGTGACCCGATTCCTTGTTGATGCCCAGCTTCCGGCTGCGCTGGCATGGTGGATGACAGAGCGTGGTCATCTATCGGAGCATGTTTTTGACGTTGGTTTGGCTTTGGCGTCTGATAGCCAGATATGGGAGTATGCAAGCAAAAAGGGGATGGTGATCCTCACCAAGGACGAAGATTTCTCCTTTCTTCATGCTATGAATGAAAAAGGCCCAGCAATCGTATGGCTAAGAATGCCGAATACCAGGCGAACAGCATTGCTGAAGCGATTTGAGGAGATCCTCCCGATGGTGCAGTTGTCACTCGAGAACGGCGAAACACTGATTGAGGTGCGATAGCCCGTAGCTACAGGATACTTGTCGCAGCAGTTGACGACCGACATCGTTAAATCTTCTGCGACGCAACAACGTACACGAAGGCACGAACGGAAATGGTCACACTCGTCGACACCCTCGCCAAGCCGGCAGCGCGGCCGCGCCATCCCGAAAAGGCGCACAAGCCGGATTCGGAAATCGCGCGCAAGCCGGAGTGGATCCGCGTCAAGGCGCCCACATCCAAGGGCTATGCGGAGACGCGCGACATCGTGCGCGCCCACAAGCTGGTGACCGTGTGCGAGGAAGCCGGCTGCCCCAACATCGGCGAGTGCTGGGACAAGAAGCACGCCACCTTCATGATCCTCGGCGAGATCTGCACCCGCGCCTGCGCCTTCTGCAACGTGGCGACCGGCATTCCGACCGGCATCGACCTGAACGAACCGGACAACATCGCCAAGGCCGTGGTCAAGATGGGGTTGTCGCATGTCGTCATCACATCCGTTGACCGCGACGATCTCGCCGATGGCGGCGCGCGCCATTTCGCCAATGTGGTCGGCGCCATTCGCGCCGCCTCGCCGCAGACCACCATCGAGGTGCTGACTCCCGATTTCCTCCGCAAGGACGGCGCGCTGGAGATCGTGGTTGCGGCGCGACCGGACGTGTTCAACCACAATCTCGAAACCGTGCCGTCGAACTATCTCACCGTGCGGCCGGGCGCGCGCTACTTCCATTCCATCCGCCTGCTGCAGCGGGTGAAGGAACTCGATCCGTCGATGTTCACCAAGTCCGGCATCATGGTCGGCCTTGGCGAACAGCGCAACGAGGTGCTGCAGTTGATGGACGATTTGCGCACTGCCGCGGTCGATTTCCTCACCATCGGCCAGTACCTGCAGCCGACGAAGAAGCACCATCCGGTCAAGGCTTTCGTGACGCCGGACGAATTCAAGTCCTACGAGACAGTCGGATATTCCAAGGGCTTCCTGCTGGTCTCGGCCAGCCCCTTGACGCGGTCTTCGCACCATGCCGGCGACGATTTCGCGCGGCTGAAGGCGGCGCGCGAGAATCTGCTCAAGAAACGAAGCGCAACCGCCTGATATCATGCCGAAGTTTTCCACCACGCGGCGTGTCGGCCATACTGCCGGGCAGATGTTTGCGCTTGTCGCCGATGTCGAGACCTACCCGCAATTCCTGCCGATGTGAGAGGCGCTTGCGGTGCGGTCGCGCCGCGAGGGCGAGAATGGCAGGACGCTGCTCGTCGCCGACATGACGGTCGGCTACAAGGCGATCCGCGAAACCTTCACCAGCCAGGTGACGCTGAAGCCCGACGAGAACACCATCGATGTGAAGTACATCGACGGGCCGTTCCGCTACCTGGAAAACCGCTGGCGTTTCGAGCAGGCCGGCGATGCTGCCTGCAACGTGCATTTTTCGATCGACTACGAGTTCAAGAGCCGCATTCTCGGCGCGGTGATGGGCGCGGTGTTCGACCGGGCGTTTCGCATGTTTGCCGAAGCCTTCGAGAAACGCGCCGATGCGATCTACGGCGCGCCTTCGGCGTGAAACGTTAACGATTCCTTGGCGGGCTGTCGGCTAGAAATCCTCCCGATTCGGGGGACATCGCATGACGGTCATCGAGCATCCAGCGCCGGCCAGTGAAACGCGCGCCGTATCGGGCGCAAATGTGCTGGCACTCTACACGGCGACGCTGTTTCTTTCTGCCTTCCTGTTGTTTTCCGTGCAGCCGTTCTTCGCCAAGATGGCGTTGCCGCGGCTTGGCGGTTCTCCGGCCGTGTGGTCGGTCGCGATGGTGTTCTTCCAGGGCGCGCTGCTCGCCGGCTATGGCTATGCCCATCTGCTCACCGCCCGCTTGTCGCTGAAGACTGCCGTGCTGGCGCATCTGGCGGTGATGGCGATCGGCCTGCTGGCGTTGCCGATCGGCATCTCGGCCGCCTGGGACAATCCGCCAGAGAGCGGGCAGGCGCTGTGGCTGCTGGCGCTGTTTGCAGCAAGCGTCGGTTTGCCGTTCTTTGCCGTGTCGGCCAACGGACCGCTGCTGCAGGCCTGGTTCGCCCGCACCGGCCATGCCCATGCCGGCGACCCGTATTTCCTCTATGGCGCGTCGAACATCGGCAGCTTTGCCTCGCTGTTCCTCTACATCCTGTTTTTCGAGCCGCTGTTCACGGTTTCTGGCCAGAGCTGGATGTGGACGGCGGGATACGTCGCGCTTGGCCTTGCGATTGCCGCCTGCGGCTTCGTTGCACTGCGGCAAGGCGGCGCGACTATGGCGCAAGATGTGGCGGATGCGCAAACCACCGCCTCACCGACCTGGACCGACCGCCTGACCTGGGTGGCGCTGGCCTTCGTGCCGTCAGGGCTGCTGGTGGCGGTCACCGCCCACATCTCCACCGACCTTGCCGCCGCGCCCTTCCTTTGGGTGATGCCGCTGGCGCTGTTCCTGCTCACCTTCGTCATCGTTTTCCAGCGCAAGCCGTTGATCCGCGCCGAATGGATGCAGGCGGCGCTGCCGCCGATGGCGATCGTGGTGATCGCGGCGCTGACCATAGGCGGCAAGCTGCCGGTGTGGCTGAGCCTTGCCGCTCACTACGGCTACTTCTTCATCGCCGCCATGGCGGCGCACGGGGTGCTGGCGGCGCGCCGGCCTGCGGCCCGCCACCTGACCGAGTTCTACTTCGCCATGTCGATTGGCGGCGTGCTCGGCGGCATCTTCACCAGCCTTGTCGCGCCGGCGGTGTTCACCTCGATCGCCGAATACCCGATCCTCGTCGTCGCCTCGCTGCTGGTGCTGCCACCGGTCTGGCGCAGCGGCCTGCGACCGGTCTTGCATGCGCTGATCGCGGCATTGGCGATCGGCCTTTACCTGCCGGAACTGAGCAGCCTTGTGACCGGCGCGGAATGGAAGAAGGCGCAGTACGCGATCAACGCCGGCGCGGTCGCCCTGGTCGCCATGGCGCTTTACGCCCGCCGCCCGCAGCTTTCGGTGATGTTGTTTGCCATCGGTGTCACTCTGGTCGGTGGTGCGACGGCCACGCTCGACCGGCCGGAGGTGCGCCGCTCCTTCTTCGGCGTCACGGCGATCATCAACGACGCCGACGGCCAGTTCCGCCGCATGGTGCACGGTACGACGCTGCACGGCGCGATGCGCATTGCCGACGCCAACGGCAATCCGGCGACCGGCGCCCCCGAACCGCTGACCTACTACCACGCCAATTCCGGCATGGCGTTGTCGATCATCGAGACCCGCAAACGGCTTGGCGGGCAGATCGGTCGCGCCGGCGTGGTGGGGCTCGGGGCAGGGAGCCTTGCCTGCTACCGCCAGCCCGGCGAAACCTTCGACTACTACGAGATCGACCGCGATGTGGTGGAACTGGCGCAGAACCCGGCGCATTTCCGTTTCATGCCGGAATGCGCCGCCGACAGCCGCGTCATCGTCGGCGATGCGCGCCTGAAGCTGCGCGACGAACCGGACGACGCCTATGACCTGCTGGTCATCGACGCGTTCTCCTCCGATTCGATTCCCGTGCACCTGATCACGGTGGAGGCGCTCGCCATGTACGAGCGCAAGCTTTCGAAGGACGGCCTGCTGGTGATGCACATCTCCAACCGCCACATGGAGCTTGAAAGCGTAATCGCCGCCAATGCCGGCCGGCTTGGCCTGACCGCGCTGTTCGGCGATTTCCCGGCCGATTTCACCATGAACGAGAAAACGCTGAAGGAGCGCGCCTTTGTCGCCTTCCTTGCCCGCGACCCGGTCAGTTTCGGTGCGCTCGCTCAAGACGGGCGCGTGCGTCCCGCGCAGGCAAACGGCGTCGCGCCCTGGACCGACGACTATTCCAACGTGCTCGGAGCGATCTGGCGCAATTACGCAAAGTAAACGCGGCCCCGGCCTTGAAGCGTTGCGCGTCCAACGCTCCATTTACTGCAATACCGGCGGCGCCGGACGAGGACCCGCCCGGCAGCCGCCGCCCGGCGCAACCGGGTCTATTCGATCTCCTCCGGGATCACCAGGTTGAGCACGATCGCCAGGATCGCCGAGGGCAGCAGGCCCGAGGTCAGCAGGATCTGCACGGTTTTCGGCAAGTGCTGCAGCGCGGAAGGCTCGAGTTGCAGACCGAAGCCCACCGAAAGCGCAGTGGCGAAGATCACCATGTTGCGGCGGTTCCAGTTGACTTCGGACAGCATGTTGAGGCCGGCGGCGCTGACCATGCCGAACATCACGATGACGCCACCGCCGAGCACGTTGATCGGTACGGTGGACACGATTGCGCCGACCTTCGGGATAAGGCCGCAGACGATCAGGAAGATCGCGCCGATGGTGACAACATGGCGGCTCATCACGCCGGTCATCGAGATCAGCCCGACATTCTGGCTGAACGAGGTATTGGGGAGCGCGCCAAACGCGCCGGCCATAGCCGTGCCGAGACCGTCAGCGAAGGTTGCGCCCGAGATCTCCTTGTCTGTCGCTTCGCGCCCGGCTCCACCCTTGGTGATGCCTGATGTGTCGCCGACAGTCTCAATTGCGGAAACCACGGCCATCAGGCACATGCCGATGATGATCGCCCAGTTGATCTCGAAACCCCAGGCAAAGGGCGAGGGCAGGGTGAACCATGCGGCGCGTCCGACATTGCCGAAGCTGACCTGGCCCATCAGCAAGGCCACGACATAGCCGGCGAGCAGGCCGATCAGCACGGCGGCGACGGACATCATGCCGCGGGTGAAGAACTTCATCCCCAGCGTGACGATCACGACCACGAGGGCCGGGATCCACATCGCAAGCGAGCCGAATTCCGGCTTGCCCATCAGCGGCACGCCACCCGCCGCATACTGGATGCCGACGCGAATCAGCGCCAACCCGATCATCAGCACGATCAGGCCGGTGACCAGCGGCGGCAAGGCAAAGCGGATGCGGCCGATGAAGAAACCGAGGCAGAAATGGAAGATGCCGCCGATGAAGACGCCGGTCATTAGGCCCGCGAGTCCGCCGACACCCAGCCCGGCAACGGCCGGGATCATCACCGGCAGGAAAGCGAAGCTGGTGCCCTGCACGATCGGCAGGCGCGCGCCGACCGGGCCGAAACCGATGGTCTGGAACAGCGTGGCGATGCCGGCGAAGAACATCGACATCTGGATCATGTAGATCAGGTTCGGGAAGTCGGGCGAATTGGAGCCGAAGCCGAAGCCGGCTGCGCCGGCAACGATAATGGCGGGCGGGGCGGTCGACACGAACATCGCCCGCACATGCTGGATGCCGAGCGGTATCGCCTTGGCGAGGGGCGGCGTGTAGTTCGGGTCACGCAGTTGTTCCGGTGTGCCGATACCGGCGTCGATTGCTGCCATCTTCCAGTCCCCCAAGATATTGCCCCCCGGGGACGTCGCGCGTCACCCGATCTTCAACTTCATATGCCGATTCACATCCTTGTAAAGCAGATAGCGGAACTTGCCCGGCCCGCCGGCGTAGCAGGCCTGTGGACAAAAGGCGCGCAGCCACATGTAATCGCCAGCCTCCCCCTCCACCCAGTCCTGGTTGAGGCGGTAGACCGCCTTGCCTTCCAGCACGTAGAGCCCGTGCTCCATCACATGCGTCTCGGCAAACGGGATCACCGCGCCCGGTTCGAAGGTGACGATGTTGACATGCATGTCGTGGCGAAGGTCGGCAGGATCGACGAAGCGCGTGGTCGCCCATTTGCCGTCGGTGCCCGGCATGGCGTTCGGCGCCAAGTCGTTTTCGTTGGTGACGAAGGGCGGTGGGATATCGATACCCTCCACCGCCTCATAAGCCTTGCGCACCCAGTGGAAGCGGGCGGGGCCGTCGCCGGTGTTGCGCAGTGTCCAGTTGCAACGCGGTGGAAGGAAGGCGTAACCGCCGGATGTCAGCCGGTGCGACTCGCCTTCGATCGTCAGCGCGATTTCGCCCTCCACTACGAAAAGCACGCCTTCAGCGCCGTCGTCGGTCTCCGGCCTGTCGCTGCCGCCGCCGGGCGACACCTCCATGATGTATTGCGAGAAGGTCTCGGCGAAGCCCGAAAGCGGCCGCGACAACACCCACAGCCGGGTCTTCTCCCAATGCGGAAGGTAACTCGTCACGATGTCGGTGTAGACGCCCTTCGGGATCACCGCATAGGCGGTGGTGAACATGGCGCGGCCGGTGAGAAGTTGCGTTTGCGGCGGCAGGCCGCCGATCGGGGCATAGTAGGAAGCGGTCATCTGGCGGTCCGGTGTCAGGAGGGCAGCAGGTCGTTGAGGCGAAGGCGCGCGATCCGTTCCACCTGTCGGCAAGCGGTTTCGAACTCCGTGTCGCGATCGTTGCCGATACGGCTTTCAAAAGCGCCGAGGATGTCGGCCTTGTTCAACCCGCGCACCGCGATGATGAAGGGAAAGCCGAATTTCTCCACATAGGCGGCGTTCAGCTCGGTGAAGCGGGCGCGCTCGGCATCGGTGAGCGCATCGAGGCCAGCGCCGGCCTGTTCGGCGGTCGATTCGGCGGTGAGGCGCTTCGCCGCCGCCAGCTTGCCGGCAAGGTCCGGATGGGCGCGAAGCACGCCAAGCCTTTCTGCCGGAGACGCCATGCGGAACTGCCTGGCAAGCGCCGCATGAAGCCCCTGCGCCGTGTCATGCGCTGGGCCAAGCTCGCCATCGAAGGCGCGTTCGGCAATCCAGGCGGAATGCTCGAACACCCCGCCGAATCGCATCAGGAAGGCGTCCCGTGTCATGGATGACGGACGATCGCCGGCGCGGCGCGGCGGATGATGCGTTGCCCAGTGGCGGGCAATGTCGATGCGGCGCGCAAACCAGACGCGCTCGTGCGATTTTGCGTATTCGACGAAACGTTTGAGCGCCGCAAAGCGCCCGGGGCGTCCGACAAGCCGGCAATGCAGGCCGATGTTCATCATGCCCGCACGGCCTGCCAGGCCCTCCGCATGCAGCACGTCGAACGTGTCCTTGAGGTAAGTGAAGAACTGGTCGCCGCTGTTGAAGCCCTGCGGGGTCGCAAACCGCATGTCGTTGCAATCCAGCGTATAGGGAATGATCAGTTGGTCGCGGCCGGCGTGGTTGCGCCAATATGGCAATTCGTCGTCGTATGTGTCTGAAACATAATCGAAGCCGCCTTCCTCGCTGACGAGGTCGACGGTGTTGACCGAGGAGCGGCCGGTATACCAGCCGCGCGGGCGCTCGCCGGTCACGGCTGCGTGGATGCGGATGGCTTCGGCGATATCAGCGCGCTCGCGCTCGGGCGAGAAATCCTTGTGCTCGATCCATTTCAGCCCGTGCGAGGCGATTTCCCACCCGGCCTCCTGCATCGCGGCCACCTGCGCCGGCGAGCGCTCGAGCGCCGTTGCGACGCCATAGACCGTGACCGGAACATCGGCCCCTGTAAACAACCGGTGCAGCCGCCAGAAACCGACGCGGGCGCCGTAGTCGTAGATCGATTCCATGTTCCAGTGGCGCTGGTTCGGCCAGTTCGCCGCACCGACAATCTCCGACAGGAAGGCTTCCGATTGCGCATCGCCGTGCAGCACGCAGTTCTCGCCGCCTTCCTCATAGTTGACGACGAACTGCACCGCGATCGCCGCATTGCCCGGCCAGCGCGGGTCTGGCGGATTGGCCCCATGGCCCAGCATGTCGCGCGGATATCGTTTCGCCATGTGCTGCTTCCCTTCGCCCGAACCGTGACAAACGGTCGACGCAATCACGCTCGCCTGTCGGCGT
>CALMYO010000234.1 GCA_937873685.1 uncultured Paracoccaceae bacterium
CAGCCAAGTCGCCGCCGACGTCAGCGCCCTTGGTGAAGATACCGCCGCCGAGACGGGCAAAGATGGAGATCAGCGAAGCGCCGAAGCCGAGCGCCACCAGCGCGTCGATCACCGCGCGGTCGCCGGCGCCAAAGCCCATCGGGCCGGTCAGGATCCAGTAGTAAACCGCGACGCCGAGCAGCGCGAGGCCAGCGACCAGCATGCCGGTGATGGCGCCCGCCTTGAAGGCGATGTCGAGCCCGGCTGCGAGGCTGTTGGAGGCCGCCTGCGCGGTGCGCACGTTGGCGCGCACCGAGACGTGCATGCCGATGAAGCCGGCAACGCCCGACAGGATGGCGCCGATGGCAAAGCCGATCGCGGCGATCCAGGTCAGCAGCCAGCCGGTGATGATGAAGACGATGACGCCGACAATGGCGATCGTGGGGTACTGGCGCGAGAGATACGCTTGCGCGCCTTCACGGATGGCGCCAGCGATTTCCTGCATGCGGGCGTTGCCCTGGTCGGCGGCGAGCACCGACTGGGTGGCCCACACCGCGTAGGCGACCGACAGCAGGCCGCACAGGATGACGATGAAGAGCATTTTCACGATTTCCTTCGATTGGGCCCCACAGAACCCTCCCGGGGCCGAAGAATCGGGGACAAGCCGCCGCGCGAGCGCGATTTTCCGCCTGTCCCATCGCGCGGCTGTATGCTGAACGGAAAGCGATACGTCAAGGCGCTGGGCGCGCCTTGCCTGTTGGCAATTGGGAGGGATCAGGCCGCGGATTGCTGCGGGCGGAGGGAAACCTGCAGCACGGACGCGCCTTTGGTCGGCGATTCGCGGAGTTGCAATCCGGAGTCGGCGCGCAGCATCTTGCTCAGGGTGCTGTATCCGTACTTCTTCGGATCAAAGCCGGGGATCTGCTCCCTCATTTTCGAGCCAACGGTGCTGAGGCAAGGCCAATCGTCCGCGACCCGAAGCTCGGCGAGCACGACCCGCAAGACTGCGCCCGGGTATTCCGTTTCGGAACGGGGCTTGTCCTTCCCGGTGTCGGTTTTTGCGCCGGGCTTCGCCTTCTTCGCTTCTGATGGCGACGGGTTCGGCAGCGCCGGAGGCGCGGCAGGGACTCGGTCGACGTCGCAGTGATGGAAACGATCGCAAGACGACGCATAGACCGGCTTCGCCTTGCGCGCCCCGAAGCCGATTACCCGCACGCCCTCCTCGCGAATGCGGATCGCCAGCGACGTGAAGTCGCTGTCCGACGACGCGATGCAAAAAGCGTCGAAACGGCGGCTGTACAGCAAATCCATGGCGTCGATTGCCATTCGTAAGTCTGTGGCGTTCTTTCCGGAAACTACCGTCGGCGTCAGAACGGGCGAAAGTGCGAATCTGTCGATCGCCTCCTGCCAGCAGTTCACGGTGGCGGACGAGAAACTGCCGTAAAGGCGCCTGAGCGTGACCGTTCCAAGCACAGCCGCCTCCCGAAGAATGACGGGGACGTAATCCGGGCTGATGTTGTCGGCGTCGATCAACAGGGCAATACGGGTGGGTTGCCTGCTGGCGGCATCGTCGGGCATCGCTGACCTCTGTGGTGTACGCCCGCACCCTCTCCCGTTTCACGCTAAGATTCCGCTACCCTCGCGGATGGCATTTGATCCAACCTGTTGAAAAGCCGTCGATCGTCGGCTGCCTACAGGCTTCAGGCCTCCGCGCGACGTCCCCGCATCACCACCTGCACCGCCAGCAAAAGCAAGCAGGCAATTGCGACCGGAAAGATGATCCAGTTCAACATGTCCCAGCCGAATGCGTTGTAAGTCTGGCCGCTCATCAGCGAGGCGAATGCGACGGTGGTGAAAAGCAGGAAATCGTGCAGCCCTTGTGTCTTGTTGCGCTCGGAAGGGCGGTATGTCTCGGCAACCATGGCGGTTGCGCCGATGAATCCGAAATTCCAGCCGACGCCGAGCAGGATCAGCGCGGTCCAGAATTGCCACAGTTCGATGCCGGAAAGCGCAACGATGCCGCAACCGATGAGCAGCGCCATGCCGATCGCCACGATCGTCTCCTTGCCGAAACGCGCGATCAGTTTGCCGGTGAAGAAGCTTGGCGCAAACATCGCCATCACGTGCCAGGAGATGCCGAGCGTCGCCTCCTCCGGCGTGAAGCCGCAACCGACCATGGCGAGCGGAGCACCGGTCATCACGAAGCTCATCAGTGCGTAGGAAGAGATGCCGCAGGCGATCGCGATCAGGAATTTCGGCTGGGCGACGATCGTCGTCAGCGGGCGCGGCGGGTGGTGGTCGTCGGCGGAGGCGACAGCCTTGGTGTGCTTGTGCAGTTGCAGTGTCCACAGCACCGCCGCGCCGATTGCCGCAAGGCCGATGATGGCGGTGAAACTTCCGGCAAACATCACCGGAGCGAACAGTTCGCGGGTGAAGATCACCGTCTGCGGGCCGATGATCGCCGCAAACACGCCGCCGCCCAGCACCCAGGAAATCGCCGTCGGCTTGAAATGCGCCGGCGCGTTGTCGGCCGCGGCGAAACGGTACTGCTGAACGAAGGAATTGCCGCTTCCAACGATCAGCAGGCCGAACGCGAAAAGCCAGAAATTGCCGGCGAAGATCGCCATTGTCGCGACCGCGCCGCCGATTGCTGTGACAAGCGCGCCGCTCATGAAGCCGTACCGGCGGCCGAGCGCGCGCATCAGCCAGGCGGCGGGCAGTGCGCCAAGTGCGGTGCCGATGTTGAAGCCGGTGACCGGGGCTGTGGCGAGCGCCTTGTCGGGGCCAAGCAGGTAGACGCCGGTCAGCCCGCCCATGGAAATGCAGATCGGCGCGGCCGAACCGACGATCGCCTGGGCGGCGGAAAGCGTCAGCGCGGTGCGCCGCGCATGGCGGTCGGTTTCAGCTGTCACGGGTTTTTGGCCTTCACGTCGGTGCGGGTGCGCCGCGCGATACGGTCGAGTACGGCGTTGGCGATCTTCGGCTCCTCACCGTCGAAGAACGCCTTGGCGATGTCGACATATTCGCTGACGATCACTGCGGTCGGCACATCCTTGCGATTGGTCAGTTCCCACACGCCGGCGCGCAGGATGGCGCGCAGCGTGGCGTCGAGGCGCGACAGCGGCCATTCGTCGGTGAGCGCCTGCCGGATCGCCGGGTCGAGCGCCTTCTGGCTTTCCACCACGCCGCCGAGGATGGCGCGGAACCACGCCGCGTCGGCCTCGCGATACTGCGCGCCGTCGATCTCCTTGCCGAGCCGGAAGGTCTCGTACTCCGCCGCCGTCTCCAGCACGCCGGAGCCGCCGACATCCATCTGGTAGAGCGCCTGCACCGCGGCCAGCCGTGCTGCGCCGCGCTTGTTGGCCGGTTTGACCGCCTCGTTCATTTCAGGCGCCAAATTTTCGCTTGAGCGCAATCATGGTGAGCGCAGCGCGCGCGGCAAAGCCGCCCTTGTCGAGATCGTTGCGCCGCGCCCGCACCCAGGCCTGCTCGTCGTTTTCGGTGGTCAGGATGCCGTTGCCGATGGCAATGTTCTCACGGACCGAGAGATCCATCAGCGCACGGCTGGATTCGTTCGCCACGATGTCGAAATGATAGGTCTCGCCGCGAATGACGACGCCGAGCGCGACGTAGCCGTCATAGGCAACGCCGCCGGCCCGCGCGCCGGCCAGCGCAAACGAAATCGCGCCCGGAATCTCCAGCGCGCCCATCACGGTGACAACGTCGAAAGTTGCGCCCGCTTCTTCCAGAGCGCGCTTCGCCCCGTCGAGCATCGCATCGGCGAGATCATCGTAGAAGCGGGCCTCGACGATGAGGATATGGGGAGCGCTTGCGTCTGTCATGCCTGTCTCTTGCAAAGGAAATGCGCGCCCGAGACGCGCGACGGCGCGCTGTGTAACAGGCCAGGCGCGTCGCCGCTACTGGCGATTTTCCGCTTCCGCCAGACGTGCGACATAGCGCGCCATCTGGTCCACTTCGAGATTGACGCGGTCGCCCGCCTGCCGCTCGCCCCAGGTGGTGACCTGAAGCGAATGACGGATGAGCAGGACGTCGAATGCATCGCCATTGACGCCGTTGACGGTCAGCGACGTGCCGTCCAGCGCCACCGAACCCTTGCGGGCGATGAAGCGGGCAAGTTCGGCGGGCGCGCGCAGCACGAAGCGCACGGCTTCGCCCTCTTCGCGGCGTTCGACGATCTCGGCCAGACCATCGACGTGGCCGGACACGAGATGGCCGCCGAGTTCGTCGCCGAGTTTCAGCGATCGCTCCAGGTTGATGCGCGCGCCCTCCGCCCAACCGCCTGCGGTGGTGAGGCGTAGCGCCTCTTCCCAGGCCTCCACCTCGAACCAGCGGTCATTTGCGGTTTGCGGCGGCAAGGCCGTGACCGTGAGGCAAACGCCGGCACAGGCGATCGAGGCGCCGATGGCGACGGTTGCGGGATCGTAGGCCGTCTCGATGCGAAAGCGCCGTCCCTCCGCAAGCGCTTCAACCTTCGCGACGCGGCCGATGCCGGTGACGATGCCGGTGAACATCAGTCCTCGTTCCTTTCGAATTCAACGTAGCGGTCGGGGCCGAAGCGGGTGGTGCGGGTAAACGTGAAGGGGAGTAGTGTGTTTTCCGTCCCCCTTGTTTCAAGCTTTTGGACGGCTTCACCCCCACCCCCGGCCCCTCCCCTCAAGGGGGAGGGGGGCGCGAGCGCTTCGACCTTGCCCCCCCCTCCCCCTTGAGGGGAGGGATCGGGGGTGGGGGTAACTCTTTGCTCCCCCCCGCTCCCCCTCGCTTCGCTCGGGACCTCTCCCCCACCTGGCGGGCGAGGAAGGGCGCCTTCCAGCGGCGCAGCGCCATTCCTCTCCCCCGGAAACCGGGGAAGAGGTGTCGGCGAAGCTGACGGAGTGGGGGTGTCGGCGGACCAATTCCCGATCACGGAAACCTTGACACCGCTCGAAGCCGCTCCGCCAACGGTCTGGAGTTGCCCCGAGTGTAAATGCGTCAGCGGCGCCGCCACGCCCCCCTCCCCGATCGTGTCCGGCCCTGTAAACAGCGCAATGCGGTCGACCAGACCTTCAGAGAGAAAGGCGGAGGCCAGTTCCGCCCCGCCCTCCAGCAACACGACGGAAAGGCCCTGCGCGGCGAGATCTTCCAGCAATTCCGGCAGCGCCACGCGGCCGCTCCAGATGTCGGTGGCGACGATGCGGCAGCCGGCCCCGACATAGGGCGCGTGGCGCGAAGGATCGGCTTCGCACGTGGCGATCCAGGTCGGCGTTGTGCGGGCGGTGCGCACGACGACCGAAGACAACGGCGTGCGCAACCGGCTGTCGACAATGAGGCGGATCGGCGAGCGATGCTCCAGTCCGGGCAAGCGGCAGGTCAGTTGCGGGTCATCGGCGATCACCGTGCCGACGCCAACCGCGATCACATCCGCCTCGGCGCGCATGTGCTGCACCTCTTCTCTTGCTTCACGGCCGGTGATCGCCACCTGCCCCGCGCCGCGCCGGCCGATCATGCCATCTGAGGAAACCGCAAGCTTCAGAATCACCTGCGGCCGCTTTTTCAATGATCGAGTGAGGTAACCGGCGATGACGTAACGGGCTTCTGCCGACATCACGCCTTCTGTCACGCTGATGCCGGCGGCGCGCAGGATGGCGTAGCCCTTGCCGGACACCCGGCTGTCGGGATCCGACGCCGCGCCAACGACGCGGGCCACGCCGGCGGCGACGAGCGCCTCGGCACAGGGCGGCGTGCGGCCGTGATGGGCGCAAGGTTCCAGCGTGACATAGGCCGTGGCGCCGCGGGCAAGGTCGCCGGCCTCGGCAAGCGCCTGTGTCTCGGCATGCGGACGCCCTCCGATCGCTGTGACGCCGCGGCCGACCACGCGCGGCCCGTCGCCATCATCGCGCACGATCAGCGTACCGACCGACGGGTTGGACCCAGTCAATCCGAGATGCGTGCGCGACAGCGCAATCGCCTCGGCCATGAAGCGGGAGTCTGTCTCGTCTGCGTCGATCGTGGCGCTCATCGCATTGTCCGCGCGGCTTCAGGAGCCGCTCTTGCCGCTGTCCGCCGTCCCGGCGATGTTTCCGCCAAGCTGGCCGAGCAGATCGTGGAAATCCTGCGGTTCGCGGAAATTGCGGTAGACCGAGGCAAAGCGCACATAGGCGACGTCGTCGAGATTACGCAGCGCCTCCATGACGAGATTGCCGATCTCTTCCGATGCGATTTCGGTTTCGCCGGAGCTTTCGAGTTGGCGCACGATGCCGCTGACGGCGCGCTCCACCCGGTCGGGATCGACGGGGCGTTTGCGCAAAGCGATTTCCATGGATTTCGCCAGCTTGTCGCGGTCGAACGGCGCCTTGCGGCCGTTCTTCTTTACCACCTGCAGGTCGCGCAGCTGCACGCGCTCGAAGGTGGTGAAGCGCCCGCCGCAATCGGGACAGACGCGGCGGCGGCGGATTGCGGCGCCGTCCTCGGCGGGGCGGGAATCCTTCACCTGGGTGTCTTCGGACTGGCAGAACGGGCAGCGCATGAAAAAGCCTCGTCTATTCTGCTTCTTTGGTCAGACGCCGGCGAACAAGTATCTGGAACTGTGAACGCAGGAATTTCTTTTGACCTGAGTCCAGATCTTGGCCGAGCATTTCACGACACATCGGGAGGAGCTTTTTGTCATGCTCCGACGGAACACCGCGTTCTGTCCTCCAGTATGCCTCGATATTGACCAACTCGCTCTTTTCCAATGCCTCAACAAATTTTACCACGATGTCTTTGAGAAGAGCCAGATGATACTCTGATGAAGAATTCGCTGAGGCGGGCGGCTGAGGCGATTGGCCTGCGGCGAGTTGCACAGGGGCGCGAATTGTCATGAACCGAGAGACATCATTCTGATTGAGTTCAGTTGTCGTATCGGCTTCGTGAATCAATTGAATGGATTGTGAGCCCCGTGATGGAAAAATTCCAACCAGATGAACGCGAATTCCAAAATTCTGCGCGATTTGGACGCCGATGCGGACATCCTCGTCACCTGAAACCAGTACCGCGTCGGAGATGGATTGCAACCGGGCCAATTCGATCATGTCGGTCACAATCAGAGAGTCGACACCTTTTTGCTGGCCATTGCTATTTACGAATCCCAGCCGCAGCTTGACGTCATCCAGCTCAGCCAAAAGAGCCTGCTCTGCTGTTGGTCTTTGGCCACCCAAAGCACCGTCGTACCAATAGATGCGCAACAACTTCGCACCATCTGCCTTTTCGAGGGCAAGCCGCTTCAAGGCAGAAATGACTTCCTTCGCGTCTATCGAAACACCCGAGCGCTTCTGGCTCGAGCCGGAAATTGCTGCACTGCCCTGAGCATAGAGATATCCGGAGTCAACAAAGACAGCTACTCGCACGGCACCCCCAGAAATAGCAAGGGCTCCCGCAGGAGCCCTTTTATGCCGATCACACCAACGTAGATAGCGGGTGACACGGAGTAACCCGTATATGGCACATGGGCTGGCCCATGACAAGAGTATCCTACCCCGTGCCGCCTAAAAGGTGTATAATATCACCCCATATACCCGTACATCGGGAACCGCCCGGTCAGCGCCGCCACCTTCTCGCGCACCGCCGCTTCCACCGCCGCGTTGCCCTCGTCGGAATTGGCGATCTTCAAGCCATCCAGCACTTCGGCGATCAGCTTGCCGATCTCGCGGAACTCGGCTGCGCCGAAGCCACGGGTGGTGCCGGCAGGTGTGCCGAGGCGGATGCCGGAAGTGACGAACGGCTTTTCGGGATCGAAGGGGATGCCGTTCTTGTTGCAGGTGATATGGGCGCGACCGAGCGCGGCCTCGGCGCGCTTGCCGGTGGCGTTCTTCGGCCGCAGGTCGGCCAGCATCAGGTGATTGTCGGTGCCGCCGGAGACGATGTCGACGCCCTCCTCGATCAGGCTTGCCGCCAGCGCCTTGGCGTTCGTCGCAACCGATTCGGCGTAAGCCTTGAACGAGGGCTGCAACGCCTCGCCGAAGGCCACCGCCTTGGCGGCGATGACATGCATCAGCGGCCCGCCCTGCAGGCCGGGGAACACGGCCGAATTCACCTTCTTGGCAATATCCTCGTCATTGCTGAGGATCAGCCCGCCACGCGGTCCGCGCAGCGACTTGTGCGTCGTCGAGGTCACCACATGGGCATGCGGCAACGGCGAGGGATGCACGCCGCCTGCGACGAGCCCGGCGATATGCGCCATGTCGACCATGAGGTAGGCGCCGACCGAATCGGCGATCTCGCGGAAGCGCTTCCAGTCCCAGATGCGGGAATAGGCGGTGCCACCGGCGATGATCAGCTTCGGCTTGGTGGCCGCGGCCTTCGCAGCCACATCGTCCATGTCGAGCAGCTGGTCGTCGCGGCGCACGCCGTAGGAAACCACATTGAACCACTTGCCGCTCATGTTGACCGGCGAGCCATGGGTAAGATGCCCACCGGAATTCAGGTCGAGGCCCATGAAGGTGTCGCCCGGCTGCAGCAGCGCCAGGAACACCGCCTGGTTCATCTGGCTGCCGGAATTGGGCTGCACATTGGCAAAGGCGCAGCCGAACAGCTTCTTCGCCCGCTCGATCGCCAGCGACTCGGCGATGTCGACGTACTGGCAGCCGCCATAGTAGCGCTTGCCGGGATAGCCCTCGGCATACTTGTTGGTCAGAATAGAGCCTTGCGCCTCCAGCACCGCGCGGCTGACGATGTTTTCGGACGCGATCAGTTCGATCTCGTCGCGCTGGCGGCCGAGTTCCTTGCCGATCGCGTCGAAAATCTCGGGATCGGTCTCGGCCAGCGTGCGGGTGAAGAACGGAAGATCGGTTTCCGCTTGGCGAAGGGCAGTCATGGGGCGCCTCGGTCAGGGGGTTTCGGGACCGGCCATCTTTGAGACCGGTATCTTGATTGGTGCGTTACACAACAATCGCCGCCGATCCAAGTTCGGCAGCGCAGTTGTGCGGCGCAAACGGCAAAGCCGCTTTACCGAGCCGTCATACGATCTAGGCCCCGTGGACGAATTGGAGGCAGATTTCGCCGGAGCGATCATCGGTCAAGACCGAGCAAAACCGAGCGCGGGCGATGCGGTTCCATCGTTGCCGAGGTTTTGCGAAGGAATTGACCGATGAGGGCCCGGCCCTTCGGGTGGGACGGGAGGCGTCGATCTGGCGCGAAAAGCCCCTTGAACATGCCGCCAGCATGCCCGGCGGGTCTTTTCGCGCCATCTCTCGCCTCTCGTCCCACGAAACCTGTCTCCAATCCGCCCACAGGCCTTGGGGGACCACTCAGATTGAACTGAAGCCGGCGTCGATGAGAATGCAGTCGCCGTTGATCAGGTCTGAGGCCGAAGACGACAGGAACAGCACCAGATCGGCTACTTCCACAGGCTTGCCGAAGCGGCCGAGCGGCGTGCGGTCGAGCATTGGCTTGCCCTTGGCGGGGTCGCCCCAGATCTTTTCGCCGAGAGGGGTCAGGATGATCGTCGGGCAAACCGCATTCACCTGGATGTTGTGGCGCGCAAGCTCGCTCATCATCACCTTGGTCAGCATGTTCAGACCGCCCTTGGAGGCGGAGTAGGAGCAGTGGCCCTCGATCGCGATGATGCTCGCCTGCGAGGAGACGTTGACGATCTTGCCCGATTTCTGCGCTGCCATGCCTGGTGCAAAGGCCTGCGCAAGCTGGAACGGCGCGCGCAGGTTGATCGCCATGGTCCGGTCCCATGTCTCCACTGAAATCTCGCCAAGCGGCTCGATCACTGCCACGCCGGCATTGTTGACGAGAATGTCGACAGTGCCGAAATGCTCTAGGCAATCGGCGGCCGCCCGCGCGGTATCGGCGGCGTCGGAGAGGTCGCAGGCGACGGCATGGAAACTGCGCCCGTGACCGCGCACAAGGGCGGCGACATCGGTCTGGACATCGACATCGCGATCGATCCCGACGATGTCGGCGCCTGCTTCGGCCAGCACGCCGCATATCTGGCTGCCGATGCCCCCGGCCGCGCCGGTGACGGCCGCCCGCTTTCCCGCAACCGAAAACCGCTCCACCCAGGCCATGCCTTGCCTCCTCCTTCCGCAACGCGATCACTGAAACGGGTGAGGCGCGGCGCTGTCAAGCAATCGGCATTCAGGGCGCAATGGTCCGGATGACATCAGAGCGCCACGCTCGCCTTCACTTTAGCGCGCCTTCAATCAAGACCACCGGCCTGGAATTGCGCATCTCGATCCTGAAATCCTTTGCCGCAGGCGCAATTAGCGCGCTTTGCGCTATTTCCCGCACGCCTCCCGCGAAGCGGATGAAACGCAACGTACGCCTGTCGAGCGATGGCAGGGCGAGATCGGCGACGCCGTCGCCATCGAAATCCGCCACAGCAGACAGTCCGAGGTGCGGTGAACCGATTTCGTGATTCGAAAATCCGGGAAGTTGCGCCATCTCCTCGAACTGTCCTTTGCGCAATGTCCAGACCCGCAGCAGGCCGAGCACATGAGGCATCTGAACGTAGGCGATATCGAGGCGGCCATCGCCGTCGAAGTCCGCTATGCCCGCCGGGTTCAGCCAGGTGTTGGCCCGTCCCGTTGGCTCAGATTCCCATCGAACCGCCAGCTTGCCATCGACAAGCGCGACGACCACGAGAGCAGCGCCGCGCCGCGGATCAGATCGCACGACAATGATCTCGTCGACGCCGTCGCCGTCTATATCGGCCAGGCGCGGCTGGCGATCCTCGAAAACCGCATTGCGGGGCAATGTCAGCTTGGCCAGATCGCCATCGCGGGTGCGTACGACAAGACTTGCAGCCTCATAATCCGAACCGAGCACGAAGTGGCGATACCGCGTCGTTGGATCAGCGAGCCAGGCTTCGGCGATCAGCCCCGTTCCGCGCGCCACGCGCAGATCGGGGATCGCGCCTGGATAATCGCTGCTTCTTGCCGGCTTGGAGACGGCAAAATGCACAAACATCGCAATGAAAATGACAAGTGCGCGCATGACAAGGTCCGGGCTGACGGAAGACGCCCGAAGCCTTAGCAGATCGTGGATCGCCCGATGTTCACAAATTCGCCAACCGCGCGTTTACCGCCATTCGCGGGGCACAGCCGCGCGCCAACCCGGAAAGAGCCATGTTCGTACCTTGGAGAGCCGGCGCGAAACCGGCCCGCGTGGAGCTTTCGCGCCTACAGCGCCTGGCTGACCAGCAACTCGTCAACGCCGTCACGGGCGTAGATGTCATTGCGGAAATGCGCAACGCCATCATTGGTCGACCAGGCGCTGACATAGGTGAAATACACCGGCACGGGTTCGACAAGCTGGATCGGCTGGTTGTCGCCGCGCGCAATCGCATTCTCGATCTCGCGCCGGCTCCAGCCCGGCGTGTCGCGCAGCAGCCAGGAAACAAGATCGCGCACGTTCTGCACGCGCACGCAGCCGGACGAATGGAAGCGCTCGATCTGGCCGAAAAGGCTCTGCTGCGGCGTGTCGTGCATGTAGACAGCATGCGGATTGTGGAAATTGATCTTCGTCGAGGCCATGGCGTTGTTCTTGCCGGGGTCCTGGCGGAAGGTCAGGTTCATCTCGATTGCCTGACGGCTGAACCAGTCGATCGATTCCGGCGGCACCTCGTTGCCTGACGGGTCGAAAAGACGGATGGAGTTGCGCGTCAGATAAGTCGCGTCCTTCTGCATCAGCGGAATGATGTCCTTTTCGACAATCGAGGCCGGCGAGGTCCAGTATGGGTTGAGAATGACCTCGTGGATCTTGGAGGACAGGATTGGTGTCTGCCGGTCAATCTTGCCGACAACGGCTGTGTGACGCTGCACGACGCGGTCGTTCTCCACTACCTCGATCGCCGCAGCCGGGATGTTGACCATCACATAGCGGTTACCGAGAAAGCCCGACATCGAGCGCAGCCGCACCAGATTTGTTTCCAGCTGGCCAAGGCGAACATCCGCCGAAACGTTCATCATGGCAAAAGTGTACTGCGCGATCACCCCGTCATCAGGCAGGCCGTGCCGGCGCTGGAAGCGCTGCACCGCCGATTTCACATAGGAATCGAAAGCGTTGCCGCCGCCGGCGCTGCGCGGCAAGTCGCCGGAAATCGCAAGACGCTGTCGCAGGATCCCGACAGCGGGATCCTTGACGCCAAGTTTCAACTTGTTGCCGGCCGGCACGGTTGGCCAGCCGCCGGACGAAACGATGCCGCGATAGGTATCGATCGCGCGCTCGACATAGGACACCGTCTGCGGGCTGAAGATCGGCAGGTTGGAGGCGACTTCCCTTACCGCAGTGCGCGAACCGGCCGAATCGAACTGGTCGTCCCAATTGCCGCGTCGCGGTGATTGCAGGATCTCCAGAAGCGTTTCCTGCGCTGCGGCGGGGCTGGCTGCAAGCGCGGCGGCGGCCGAAAGCATGAAAGCCCTGCGGGTTGTTCTGGTCGATTCGCTCATCATCATCCTGCTTGTGTTCGTTTCGGCCACAAAAAGCTTACGCAAAGTCATGCCTGTGGCATAGCGGGCGGCGCTTAAAAATTCGGAAACCATAAGCCCGTTCGCGAACGAACGCCAACCGCATCAGCCCTCACCCGCGTTTGCGCTCGCATACAAATATGGCCGATTGATGAAGCGATCGCGCAGTGTTTCTTGCGTCCGCTGAAACGCCGAAAGCCCGGCGGTGGCCGGGCTTTCGGTCATGTCTGCGAATGCCGCGATCAGAGCCTGTACATGATCTGGTCGTTCCAGAAACGGTCGAGGCGCTGCATGTAGCGATTCAGTGTCTGGAATTCGTCGATGCCGATGCCGCCGACCTGCTCAATCGACAGGATGTGCCGATTGTAGAGCTCGGAAACCACCTGCGCGACCTTGCGCCCCTTTTCGGTCAGGCTGATCCGCACCGAGCGGCGGTCGGACTTGGAGCGCTGGTGATGAATGAAACCGAGCTCCACCAGCTTCTTCAGATTGTAGGAGACGTTCGAACCGAGATAGTAGCCGCGAGAACGCAACTCGCCGGCGGTCAGTTCGCTTGAGCCGATGTTGAACAGAAGCAGCGCCTGTACGGCGTTGATATCGCTGCGGCCGGCGCGATCGAATTCGTCCTTGATCACGTCGAGCAGCCGGCGGTGCAGTCTTTCCACCAGTTGCAAGGCTTCAAGGTACAGATCCTTGACGGCTTCATTGCTCTTTACCGGCTGCGCACCGGTAAACTTCGGAGCATTCATCATTGCGGTTGCCTCTGTCCTGTTTTCGGTGTGTTGTTTTGTCCACCGTTCAGGCGACCCTGACATGCTCCGCTAAAATTCGACTTAAACTGCGTCGTTAACATCTGCTTACGGTCGACGCCGCTTGTCAGGATGATTAATGGGCGCTTGCGCGCTTTGACCGCTTTTGAGCGATCTCGGTTGCAACAAAGGCCAGATACACTGCAATCCCTGCGAAATGGGCGATCACGACCAACTGCTGGCGACCGAACAGGTGCGGAAGCCACAGATACATCGCGATTTCAGCGCCGGCGGCGATGATCCACAGTACCGCGCCCCAGGACACGCCCATCCACAACCCCATCGCCGCACAAGGATAGAGCGCGGCGAGGCTGGCCGACGCCACCTTCCACTGCACCGGCATCAGGTCGAAGCGCCACAGCGCTCCGTCTTCCAGGCCGATCAGTCGCACCCAGTAAAAAAGGCCGAAATACAGGCAGTACAGCGACAGGATGCGCATCAGCCAGATGCGGCCGCGCTGCGCCAGCGTCGGTTTCAGTTCGCGCAGTGCGTCATTGTCGCGAGGTGGCAGCCTGCTCATTGCAACTCCAGTTCGCCGCCGGGCAAGGCCGCAAAGAAGGCGTCGACCGCCCCGGGCGAAACCTCGCCGAGTGTCGCCGGTCGCCAGCGTGGCGTATCGCCCTTGTCGATGATCGCGGCGCGAATGCCCTCGTAGAAATCGGCGCCCTGCAGCATGCGCGTCACGATGCGGTATTCCATGCGCATGCAGTCGTCCATCGACAGGCTCCCGCCCTCGCGCAACTGGCGCAGCGCGACATGCAGGCTGGTTGGCGAATGGCGCGAAAATGCGGCGGCGTCACGTTTTGCCCATTCCGCGGCGTGATCGGCCTCGTGCCGCGCCGCCGAGAGGATGGCGTCAAGGCTGTCGCCGGCAAAGGCGCGGTCGATCGCCGCGCGGTCGGCGTCGGACGTCTCGGGAGGGGGAACGATGGCGAATTCCGCCAGCGCCGCATCGGGATGGGCGACTTGCGCCAGTCGCTGCTTCAACGCATCAAGGTCGCCCGCCTCGACGCAATGGGTGGCGAAGCCCCATGCGAGGCAATCGCCCCATTTGGCGCGAGCGCCGGTCAGCCCCATCCAGATGCCGGTGCAGCCGGCCATGCGCGGCAGGAAATACGAACCGCCGACATCGGGAAAGAAGCCGATGCCGACCTCCGGCATGGCGAAGGTGGCGTTTTGTGTCAGCACGCGGTGGCTGCCATGCACCGAGACGCCGACGCCGCCGCCCATGACGATGCCGTCGATCAGCGCGACATAGGGCTTGGCGAAGCGGCGGATCAGCGCGTTCAGCCGGTATTCGTCGGCAAAGAAGCGGTAGAGCGGGTTTTGACGCGCGTCGTACAGCGCCTGGATGTCGCCGCCGGCGCTGAACGCCCTGCCCTCGCCCTCGATGACGACGAAGCGCACGGCGTCGTCATCCGCCCAGGCGCGCAACTGCGATTCCAGCGCAATGCACATCGCGTGGGTCAGCGCGTTCAGCGCCTGCGGGCGCGAAAGCGTCACCCAGCCTGCGCTGCCGCGCGTCTCGAAGCGGATGTCATCGCGCGCGTCCAACCCGTCTCCCCTCCGTCTCCCGTTGAAGGCTGGAATAGTGCGCCGGCGCGCGCCGGGTCAATGCCCGATACGCGGCCGGACTTTCGCGCATGCGTCGCGCTGGTGTATGGAATGGCGAGATACCGAAAGGGATACGCCATGAACAAGCCTGCCGGACGCCTTGTCCCCCACACCCGCAGCGTCGACGAGATCACCGGGTCGCGCCGCCTGCGGCGCATGCGCAAGGCGCCATGGTCACGGCGGCTGGTGCAGGAGAACCGGCTGACGGTGGACGACCTGATCTGGCCGATCTTCCTCACCGACGGCGAGAATGTCGCCGAGCCGCTTGCGGCGATGCCGGGCGTGTTCCGCTACTCGGTCGACCGGGCGGCAAGAGAGGCGGAGCGGGCGGCTGCACTCGGCATCCCGGCGATCGCCACCTTCCCCAATATCGACCGCGCCAGGAAGGATGCGTCGGGCTCGCACATTCTCGACTCCGACAACCTGATCAACGCCGCCAACCGCGCCATCAAAGCCGCCGCGCCTTCGGTCGGCATCATCACCGACGTGGCGCTCGATCCCTTCACCGACCACGGCCATGACGGCATTTTGCGCGACGGCGTCATCGTCAACGACGAGACGGTGGCGCTGCTGGCGCGCGCCGCGGTGCTGCAGGCTGAGGCCGGGGCCGACATCATCGCTCCCTCGGACATGATGGACGGGCGCATCGGCGCAATCCGCGACGCGCTCGACGCGGCCGGTTACCCGGACGTCGCGATCATGAGCTACGCGACGAAGTTCGCCTCGGCCTTCTACGGCCCGTATCGCGAGGCGGTCGGCACGCAGGGCCTGCTGAAGGGCGACAAGAAGACCTACTACATTGACCCCGCCAACAGCGACGAGGCGCTGCGCGAGACCGAACAGGACATCGCCGAGGGCGCCGACATGGTGATGGTGAAGCCCGGCCTGCCCTATCTCGACATCATCCGCCGGCTGAAGGACGAGTTCGCGATGCCGACCTTCGCCTACCAGGTCTCCGGCGAATATTCGATGATCGAGGCGGCGGCGGCGAATGGCTGGCTCGACGGCGACAAGGCGATGCTGGAAAGCCTGCTCGCGTTCAAGCGCGCCGGCTGCGACGGGGTGTTGACCTATTTTGCGCCACGGGTGGCGCAGATGCTGGGGTGAGGGGGGCCGACGCGCGGGGCGTCGGCTCCGAGGAACTTGTCCAACCCTCAACCTGGCTGGGAGGGTTACCACAAGGCCGGGCGCGCCAGCATGAGCGCGAGTATGGCGGCGACCGAGGCAAAGGCCGGAAAACCGAGAGCGACCCACAGGCGATACAGGCGGTGATAGGCTTGGGGCAATGGCGTTTTGTCCGCCATAGCGTCGCGCGCCAGATCGCGCAGCTTCATCTGGATGAAAACCACAGGCAGCCAGCACAGGCCGGTCAGGACATAGAAGCCAAGGGAAACCAGAATCCACGGCGTATCGAGCGGCCAGCCGGTTTCGCGCGCAAGCAGGTAGCCAGTCACCGGCTGGGCGACGACGGCGCTTGCCGTGAACAGGAAATCGGCGATCACCACCGTGCCGGCCACATGGGCGATGACGGCGGGATCACGGCTCCGATCGGCCATGACCATGAAAAACGCGATGCCGGCGCCTGTGCCGATGAGCACAACTGCACCAAGCGCATGCAGGTAGCGCAGCAGGTCTTCCATCATCGCTCATCCATGATGGCCAGCCCGACCAGCGACAACACGATCGCCGGACCAACCTTGACTAGCGGGCCGAGTGGATCGCCCCACAGACCGGGCATCATGACCGTCGCTGCCGAAAGATAGGCCAGCGACACGCCGAGCATGGCGGCGAGCGCGGTTGCCGCAAAACGCCGGACGAACACCGCAAGGCCAAGCGCGATATCGGCAATCGATGTCAACCACACCATCGCCCCGGCGAACCGTTCGGGAACGCCGGCAGAATGCAGATAACCGGCGGATTGCGTGAAATGCGCTAAGGCAATTGCCCCCGATGCAAACCAGAACAGGCCGCAGCCGGCAAGAATGACCGGCTTCAGCAGATACAACCGCGCAAACCACAGATCCTGCGCCCCGGCGGGATGTTTGCGCAGAATTTCCTGCACCGACTGCAGGGGCGCCGCATCTGCACCGACGATTTCGACGTTCGGCGGATCGTCGGGCGGCTTGCAGCTTCCCGGAGCCGGAGTGACGCCTGAGGCGCTCACCGTCAATGCGGTCGAGCGCAAGGGAGAACGCCAGCCAAGCCAGCCCGCCATATCCGCGACATGGCCGAGGAACCGCGCCGCAAACCCTGGCACAGCAACCGCCCGGGCGGCAGGCAGGCCAAGCCATGCGCGATGCGCCGCCACCAGTTCCCTTAAGGAATGGACCTGCGGATGCGCCAGGTGAATATCCGCGCCTGGAACCAGCTCGCCGCGGATCGCCGCCGCCAATTCGGGATCCGCATCGCCGAGGCGCGCG
>CALMYO010000235.1 GCA_937873685.1 uncultured Paracoccaceae bacterium
CGCTTTTCACCGCGCGCGTGCTACAAGGGGCGGACGCGGTGCTCGCCATGAACCTGTGCGACGTCGTGCCCGGTCATGCGCTGTACCAACCGGCGCTTGGCGATCCGCCGGGCAAGCGCGCCGCGCCGCCGCTTTGGGCCGACCGGCCGGCGACGTGGGTGCCCGGAACCTTCGTCGATCTCGTCCCGATCAGCGCCTCGCAGCCCTATTTCCGCGCCGAGATCGGCGTCGCTTTCGGGCCGGGCGTGGAGGCAAGGCCGGTGCGCGGGCTTGCCGATCTCGCCGGCTATCGCCTCGCCATCCAGGAAGACACGTTGTCGGGGGCGCTGCTGCAATTGCAGGCGCCGCAACCGGTCAAGGCCGCTGCGATCACGCGGCCGCCCGGGCCGAAATTCCTCTGGGAGATGGAGACCGGCGCCTTCGAGGCGGCGCTTGTCGATGTTGCGGCCTACGATCATCACCTGATCCAGAATCCGGTCTCGAAGCTGAAGCTTGGCACATGGCGACACCCGCTCGGCTTCAACATCGCCGTGGCGTTGCGCGCAGACAGGCCGGCGCTGAAGGCGGCGCTCGACGCTGCGCTGGCCGATCTGATGGCCGGGGGCATGCCGGAAAAGCTCGCCGCGCAGCAGCACATCCACTACGCTGCCCCGCGCGAACCATGGGTGCAGCCGCGCCTTGGGCTGGCGGAACTGATCGCGGCGCGGTGAGACCGAGACCGTCGCCAATCGGCGAATTTCGCTTCCACCCGAACAGCATCGACGCTAGCTTGGCGGCCATGACACCGCTGTTCTCCAAACTCCTCATCGCCAATCGCGGCGAGATCGCTTGCCGCGTCATCCGCACCGCGCGCCGCCTCGGCATCGCGACCGTCGCGGTCCATTCCGAAGCCGACGCAAATGCGCTGCATGTGCGCATGGCCGACGAGGCGGTGGGGATCGGCCCGGCGCCGGCGGCCGAGAGCTACCTTGTCGGCGAACGCATCATCGCGGCGGCGAAAGCGACGGGGGCTGAGGCCATTCACCCCGGCTACGGTTTCCTGTCGGAAAACCCGGATTTCGTTGCCGCTGTCGAAGCGTCCGGGTTGATATTCGTTGGCCCGCCGGCTTCCGCCATTCGCGCCATGGGGCTGAAGGACGCCGCCAAGCGCCTGATGGAACAGGCCGGCGTTCCCGTCGTGCCGGGTTACCATGGCGATGCGCAGGAATTGGTCGTTCTCGCCGGCAAGGCAAACGAGATCGGCTATCCGGTGCTGATCAAGGCGCGCGCCGGCGGCGGCGGCAAGGGCATGCGCCGCGTCGACGCGCCGGCCGAATTCAAGGATGCGCTCGCCTCCTGCCGGCGCGAGGCCAAGGCTGCATTCGGCGATGACCGGGTGCTGGTGGAAAAGTACATCGACACGCCGCGCCACATCGAGGTGCAGGTCTTTGCCGACAGCCATGGCAATGCCGTGCACCTTTTCGAACGCGACTGCTCGGCGCAGCGCCGCCACCAGAAAGTGATCGAAGAGGCGCCTGCGCCCGGCATGACCGACGAGGTGCGCGCAGCGATGACGCAGGCCGCGGTGACCGCGGCAAAGACGATCGGCTATCGTGGCGCGGGCACGATCGAGTTCATCGCCGATGGCTCCGGCCCGCTCAGGCCCGACGGGTTCTGGTTCATGGAGATGAACACCCGCCTGCAGGTGGAGCATCCCGTCACCGAGGCCGTCACCGGTCTGGACCTTGTGGAGTGGCAGCTGCGAGTGGCCGCCGGCGAGGCGTTGCCGCTGGCGCAGGACGGGATCAGGCTGTGTGGCCACGCCTTCGAGGCGCGGCTCTATGCGGAGGATGCGGCGCGCGGTTTCCTGCCCGCCACCGGCACGCTGCACCATCTGCGCTTCCCGCCCATAGTGCACGGGGCGGCCTTGCGCATCGACACCGGCGTGGAGGAGGGTGACGCGATCACCCCGTGGTACGATCCGATGATCGCCAAGGTGATCGTTGCCGGCGAGGATCGCCCAACCGCGCTCGATGGACTGGCGCGGGCGCTGGAGGAAACCGAGGTCGCCGGCTGCACGGTAAATGCGGGTTTCCTGGCCGCGCTTGCCCGCGACACGGACTTCGCCGCTGGCCGGGTCGATACCGGGCTGATCGCCCGAAAACAGGAAGATCTGGCCGCCCAGCCTGCTGCGGACACGTCAATGGCCGCCCGCGCCGCGCTCGCCGCTTCCGGTCTGGCGCAGCCGGTATCGCCTGACCCCTGGGACGCCTGCCAGGGCTATGGCCATTTTGGCGGGCTGGCGAAACAGGTGCGGCTGTCACAGGGCGGGGCGCACGAGGTGTTCACGGTCGAGCCCGACGGGCGCGGCGGCGCGACGATCCGCTTCGGCGACGGCGCGCTGGGGATGCGGCTTCCGCTGGGCGATGCGGCAGGAGACCGGCGTCGCACCGGGCCAGGCTCCGTCGCCGTGTGGCCAGGTCACGTCACGCTGTTCGAGCGCGGCCACGCCATCACCTTCGATCATCCGGACCCGTTTGCCGAGGCTGCAGACCATGCCGGCGGCGATCGGCTGACCGCGCCAATGCCGGGATTGGTCAAGGTCGCCCATGTGGAAGCCGGCGCCACTGTGGTGAAGGGCCAGCCGCTGCTGGTGCTGGAAGCGATGAAGATGGAGCACACCATCCGCGCCCCGCATGACGGCGTGGTGGCCACCATCGTCGCCGAAGGCGCGCAGGTTGCCGACGGTGCGCCGCTGGTGCGGTTCGAGGAATGACCTTGCCCGTGCGAACCGGCGGCTGCCAGTGTGGCGCGGTGCGCTACGAGGTCACCGGCGCGCCGGTCGATCTCTATGTCTGCCACTGCACCGAATGCCGCGCGCAATCGGCCTCGGCCTTCGGCATCTCGTTTCGTGTCATGCCGCAGCAGGTGCGCGTGGTATCGGGCGCGCTGAAACGCTGGAGCCGTAAGGCGACCGTCGGCGGACTACTCGACTGCATTTTCTGCGAAAACTGCGGCTCGCGGTTGTTCCACGGCGATCTGTCCGGAACCGAAGAGATCAGCGTCAAGGGCGGCTCGCTGGATGAACCGCTCGATCTCTCCGCCGCAAAGCACATCTGGACGAAAAGCAAGCTCGCCGGCGTGATCATCCCAGAGGGCTGCAAATCCTGGCCGCAGGAGCCGCAGTGAGGCGCGGGGCGCCGGCGCGCCTCACCTCTCCCCCATCATTTCCCGGCCGATCAGCATGCGCCGGATTTCGCTGGTGCCGGCGCCGATCTCGTAGAGCTTGGCGTCGCGCAGCAGCCGGCCGGTAGCGTAGTCGTTGATGTAGCCGTTGCCGCCGAGCAGCTGGATTGCATCGAGCGCACAGAGCGTCGCCTTTTCGGCGGAATAGAGGATGCAGGCGGCGGCGTCCTTGCGCGTGGTCTCGCCGCGATCGCAGGCGGCGGCCACCGCATAGACATAGGCGCGGCAGGCGTTCATGGTCGAATACATGTCGGCAAGCTTGCCCTGCACAAGCTGAAACTCGCCGATCGGCCGGTCGAACTGCCGGCGCTCGCGGCAATAGGGCGCGGCGACATCGAGGCAGGCGGCCATGATGCCGAGCGGCCCGCCGGAGAGCACGACGCGCTCGTAATCGAGGCCACTCATCAGCACCTCGACGCCGCGCCCCTCCTCGCCGAGCACGTTCTCGTAGGGCACCTCGACATTCTGAAACACCAGTTCGCCGGTTGCCGAGCCGCGCATGCCGAGCTTGTCGAGCCGCTGCGCCACCGAAAACCCGGCCATCGCCTTCTCGATCAGGAAGGCGGTGATGCCGCGCGACTTCCTTTCCGGATCGGTCTTGGCGTAGACCACCAGCGTGTCGGCGTCCGGGCCGTTGGTGATCCACATCTTGGAGCCGTTCAGCACGTAGCGGTCGTTCTTCTTTTCTGCCCTGAGCTTCATGGAAACGACGTCGGAACCGGCGTTCGGCTCGCTCATCGCGAGCGCGCCGACATGCTCGCCCGAGCACAGTTTCGGCAGGTAATTCGCCTTCTGCCCGTCGGTGCCCCAGCGGTTGATCTGGTTGACGCAAAGATTGGAATGGGCGCCATAGGAGAGACCGACGGAAGCTGACGCGCGGCTGATCTCCTCCATCGCGACCGTATGGGCGAGATAGCTCATGCCCGAGCCGCCGAATTCCGGGTTGGCGGTGACGCCGAGCAGGCCGAGCGCCCCCATTTCCTGCCACAGATGCGCCGGAAACTTGTCGGAACGGTCGATTTCGGCCGCCAGCGGAGCGATGCGCTCCTGTGCGAAGCGGCGCACCATCTCGCGCAGCGCGTCGATCTCCTCGCCATGGCCGAAATTCATGCTGTGGTCGTACATGCCCGCGCTCCTCGTGCCTGCTTTTGTGTCGCGAGATTAGGCGGGCAGGAGAAACCGGGCAAGGGTGGCAGGATGCGGCATCCGCACTCACAGCCGCATCACGGCGAGCTTGTCCGGATTGCGCTGCAGGAAGATCGCCGCAAGCCTGCCGTCGGCGTTCCACTCCAGCGTCCAGAGCTGGAAGCCGCCATCGGGATCTGCGAGCGCGATTGCAGCTGCGCCATTACAGGCAACGAGGCGGATGTCGTCCGGCTTTGGCGCGCCGGTCTTGGCCGCCAGCCCGGCGAGGAAGCGCAGCACCCGTTCCGCGCCGAGGATCGGGTTCGGCGCCGCTGCCTTCATGCCGCCGCCATCGGAGACCAGCACCGCATCTTGCGCCAGCATCGCGGCGAAACCGGCGAGATCGCCGCCCTGCATCACCGCCAGCAGCGCCTTCGTCAGGCGCTCCGCCTCGCGCGGCGGGGCGGGCGGATTTGGCCGCGCCTCGCGCACCCGCTTTCGCGCACGCGAGGCCAGTTGGCGGCAACCCTGCGGCGTGCGCGCCAGCATGGCGGCCACTTCCTCGAAGGAGAAATCGAACACATCGTGCAGCAGAAGCGCCGCGCGCTCCGGCGCGGTGAGGCGCTCCAGCGCCAGCAGGAAGGCGGTAGAGACGCTGTCGGCGCTCTCGGCGGCATGGTCCGGCCGCTGTGTGGTGAGCAAGGGATCGGCATCGGCCACCGGCTCCGGCAGCCACTGGCCGACATAGATCTCGCGCTTGCGGCGCGCCGATTTTGCCCGGTCGAGGCACAGATTGGCGACGATCGCGAGCAGGTAGCTGCGCGGATTGGCGATGTCACCTGTCGCCGCCTGCCAGCGCAGCCAGGCCTCCTGCACGATGTCGTCCGGCTCGCTGGCCGATCCGGTCATGCGGTAGGCGAGGCCGCGCATGGCCGGCGTGTTGGCGAGGAAGTTCTCGAGCTTGGCGTCGCGCAACGGGGTCTCCGGTCAGTCGATCAAGACCGCGAACGGGGCGCGGTACTCCGGCGGCAGGTCGATCGCATAGAACGCGCCGGAAAAGGTCGCAACGATGACCACTCCCGCCGCCGCGCCTAAGCCGGCGATGGCGTGCGGCGCAAGGCGGGCCATGTCATCGCGGCCGCGAACGCGCAGCCGCAGCACGCAGGCGAGATGCGCAAACAGCGCGGCGACGCCAAGCGCATAATATGGCGCATAAATGAGTGGCAACGGCCAGATCACCAGCACGGAAGCGGCGGCGAAGAAATAGGAGTCGAGGCCGAATACGCCGCGCAGGCCGACCACCAGCGCCAGCGTATGGGCGACGAGAAAGAAGGCGAGAACCGCGCCCGAGGCCGCCTGCAGACGCGGCCAGAAGCCGCGCCGCCGGCCCCGGCTCGCGCGCAGTTGCGCCAGTCCGGTGACAACCTGCGCAACGACCGCCACCAACAGCAGCGCCTCGACGGGCGGAAAGCTGTAGATGGCGCGGCCGGCCTGCATCATCGCGCGGTGCGCATCGATGCCGGCCAGCGCGACGAGGTGATTGGCCATGTGGAAGACTAGAAACGCACCGAGAACAAGCGCCGAGCCGCGATGAATGCGGCGGACAGCAAGGGGAGTGAGCATGGACAAGCCTTTCGGAACATCTTGACGACAATCCGCAAGACGAGCGACGCGCGCAAAACGTGACAGGCGATGGACGACGCTTTCGACCCACGAGCGGCCGTCATGCCGGGGCTTGTCCCCGGGACCCAAACCGCGAGGTATTTCAGCACCTTGGATCCTGGGCACAAGGCCCGGGATGACGGCCGCAAACAGATTGATCGTCATCCCGGGGCTTGTCCCCGGGACCCATACTACGAAGCATTTCAGCACCATGGATCCCGGGCACAAGGCCCGGGATGACGGCGCCAACAGCGGAACTTCATGCCAGATCCACGCCGCCCGCGATTGTGACGGCGTGTCCAATGCGGCGATGCAGCGCGCCGGCGACAAGCCGCAGATTCTCGCCACAAGGGCGAGATTGACGGCGCGCGAAGCGCGCTCCCTTCTCGCCCCTTGCGGGGGGGCCGAAGGACGGGCGAGACCCGTGGGCCGCCCAGGAGACGAAGTCGACAGAGGGGGGCGATTGCACACCGGGTTTCGTCAAGTAATGTACGCATCCATTGCCAGAATCGCAGTCAATAGTTCTTTACTTATCGACATATTTACCCGCCCCTACTTGAAGCCCGTCCTGAAGTCGCTTACACTAAGGTCGTTCGCAAGGCGATTCTCCGCCAGAATCGTCTGGATATTTCTACCGTCGAGCAATCCCCTGCGCGTCGCAATCCACGGTAGCGCCGTCGCGATCACGCCGTCGGTCGGCTTTTCGTCGGTGATCGACAGCGTGATCGATTCAAGCCGCACGCCTGCGCCGAAGCTGGCGGCGAGATTGGCCGGGTCGACACGTTTCACCGTCTCCGGCCGGGCCGGATCGTCAAAGGTCACCAGCAGGGGATAGTTTTTCGGCTGCAGCGTGACGGTCCGGCCGATGTAATCCGGGATCATGCTGTAGCGTTCCTTGCCGCTGTCGACGGCGAGACGGAACGCGTTGAAGGCGTCTTCGGCCAGTATGTACGGGCTCGGCTTGAACAGCGCGAACAGCCAGCCGCGACCGGGAATCTCCAGCGCCAACGCTTCGCCGCGCACATTGAACGAATACACGCCGGCATCGGGCAGGATCGGCTTGCCGCCGCCGCGAACATTGATGCGCGTAACGGCCGAGGCCGATACCGGCTTGCCGTCGACGCTGACGGTGACGGTCAGGCGCTGGCTCCAGTTCGTTCCGCCCCACAGGACCTGTGAGACCACCCACGCCGCAAACAGCGCCAGCACAACGGCGCCCCATGTCTTCCAGCCGAACCGTTGCATCGCGCCCTCGCTTCAAGGTTGCGCAACAGTCGCCGACAAGCGTTAGGGAAGCGTTACGCCTTCCGCGCTGCCAACGTGTCCGCCGTCATCCCGGGCCTTGTGCCCGGGACCCAAGCCTTTGAAGCGTCGCGAGACCTGGTTCCCGGACACAATGCCCGGGATGACTATGGCAAGGCGTCGCCTAACGCGGAATGCATCGCATTCGCCCCGGTTTGGCCGCAATGGAAGGGCAACGCAACATCGGTTGGCACAGCCAGTGCAGGCGGTGGTCGCACGACCAAAACGGGGTTCCACACGATCGATGGCAGCAGGAAAACGTCCCAGCCTGACCGGGATCGCCGCCGCAACGCTCGCCCTTCTCACCCTTCTCGGCTTTGGCGGGCGGCTGCATCCGGCGCTGGATTCGCTCGGCCATTTCCGGCTGCAATTCGGCGTGCTCTTGCTGGTCTTCGCCGTCGCGCTGCTGGCGCGCCGGCGCTGGAGGACAGGTCTCGGCTCGGCGGCGGGCGCAGCGCTGGCGCTTTTCACCGTCGCGCCGCACTTGGGGACGCCGCGAATCGGCGCGGCGCAAGCCACCGCCGAAGCACAGCGCCCGGTCTACCGCCTGCTGCAACTGAACCTGCGCTTCGACAATGACGACCAGTCTGGCGTGCTCGCCACGATCGCCCGCGCCGACGCGGATGTCATTACCTTGCAAGAAGTTTCCGCCCCATGGCGCGAGCGGCTGAAGCTGGTTGCGGCGCGCTACCCGCACCAGCTGGTTTGCGGCTCGGCCCGCCGCGGCGGCGGGCCGGCGATCCTGTCGCGACGGCCATTTGCGGGCGCGGTGTCGCCTGTAACGCACTGCCCCATCCGCGGGATGCTGGCGGTTGCGCCGGTGGATCTCGGCGGGCGGGCGATCACGGTCGCCTCGCTGCATCTCGGCTGGCCCTGGCCGCATCGCCAACCGCTGCAACTGGACTGGCTCGACGCGATGGACGACGGGCAGTTTGCGCCAGACCTGCTGGCCGGCGATTTCAACGCCGCGCCATGGAGCGAAACGGCGCGGCGCGTGCGCGCCCGCACGAGGCTCGGACAGGTCGAGGGCATCGGCCTGACATGGCTGCACCATGCCTTGCCGGCGAAGCTTCGCCCATGGATCGGCCTGCCGATCGACCAGATCATGACTGGCGCGGCGATCGAGCCGCTTTCGGCGCACACCCTGCCCGACGCCGGATCGGACCACGCGCCGCTGCTGCTTGAATTTTCCGTATTGCGGTCAGATACGCCGCGCGACGATGCGCCGGTGCGCACCGTCTTGCTTGGACAAAGCAATACCCGTTAACCACCCAAGCTGCCGGGATACAATAGCAATCTCACCAAATTTCCGCTCATGATGCTTGAGATATCGATAGCAAAGCACTCCGATATCAACCCGGATACTTAACGATATCGCAAAAAAATCCATGTATATCGCGATCATCCAGAGTAGCGATGATCGGGGGAACGGCAATGCGCTACATCATTTTCGCGCTGATCACGATGGCGATCGGCGGTGTGATGGGTACCAACCTGGGCAAGTCGGTTGGCAACTCAACAACGGTCGCAGCAGCGCCGACAACGCCGCAGGAGCGGCGCGCCTGGATGGAGAAGCAGGTGCAGGCGGTTACGAGGGGTCTCGACCGCACCCTTCCCAAAGGCAACGGCATGCAGCCGCACATGTCGGTGTCGCGTGTGAAGGCGGACCCGCTGCGTAATTCCATCGACATCATCATCGACATCAAAGGCCCGGCGCGCCTGAACGGCGATGTCAGCGCCGCAAAGACCGCGATCCTGAAGCAGAGCTGCCCCCACTACATGAAGACGCCGCTCGGCCGCGAACAGGTGACGCTGACGACGCGATTCCTGTATGAAAACCGTTCGCCGGCGCTCACCATCGCCATCTCGCCGAACAACTGCCGCTTCCATGTCGGCAAGGGCTGAGGCAGGTCGGACTTCCCTTTTCGGCCTCACATGTTCGGATAGACCGGCCCCTCGCCGCCCTGCGGCACCGTCCAGGTGATGTTGCCGTTCGGATCCTTGATGTCGCAGGTCTTGCAGTGCACGCAGTTCTGCGCGTTGATCTGGAAGCGCACCTTGTCGCCGGCTTTGCGTTCGGCATCGACGGGAACCGTGTTGCCGTCGGCATCCACCCACTCATAGACGCCGGCCGGGCAATAGCGGTTCGACAGCCCTGCATATTCGGCATATTCGCTGCGCTGCTGCAGGTACGGGTCGGCGACCTTCAGGTGCACCGGCTGGTTTTCCTCGTGGTTGGTGTTCGACAGGAACACCGAGGACAGACGGTCGAAGGTGAGCACGCCGTCGGGCTTCGGATAGGCGACCGGCTTGAAGAACTTCGCCGGCAGCGTCGCCTGCGCATCCGTCTTACCGTGCTTCAACGTGCCGAAGGGCGAGAAGCCGAACAGCGTGTTCATCCACAGATCGAAACCGCCGAGGCCGAAGCCGAGAATCGTGCCGAAGCGCGACCAGAACGGCTTGAAATTGCGCACCGGCTTCAGGTCATGGCCGATCTCGGAGTCGCGCCAGGCGCGCTCGTAGGCGTCGCAGGCGCGGTCGTTGGCGCGGCCCTCGCCGAGGGCCTTCGCCACGGCTTCCGCCGCCATCATGCCCGACAGCACGGCGTTATGCGAGCCCTTGATGCGCGGCACATTGACGAAGCCGGCCGAGCAACCGATCAGCGCGCCGCCGGGAAAGGCCACGTTCGGCACCGATTGCCAGCCGCCCTCGGTGATGGCGCGCGCGCCATAGGCCAGCCGCTTGCCGCCCTCGAAGGTCTCGCGCACGGAGGGATGCGTCTTGAAGCGCTGGAATTCCTCGAACGGGTAGATGTAGGGGTTCTGGTAGTTGAGGTGGACCACGAAGCCGACGGCGACGAGATTGTCCTCCAGATGGTAGAGGAACGAACCGCCGCCGGTCTTCATGTCGAGCGGCCAGCCGAAGGAATGCTGCACGAGGCCGGGCTTGTGGTGCTCCGGCTTGACCTGCCACAATTCCTTCATGCCAAGGCCGAACTTCTGCTTGTCGCGGCCGGCGTCGAGCGCGTAGCGGGCGATCAGCTGCTTGGCGAGCGAGCCGCGCACGCCTTCGCCGATCAGCGTGTACTTGCCGTGCAACTCCATGCCGCGGGTAAACGCAGGGCCGGCGGAACCGTCGCGCTCCACGCCCATGTCGCCGGTCGCGACACCCTTCACCGAGCCGTCATCGTTGTAGAGCACCTCGGCGGCGGCGAAGCCCGGATAGATCTCGACGCCAAGCGCCTCGGCCTTGCCGGCGAGCCAGCGGCAGACATTGCCGAGCGAGACGATGTAGTTGCCGTGGTTGTGAAGCGCCTTCGGCAGCAGGAAATTCGGCACGCGCAGAGCGCCTGCGGGGCCAAGAAACAGGAACTGGTCCTCCGTGACCTCGGTCTTGAAGGGATGCTCACCCTCTTCGCGCCAGCCGGGCAGCAGCTTGTCGATGCCGACCGGATCGACCACCGCGCCGGAGAGAATGTGCGCGCCAACCTCGCCGCCCTTCTCCAGCACGACGACCGAAGCGTCCGGGTTGAGCTGCTTCAGACGGATCGCCGCGGCAAGGCCGGCCGGCCCGGCGCCGACGATCACGCAGTCGAACTCCATCGCCTCTCGGGGTTGGTCGAATGGGCTGTCGGACATGGAATAACTCCGGTTCATAACTGGCCGGCGGCCGGGAACATGACGCCCGTTTTAGCGGTTCGGGCGCGCGCCGCAAGGGCGGTTTGAGTGCACGGCCAACCCATGTCCGCTTCAGGGCCGGGCTGAAACATGCAAGAGAACGCCATGCAGGGTCCCGGTCCGCCGATCACGTTACACGAAATGCGGTGCGGATCTCGCGGCGAAGACGGCGGCTATCGAAATGCGGGAAAGGCATTGCACCGCCAATTCCCGCTGCATTGCCGCGCGAGTCGCCTTCGCACGTCCTGGCCAAGGCCGCTGGCGGTCCGGTTGCGACATTTGCCTCCCGTTTTCACGGTTCTGTGAGCAATGCCGGGACCAGGGTAATTCTAGCAACTATTTGATTTTAATAGATCTTCTGAATTCGACAGTTGGTTTGACGCTTGCGGCAGGCGGGTACTGGAGCGTCGTTCGATCAAATAGTCGAAGTCGCTCCACTGGCGGTCCAACTCCAACGCTTGCTTCCCGATTTTGACGGCAGTGGGAACGCGGGCATTGCCGCGCCGCCGGCGCCAAGTGGGCAGGTCAGCGCCGCGCGGCCGCCTG
>CALMYO010000236.1 GCA_937873685.1 uncultured Paracoccaceae bacterium
CACGGGATTGCTGAGCTCGGATCGCTCGAGATCGGCAGCGATTTCGCCGATGGTCGAGCGAAGGCTGCGCGCATCGGCGCGCGCGCCGTTGGCCACGGCCGCTGCCGGCGTCGACGGGTCCATGCCATGGCGCATCAGGGCGACCGCGACCTGGCGGATCTGGGCAAAACCCATGTAGATGACCAGCGTCGTCTGTCCGTCGGCGAGACCCTTCCAGTCGAGCGCAAGCGGCTCGTCCTCCTTGCAGTGGCCGGTCAGGTAACGCACGCTGGTGGCAAGGCCGCGATGGGTGAGCGGAATGCCGAACTGGGCGGCGCAGGCCTGGGCGGAAGTGATGCCGGGAATGATCTCGAACGGGATGCCGGCTTCGATCAGTTCCAGCGCCTCTTCTCCCCCGCGCCCGAAGATCAGCGGATCGCCGCCCTTCAGGCGTGCAACGGTGAGGCCGCCCTGCGCCAGGCGCACCAGCAGCGCGTTGATCTCGTGTTGGGGCACCGGGTGTTGTTTCGGCGCCTTGCCGACTGACAGCAGCGCCGCCTTGCGTGGCGCAAGCGCCAGAACCTCGTCGGAAACCAGCCGGTCGTGCACCACGACATCGGCCCGGCCGAGCGCCTTGAGGGCCTTGACCGTCATCAGGTCCGGATCGCCCGGACCGGCGCCGATGAGATAGACCTTGCCCATGGCTGGCATGGCGCGCTCCACGAATGTGCGATTGCGGGAAATGGCGGCGGGCGGATGGCGTCCTCCCGCCGCCAGCGAATGTCAGTAGATGTCGTTCTGGGTGTTGAAGACGTTGAACTTGCCGGTCGGGGTGATCAGCCCGGCATCCTTGATCACCGTCTTCAATTGCAGCGTCTTGTCGTCCACGACCACGAGCGCGGAGACCTTGTCCTTGGCGTTCCACACCGAGAACCACACCTCGTCGCCGGCCTTGTTGAATTCCGGCTGCACGACGCGCGGCTGGCCTTCCGGGATGCCGGCCCATTCGCCGATCGGCAGGGTGGTGTATTCCGGGTCGGTTTCGGTATCGCCGTTCATCTTCGCGATATCGAACACCGCAACTGAGGCGGAGATCTCCGCCTCCGGGTTGAGTGGGGCATCGACATAGAGATGCGTCGAGTTCGGATGCGTCTTGATGAACAGCGAACCGCCGCCAAGCGCATAGAAGCTGTCGACAATCTTCCAAGCCTGTTCGGCGTGACCTTCCGGATCGGTGCCAATCAGGGCCACGCTCTCGTCGCCGAGATGCGAGGTTGCCCATACCGGGCCAAAGACCGGATGGACGAAGTTCGCGCCGCGGCCCGGATGCGGCGTCTGGCCGCCGGTCTCGATCAGCGCCGCGAGCTTGCCTTCCTTCATGTCGACGACGGCGACCTTGTGGCGGGCATTGGCCGCGACGAGGAAGTAGCGCTTGGTGGAATCGAAGCCGCCGTCATGCAGGAACCGCTCGGCCTCGATTTCGGTGACCTTGAGGTTCTTGATGTCGGAGTAGTCGACAAGCTGGATCTTGCCGGTTTCTTTGATGTTGACGACGAATTCCGGCTTGAAGTGCGAGGCGACGATAGACGCCACGCGCGGCTCGGGATGGAAGGTCTGCTCGTCGTAGATCATGCCGCGGGTCGAAACGATCTTCAGAGGCTCAAGCGTCGCGCCGTCCATGATGACGTATTGCGGCGGCCAGTAGGAGCCGGCGATCGCGTATTTGTCTTCCCAGCCCTTGAACTTGGAAGTCTCGACAGAGCGGGCTTCCGATCCGACCTTGATCTCGGCCACGGTCGAAGGCGTTTCCATCCAAAGATCGATCATGTTGACCTTGGCGTCGCGGCCGATGACGAACAGATAACGGCCGGAAGCGGAAATGCGGCTTATATGGACCGCATAGCCGGTCTTGATGCGCGTGACGATCTGCTTCGTGTCGCCGTCGATGAGGGCGACCTCGCCGGAATCGCGCAGCGTCACCGAGAACAGGTTGTCGAGGTTCAGGCTGTTCATCGGCTTGGTCGGCCGCTGGTCAACCGGCACGATCACCTTCCAGCTGTCGCGCATCTGCGCCATGCCGAATTCCGGCGGGGTGGCCGGCTCGTTGAGGATGTAACGCGCCATCAGGTCGATATCGGCTTCGGACAATTCGCCCGATGTGCCCCAGTTCGGCATGCCGGCCGGCGATCCGTAGGTGATGAAGGCCTTCAGGTAGTCGTAGCCGAGTTCCTTGGTCAGGTCGGGCGTCAGCGGCTTGCCGGTCGCCCCCTTGCGCAGCACGCCGTGGCAGCCGGCGCAGCGCTGGAAGTAGATCTGGTTGGCGCGGTCGAACTCGGCCTGGGTCAGCGTCGGGTCGCCGGGCTTCTGGCCGGGCATTTCGAGTTTTTCTTCTCCCAGAACGTCCTGCTGCGGAACATAGGTCGCGCCGGGCGACGTATCGTGCTTCTGCAGGTCGGAAGGGGCGGGTTTTTCCTGCGCGTTTGCCGGGTGTGCGGCAAGCGCCAGCGGCAGGGCGAGCGCGGCGAGTATCGTCGTCGTCCGCAACATGGCTTGCAAGCGCATGGGATGTCTCCTTGGAACGGTTTTGCGTGCGGAAGCAAACATCGCGCGTGGCGCGCCGGTGTTACTTGACGATCGTCAAGACCTCGCCGGATGCATTGGTGAAATGTCGCAAAGGCTCCTGAAACAGAACCGATGTCGACCGTTTCGCCCAAAATCCGCAACATACTTCGCCTGATCGCCGCCTTGGCCTTGCTGGCGGGATTGCTTGCGGGCGCTTTGCCGCTCGCCCTGGCGCAATCGCCTGCCGGCGATGTCGAAGCGGTGCTCGCAAACGCCTTTCCCGGAGCGCAGATCGTGATGCCGACGCCGGAGTCAGCCGTCGGGACCGTGATGCGTGACGGCCGGCCGGAGGCGCGGTTCGGCTCGTCGTTCCGCATTGCCGGCTCGGTCGGCTATTCCGGCCACCCGGTCGACGTGCTGGTGGCGGTCGACAATGACGGGATCGTCCGCCTTGCAAGACTGCTCGGCCAGGAGGAGCCGATCCTCACCATCGGCGTCGGCCCCGATGCGCTCGATTCCTATGTCGCGGGCTTCGTCGGTCTCGATGTGCGCCAGCCGGTGCGCGAATTGCAGCGCGACGGCACGATGCCGGACGGCGTGTCCGGCGCAACCATCTCGTCCGGCGTCATCCGTGATGCGATCCTGCGCACCGGCCGCATGCTGCTCGGCGAGGGCGCAGCCAACGCCCCGGTCGCGTCGAAAACCGATGCGGCGCCGGATTGGGGCGCGCTCGTCGCTTCCGGTGCGGTCAGGCTGCTGGATGTCACCTTCGCCCGGGCAAGGGCGGCCATGCCGGAAGTTGGCACGCTGCCGGAAGGCGACGGGCTTTTTGTACGGATGGCGGTCGCCCGGCTGGACAAAGAACTGGCCACAGCACTTGTCGGCGCCAGCCGCTACGGTCGCCTGTCGACGGGCTTTGCCGCAGACGATGTGGTTTTCCTCATCGCTTCGCAGGGCGTCTATTCGGTCAAGGGGACAGCCTGGCGGCGCAGCGGCACGTTCGAGCGGCTGGAGTTTGTCACCGCCTCGGGCGTGGTCAATCCACCCTCGGCCTCCCATGTGCGACTGGACGGGATTGTCGCCGACGGCGCGCCGCAGTTTCGCGAGGCGATGCTGGTCGCCATTCCGGCTAGTGCGGGGGATGTCACGGCGGTTGATCTCGTCGTCGACAAGACGGCGGAAGGCGCGGCGAAGCCAGCCCGCTTTCGCCTCGATCTTGCGGCTGCACCGCCGTCGCAAGCCGACCCGCAAGTCGTCATCGCCGATGAACTGCTGTGGCTGGAGAACTGGCGCGCCGCCACGCCGCAGCTTTCGATCCTGACCGTCATGCTGGGCGTGCTGTTTGTGGCGCTTTACATTTCGGGTCCGATCGTGCGCCGGCCGCAACTCTATGCCTGGTTTCGCATCGGTTTCCTGTCCGTCACGCTGGTATGGCTCGGCTGGATCGCGGGTGCGCAACTGTCAATCGTCCAGGCCATTGCCTTCGTCCAGTCGCTGCTCACCGGTTTTCGCTGGGATGTGTTCCTGCTCGCGCCGCTGATCTTCGTGCTCTGGGCCTTCTTGGCGCTCGGCGTGCTGTTCTGGGGCAGGGGGGTCTATTGCGGCTGGCTCTGCCCGTTCGGCGCGCTGCAGGAACTTCTGCACAAGGCCGGCCAGCGCTTCGGCGTGCGCCGCATCGAAATCCCGTGGGAGGTGCACGAGCGGCTGTGGCCGCTGAAATACATCGCCCTGCTCGCAATTGTCGGCCTGTCGTTGAACGACACGGCGTCCGGCTTCGCCGCAGCCGAGATCGAGCCGTTCAAGACCGCCGTCATCCTGCATTTCGCGCGCGACTGGCCCTATGTCGTCTATGCCGTGGCGCTGCTTGCCGCCGGGCTGTTCGTCGAGCGCGCCTATTGCCGTTACCTGTGTCCGCTCGGGGCGGCGCTGGCGCTACCATCGAAGTTCAAGATTTTCGACTGGTTGATCCGTCGACCCCAGTGCGGCCGCGAATGCCGCCTGTGCGCCACAACCTGCACCGTTCAGGCGATCGATCCGATCGGCCGCATCAACGCCAATGAATGCATCTACTGCCTGAAATGCCAGGTGAACTACCACGATCCGCAGACCTGCGTGCCGCTGAAGATGCGCGCGAAACGCCGCGAGGGCGCGTCGCCTGCCCCCGGCGCCGGCCAGCCGCGGCCGCAACTGGTCCGCAGGGCTGAAGCGGGCGGCGAACCGAAAGGAGACGCGCTGTGAAAGCGCCACTGTTTCTGACCGCCGGCTTTCGCTTTTTCTTTCTTGCCGCCGGCCTTTTTGCTGTCGTCTCCGTTGCAGCATGGGAAACCTGGCTGGTCCTGCATGCCGCCGGCGCGGCGATTTCCCGCCCGACCATCGCGATGGCGCCGCATCTGTGGCACGGCCATGAGATGATTTACGGCTATGGGACGGCGGTGATCGCCGGATTTTTCCTCACAGCCGTACCGAGCTGGACCGGAGAGCCCGCGGCGCGCGCGCTGTTCGTCACCGCCGCCGGGGCCTTGTGGCTCGCCGGACGCTTCGCCGTGTGGTTCTCCGCAGACCTGCCGCCGTTTCTCGTCGCGGCGATCGATCTCGCATTGCTGCCGGCGCTGTCCTGGCGCATCGCGCTCAATCTCTGGCGACGGCCGAAACAGCAGAACGTCGCACTGCTCGGCCTTCTCGCCTTGATTGTCAGTGGCAACGTTCTTGTGCATCTGGAATGGACCGGCGCGACCGACGACACGGCCGAACGCGGCCTTTGGCTCGGGCTGCTGGCGATCTCGGCGCTGATCGCGGTGATCGGTGGGCGGGTGACGCCGGCCTTTACCCGAAACGTCATCGCGCGGCGCAATCCGGCCGCACCGGTTCCGGTCCAACGCCCGCTTGCGGACAAGGCGGGCATCCTTGCTGCCGTGCTGCTCGGGCCGCTTGTCGCGCTTGATCTGTCCGAACCCGCCCTCGGCGCGGTCGCCGCCATCGCCGCAATCGCCAATGGTGCGCGGCTGATTGGCTGGCGCAGCGGTGCGGCGCGGGGCGACGCGCTGCTGCTTGCGTTGCATCTCGGCTTTGCCATGCTGGTCCTCGGTTACGCGCTGTTGGCGCTGTCATGGCTCTTCAATGTACTACATCCTGTCGCCGCAATGCATGGCCTTGCCATCGGCGCGGTCGGCTGCATGACGCTGGCGATGATGACACGGGCGCCGCTCGGCCATACCGGCCGCCCGTTGCGGGTCGGGCGCATCGTTGCCACAAGCTACGCCCTGGTGGCGCTGGCCGCGCTGGTGCGCGTTTGCCTGCCCGAGGTCGCGCCGTCGCAATACTGGCTGGCGATGGGGCTTTCGGGCGCGCTGTGGATCGCCGCCTTCTCGATCTTTCTTGTTTTCTATTTCCCCGTTCTTGCCGGGCCGGACGCCGAACGCCCAGCCGCTTGACGATCGTCAAGGGGCGCTTTGCAGCCTTGGCTAGGGTCGATCCTGCAAACGAAACCGTTCAAACGGGGGAATGCCGATGAGCGACGGCCTGACCAAATCGCAGGCCCGCAACATATTCTACGGCGGGTCAATCTTCTTCTTTGTCGTGTTCGCGGGTCTGACGGCGCACAGCCACATCTACGCGCTCGGCACGTCCACCAACAACGACAAGCTCACCGAAAGCGTGGAGCGCGGCAAGCGGGTGTGGGAAAAGCACGCCTGCGTGAACTGCCACACCATCCTCGGCGAAGGCGCATACTTCGCCCCCGAGGTTGGCAATGTCTTCTTCCGCTACGGCGGCCGCGAGGATCCGGCCGGCGCCAAGGAAGCAATCAAGACCTGGATGCAATCGCAACCAAGCGGAATCGAGGGACGGCGGCAGATGCCGCAGTTCCACCTTTCCGAACAGGAACTCAACGATCTGGCCGATTTCTTCGAGTGGGTGGCGCACATCAACACGCAGAACTGGCCACCCAACGATGCCGGCTGACCGGAGGCAAATCCCATGAAATACCAGACCCAGAAAGTCGCGCTCGCCTATTTCGCCTGCGCGCTCGCCCTGTTCGCGGCCCAGGTCACCTTCGGCCTCGTGGTCGGCTATATCTATGTCGCGCCGAATTTCCTGTCGGAGCTGCTGCCGTTCAACATCGCGCGGATGATCCACACCAACGCGCTTGTTGTGTGGCTGCTGCTCGGCTTCTTTGGCGCGGCCTACTATCTCATCCCGGAAGAGGCGGAGCGCGAACTGGAATCGCCGACGCTCGCCTATGTGCAACTGGCCATCCTGATGGTTGGCGCCTCGGCGGCGGTGGTCGGCTACCTGTTCCGAGTCCATGAAGGGCGCGAATTCCTGGAGCAGCCGCTGTGGGTCAAGCTCGGCATCGTCGTCGCCGCACTGATCTTTCTCTACAATATCTCGATGACGGTGTTGAAAGGGCGCAAGACGGCAATCAGCAACGTATTGCTGATCGGCCTGTGGGGCATCGCGCTGTTCTTCCTGTTTGCGCTCTACAATCCCGCCAACCTGACCATCGACAAGATGTACTGGTGGTACGTCGTCCACATCTGGGTGGAAGGCGTGTGGGAACTGGTGATGGCTTCGATCCTCGCCTTCATGATGCTGAAGCTCACCGGCGTCGATCGCGAGGTGATCGAGAAATGGCTCTACGTTATCGTCGCGCTGGCGCTGTTCACCGGCCTGCTCGGCACCGGCCACCACTACTACTGGATCGGCACGCCCGGTTACTGGCAGTGGATCGGCTCGGTTTTCTCCTCGCTTGAGGTCGCGCCGTTCTTCGCGATGGTGGTCTTCACCTTCGTCATGGTGTGGAAGGGTCGCCGCGAGCATCCCAACAAGGCGGCGCTGCTGTGGGCGCTCGGCTGCTCGACGCTTGCCTTCTTCGGCGCTGGCGTCTGGGGCTTCCTGCACACGCTCGCCCCGATCAATTACTACAGCCACGGCACGCAGATCACGGCGGCGCACGGCCATCTCGCCTTCTTCGGCGCCTATGTTTGCCTCAATCTGGCGATCATGACCTATGCCATCCCGTATCTGCGCGGACGCGAGCCCTACAACCAGGTGCTCAACATGGTGTCGTTCTGGCTGATGGCGGGAGGCATGTCGTTCATGACCTTCACGCTGACCGCGGCCGGCACGGTTCAAACCCACCTGCAGCGCGTCAACGGCGAGGCTTTCATGGACGTGCAGGACCAGCTGGCGCTGTTCTACTGGATGCGCTTCGGCTCGGGCGTCGTCGTGGTGCTGGGCGCGGTACTGTTCATCTATGCGCTCGCTTTCCCGCGCGCTGAGATCGTCAGCACCGGCCGCGCCGAGCCGGCCCCGGCGGAGTGACAGCGATGAACGCCATGACGCAAGCGAAAGGGGAGTCGGCCGCGCGGCCGCTTCCCGCGTACCTACCGGTCGGCGATGAATGCGCCGTCTTCGAGGCCGCCTATCGCAACCGCCTGCCGCTGCTGCTGAAGGGCCCGACCGGCTGCGGCAAGACCCGCTTCGTCGCCCACATGGCGGCTCGGCTCGGCCTGCCCCTGCACACCGTCGCCTGCCACGACGACTTGTCCGCCGCCGACCTGACCGGCCGGCACTTGATCGTCGGCGGCGAAACGGTCTGGCGCGACGGGCCGCTAACGCAGGCAGTTCGAAGCGGCGGCATCTGCTATCTCGACGAGGTGGTGGAGGCGCGCAAGGACGTGACGGTGGTGCTGCATCCGCTCACCGACGACCGCCGGATCCTGCCGCTGGAGCGCACCGGCGAGACCCTTGTCGCGCCGGACGACTTCATGCTCGTGGTCTCCTACAATCCGGGATACCAGAACATCCTGAAATCGCTGAAGCCGTCGACGCGCCAGCGGTTCCTCGCGGTCGAGTTCGACTTTCCGCCACAGGATCGCGAGATCGCCATTGTCGCGCTGGAATCCGGGCTGGACGAGGCCCGCATCAAGCCGTTGGTGATGCTGGCGCGCAAGCTGCGCGGCCTCAAGGGCAGGGACGTCGAGGAGGACGTGTCGACCCGCCTGCTGGTCTATTGCGCGACGCTGATCCGCGACGGCATGGCGATGGCGCGGGCGATCGATATCGCGATGATCGAACCGCTCGCCGACGACGCCGACATCAAGCGCGGCTTGCGCGATGTCGTTGTCGCGGTGATCGGCTGATCGCATTACCGCCGCCGCCATGTCCGCTTCGCTAGCCGATGGCCCGAGCCCGCACCCGTGGGAGCCGGAAGAGACCGTCGGCGCGCTGTGGCACCGTTTCGTCACCGGCCTCGCGACAGAGCCGCACTACCCGCAAGCAGCGGCGACGCTCGCTTCGATGGCGCCGCGCATCGGGTTGATGTTTCGCGCGCTTGGCGGCCCACCCGGCGTCGAGATCGTGGAGGCGGCGCCGGAACCGGTGGACCGCCGTCGCGGGCTGGCGCGGCGCCTCGCCCATGCGCAGGAAGTTGCGAGCGTCGCGTCCTTCGACGGCGAGACGTTGCGCTTGCCGCCGGCGATCGATCATTTTCCTCTTGGTGAACTTAACGATGCGCTCTTCCTTTGGCTTGCCGCATGGGCGGCGCTCGACGGGGAAGAGCCGCAGCGTGCTGAAGACGCCTTCGTCGATGACATGCTGCGCCTGCGCCATTCGGTGCGGATGACCGCGCGTGTTCTTGAAGCCTGCCCCGGCTTGCAGGGCATCCATGAGCGGCTCCGCACGGCCGTTCTTGCGGGTCGCAGGACGCCGGCGCTTTCGGGGCTTGAAGCGCGTGTCGAAGCGACCGTACGACGCCTGCTCGGCGAGGGCGCAGCGGTCGATTCTGCGGACGACTCCCTCGCCGCCTTTGTCGAAGGCCGCTGCGGGCGAAGCCTCCTGCCGGAGGCATCGAGGGATCAACTTCCCTTCGCGCCTGTACCGCTGTGGCTGGACCGCCGGCCCGCACCGCAGCGCGAAGCGACCGGCCGCCGGGAAGACAGCGGCGCGCAAGGCGGGCGCGCAGCAGAAGGCGGGCGGCGCAAGGCGGCGAAGCGCCGCAAGAGCGACCAGGCCGAGCGCCGCGACAGCCTGATCCTGCACCGTTTCGAGCCCTTCCCCTCATGGGCCGACTTCCTCAACCTCAACCGCCGTGTCGAGGACGATGACGAGGCGTCGGCGCGCAAGGCCGCCGACGATGCCGGCGAGATGGGGCTGACGCAGATTGACCGGAGCCCGGCGACTAAACTCGCCTTCGATCTCGATCTCGCGCCGTCGGACATTGATCGCGAACGGCTTTCCGGTGAGCGCACCTATCCGGAATGGGACTGGAAGCGCTCGACTTATCTTGCTGACCATGTGCGCGTGCTTGCCGCCGACGCGCCCGCGCCCGAGCATCCCGCGCCGCCGCTTTCGCCGCAGACCGCGCGGCGACTGCGCGCCGTGCGTCGGCAGTTCGAGGCGCTTCGACCACGCCGCCGGCTGCTGACCCGGCAGGCGGATGGCGATGACATCGACATCGACGCCGTGGTGGAATCGCTTGTGGAATGGCGCGCCTCGGGTCGCGGTTCGGAGCGCCTTTACCGGCGCATCGCCAACCAGGAACGCGACCTCGCCGTCGCCACGCTGATCGACGTTTCGCGCTCCACCGAAAGCATGGTCGACGAACGCCCGGTGATCGACATCGCGCGCGAATCGCTTCTCGCGCTCGGCCACGGCATTGCCGCGACTGGCGACGCACATGCCATCCACGCGTTCTCGTCGTTGCGCCGCGACCGGGTCTTCGTCACGCGGCTGAAAGGCTTCGATGAGGCGATGAGCGATGCGGTCGATGCGCGCATCGCCGCCCTGAAACCTGGCTTCTACACCCGCCTCGGCGCGGCGATCCGCCATGTCTCGACCGAACTCGCCGCGCGTCCGGCGACACGCCGCCTGCTGCTGGTGCTGACCGACGGCAAGCCCAACGATCTCGACCACTACGAGGGCCGTCACGGCGTCGAGGACAGCCGGCGCGCGGTGATGGAATCGCGACGGCTCGGGCAATCCGTCTTCGCCATCACCATCGACCGCAAGGCGCAGGCCTGGATCCCGCACATCTTCGGAACCGGCGGCTTTGCCATCGTGCCGCGACCGGCCCGGCTGGTGGAGGCGCTGCCGCAGATCTGGCGCCACATCGCGACATGAGATCGCCGGCGAATCGACATGGCATTCAGCTGTTTTGTGCCAGCGTTCCGATACGGGCCGGGCGTAGCGGCGCTTTACCGCGCAAGCGGGCCGCAGTAGGGTTCTGCCGTGCTTCCGGAGAACCAGTTCATGCGCGATCTTCAACTGCTTGTTGCGCGAATCCTGTTGGTGGCGTTGTTCTTCGCATCGGGCTTCGGCATGCTGATGGCGCCGCAAGCCGCGGCCGGTTATTTCACGGGCCTCGGCATGCCGGCCGCCGGGATTGTCGTGTGGGGCGTTATCGCGCTGAAGTTTCTGGCCGGGCTTGCTGTTCTGACAGGACTGCACATGCGTTACGGGGCGCTGGCGCTTGCGGCATTCTGCATTGGCGCCGCGGTGGTCGGCCACAACGATCTAGCCGACTGGAACGAGCGCACCCAGCTGTTGAAGGATTTCGCCATCGCCGGTGGCTTCCTTGCGCTCGCCGCCTCCGGTCCGGGTGCGCTGTCGCTCGCGGGCGGGAACGGCTGAACGTCCGGAAGCCGGCTTGTCGACGGGCAGCCGTCAAGCACGGGGGCGCCGGCTTCGCCTCTGCGATTGACCGCGAAAGGAGCTTGCCGTGAACGGCGCGGCAAGCTCCGGGCGCTTGCCCGGCAACCCGATGATGTGGGTGTTGATTGCCTCCGAAATGGCGGTGTTCGGCGCTGGGCTGGCCGGCTATGCCGGGGCGCGCATCCTCGATTTCGAGACGTTCCGACAGTCGCAGGCGTTGCTCGACTGGCGCGCCGGCGCGCTCAACACCGCGGTACTGGTCGCGAGCGGCTTGGCCGCCGCGTTGGCGGTTACGGCCCGCAAGCACGGCCAGACCACTTCCGCGCGGCTTTGGCTGGCGCTTGCCGGATCGCTCGGCATGATCTTCATGGCGGTCAAGATCGCCGAATACGCGGCCAAAGCCGCCGCCGGCATCGACATCGACACCAATGATTTCTTCACCCTCTACTACCTGCTGACCGGCTTTCACCTCGCGCATGTGATCTTCGGACTTGTCCTGCTCGCCATCGCAGCGATCTGGACCGATGTGGAGACGATGGAGACATGCGTCGCTTACTGGCACATGGTCGATCTGGTCTGGCTGCTGATCTTTCCGGTGCTCTACCTTGCGCCCTGACAGCAGACAGGACGCAGTTCGCCTGTGGCGCGTCTTTGCCGCGCTGATGGCCTTGACCGTTCTCTGGTCCGCCGGCCGGGGGCTTGCCGGCTCGCTCCCGTCCGTCCTGCTGCTCGCCGGCCTTGCCGTCGTCACTGCCCTGAAGGCCTGGCTGGTGCTTGAGCATTATCTCGGACTGCGTGAGGCCCCGGCCTGGCGTGGCGCTTTCGGTGGCCTGCTTGTGGCGCTGCTGGTGCTCGTGTTCGGACTGCTGACGATTCCGTATCTCTGACAAGAAAAGCCCGCCGGGGTGGAGGCGGGCTTTCCCATCCAGCTTTGCGGATGTTTGTCCGGAAGCGAGGTGCGACCTGACAGAGAAATCCTTGCAGGCAGCAGCGCAATCGACCTTGACGATCGTCAAGCTGGCGCTTCGCCGAGCGCCCGCTTCACCAGCGCCGTGACGCCTGGCGGAAGTTGCGCCGACAGCGCCGCCTCCTGCCCGCGCGGGCCCATCTTGCGCCATGTCTTGCGCAGGATGTCGATGACCTTTTCTTCCGCTTCGCCGGCTGCAAACTCCGCCGCGTGGTGCTGCAGGAAGACAAGGCAGGCGACGTCTTCCAGCGTCTGCGCCTCGTCATCGCGCTTGATGCCCTCCTTGCGCACCAGCGCGCCGACGCGGGCAATGGCGGTATCGTCGAAACCGGCGTCGCGCATCATCGCGCCGACGCGCTCGGCATGGCGGCGTTTCTGCTCGTTGCGCCATGCGTGATAGCCGGGCTTGGTCATCGGATAGGCGCTGCGCGGCAGCGTCCAGCGCTCCAGATGCTGCGCCCGGCAGGCAATGGCGAGTTCAACGCCCGCCTCCGGATCGAGCCGGGCAAGCCAGTCGCTCATGCGCCGGCCGTAGGCGAGCGCAGCTGGAACCGCCGATCCGTCAATCATAATCTTCTGCGGATCGGCTGCATTGGCGGCGTCGATCATGGCGATCACCTGCCGGGCGCGCTCATCCATTGCCACTCTTCCCGGCGACCGGCTTCATCCCCTCGGCGCGTTCCTGTTCCATGAATTCGGCGAGGCAGGCGACATCGGCGATCACCGCCATGTCGCGCTCGATGCGCACGCCGCAGCTTTTCAGCCGGTTGAAGGCGCGCGACAGGCTTTCCGGCTTGATGCCGAGCTTGCCGGCGAGCAGCGCCTTGTCGAATGGCAAGGCCACTGCGCAGGCGCCGGAACGCACCGGCGCGAGCGAGACCAGGAACTCCGCCACGCGCTGCGCGCCGGTATGCGCCTTCAACTGCTCAATCTGGCGCACCAGCATCTGCAGGTGCAGCGATGTGGAGGCGAGCATCGACAGCCCGATTTCGGGCGACTGCGATATGCGCTGGAACAGCCGGCGCGCCGAGACCTTGAGGAGGCGCGCCTCGGGGACCGCCTCGCCGGACGCCGGATACTTTCCCTGCGTGAATGCGGCGGCTTCGGCGAAATTCTGCCCGCGCGTGAAGATGCCGACTACCGCCTCCTCGCCGGCTGAGGTCATGCGGTAGACCTTCACCCAGCCCTCCAGCACGACGAAGAAGGCGGCGGCCGGATCGCCCTGCAGGAACAGCATCTCGCCGCGGTCGCAGGTCGCCACGGTCGAATCTGAAAGCAGTTGATCCAGTGTATCGGGCGCAAGGCCGCCGAAGATGACCGTGCGCCGGATCAGCATCATGTCTTCGGGTGTCAGTCCTGTCGCCATGTCGGTCCGTTCCCCTGATCCGGTGCGCCTTAGAAAACGTCGAACAAGCCTCACGCCTTGGCAACATGAGCGGAATGCTCGTTTGTCGCTATGCGAAGCAGAATTTCATGTCGTCCATGAAACCGGACACGGGAAGCATTGCATGTGGATTGGCTTGCGGCAAGCAACCGTCCCGTGGTCTTGCGCCGGCGCAGGCGGCAATGGGCCTCGACACCCGTGCAACGCAACCGAAGAACCGGTTTTCGACAGGCTGCCCGGCATGGTAAGCCGCCCCCGGCCGGAGCAGGGTGGCTTGTGCAATCGAGGGAAAATGGCGGTGACGTTGGACGGTTCGGACGATCGTGAGGAAGCGGATGCAGCGTCAAAGCCGCAGCAGTCGGCGCGGGTGGCTGCGGTGATCGTTGCGGCAGGGCGCGGGAGCCGTTTTGGCAACGAAACGCCCAAGCAGTACCTGCCGTTGCATGGGCAATGCGCGCTACGCCGCTCGATCATGGCTTTTCTTGCTGTGCCTGAAATTGCCATGGTTTGCGCGGTCATCAATCCCGATGACATGGCGCTCTATCGTGAGGCGGTAGCGGGGCTGGACGAGCCGCGCCTTCTGCCGCCAACGCAGGGAGGATCGACAAGGGCCCATTCGGTGCGGCTCGGGCTGGAATCGATGTGCGACACGCGCCCCGACCTGGTGTTGATTCACGATGCTGCGCGCCCGTTCGTCTCGCAACGCGTGATCTGCAACGTTATCGCGGCGCTCGACGACTGCGACGGCGCGTGCGCCGCCCTGCCGGTGGTGGACGCGCTGTGGAAAACGGTGGAGGGTCTTGCTGCGACTCCGGTTGCACGAGACGGGCTTTGGCGCGCGCAGACGCCGCAAGGGTTCCGCTTCGCCCGCATTTTGGAGGCGCATCGCACCAGCGACGGCAGTGCGGCGGACGACGTGGAAGTTGCCCGTCAGCACGGGCTTTCCGTTCGGATGGTGCCGGGATCGGAACGCAATTACAAGATCACCACACCGGCCGATCTGGAGCGGGCTCTGGCCGATATCGCCGCAGCGTCAAGCTGACCGGTTCGGAACCGGGTAATCTAGCGGTCCGGCGCAATCATCTATTGCCGTAACGGGGTTTCCTCCATGAACCGCAGCGTTTCGGCAAGCGAAGACACCACCGCCTGCGAGCCGAGCCCCATCGCATTCTGCGCCGAGGTCGCCTGGCCGAGACGCACGCAGTCCTCGACACTGCGGCCAAGATGCAGGCCGGTGGCAAAGCCGGCGTTGAAGCAATCGCCACAGCCGCAGGTGCAAACCACGTCGATGGCGTAGGCGGGAATATCGAATTTCTTGCCGGTGCTGTCGCGATACATTGCCCCCTGTGCGCCAAGGGTCAGCACCACCGCGCCGGCGCCCTTCGACAGCAGGAAATCGCAGATCTCTTCGAAGTCGCTGAGGCCGGACAGCGCCGATGCCTCTTCCTCCGAAGGCATGAAGTAGTCGGTATTGGCCAGAAGCGGTTCGATCAACGGCAGGTCGTCCGGCGTGGAGGCGAAGACATCGAGCGTGGTGATGCAGCCGCGCCTTTTCGCTTCCGCCATCACCTCCGCATTGCGTCCCTTGTCCATGCGGTCCATCAGGCCTACGCCACCGAGATGCAAGATCTTCGTGTCGAGCAACCGGTCGATCTGGTCGTCGTCGATATAGAACCCACCCGTCGCGCCTAGCCGGTGGAACGCCGGCCGCGCCCCGTCAGGGCGGGTGGTGACGATGCTGGACGAGGTGTAGTAGCCTTGGCAGCGCTGCATCAGTTCGGTGTCGACGTGAAAATCGGCCATCCGCCGCAGCACCCAGTCGCCCATCAGGTCATGACCGACGCCGCCGACCGCCTGCACCTTCAACCCGTGCTTGGCCGCTGCGATCGCCGCCGATCCGGCCGCGCCCGAAACCGCCAGCGTGAAATCCTCGACGAAAAACGTGTTGCCGCCAGGCGGCAGGTCGGTGACCGGCCGGCACAGCGCGTCGAATGTGTGAAAACCCATCGATGTGTAGTCGAAACGCACGCTGTTCCCCCCAACGCTTTGCTCTTTCAGGCACCGGATTGATAGAGCACTTGCCGTGGCCGGTCGAGCGTTTCGGGAGCGCGTTGAACAATCCGGTTGACGAAATAACAAAAGTTCATAACGTCGCGCGTAAACGAATGCGGAGAAACTGCGATGACATCCAACATTGCGCTGACCGGGCTGGCCCGGGATCTGAGGCGCCGGGCCGAGACCGGTTCGCCTATTCGCATCGGCTTGATCGGCTGCGGCGAAATGGGCACCGACATCGTCACGCGCGCCGCGATGATGGACGGCATCGAGGTCGCTGCAATCGCCGATATCCGGCCGCAGGCGGCGCAAAGGGCGGTCGAGATCGCGCGGCGCGAGGCCGGCCACAGCAAGGATGCGGCAACGACCGATGCGCTGAACGCCGTCATCGAGAGCGGCCGAACCGCGATTGCTGGCGATGCGGGCGTGATCCTGAATTCCGGCATGATCGACGTGGTGATCGACGCGACCGGCGTGCCGGCGGTCGGCGCGGAAATCGGCCTCAGCGCGATGGAACAAGGCAAGCACCTCGTCATGATGAATGTCGAGGCAGATGTGACCATCGGCGCCTATCTGCGACGCGAGGCCGATCGGCTCGGCGTCGTCTACAGCCTCGGCGCTGGCGACGAGCCGTCCTCAACGATGGAGCTGATCGAGTTCGTTTCGGCAATGGGTCACAGGATCGTCTGCGCCGGCAAGGGCAAGAACAATCCGCTCAATATCGACGCCACGCCGGACGAGTACGCCGCCGAGGCGAAACAGCGCAACATGAACCCGCGTTTGCTGGTCGAGTTCGTCGATGGCTCGAAGACGATGGTGGAAATGTCGGCGATCGCCAATGCAACCGGCCTGATCCCCGATTGCGACGGCATGCACGGACCTGCCGCCGGACCAAAGGAATTGGCGACCATGCTGGTCCCGAAGAAGGATGGCGGGCTGTTGTCGGATATCGGACGCGTCGACTATTCGATCGGCAAGGGCGTGTCGCCCGGCGTCTTCGTCATCGCCGAAGCCGAGCATCCGCGCGTGCAGGAACGCCTGAAGGATCTGAAGATGGGCGAGGGGCCGTATTACGCCTTCATCCGCCCCTATCACCTGACCTCGTTGGAGGTGCCGCTGACCTGCGCGCGGGCGGTCCTGTACGGCAAGGCGGACATGATCCCGCTCGACAAGCCGGTCGCCGATGTCTGCGCCGTGGCGAAAAAGGATCTGCAGCCGGGCGAAATCCTCGACCAGATCGGCGAATACACCTACCGCGCCTGGGCGATGGAGGCGTCTCGCGCGCTGGCAAGCCGGGCCATTCCCGCCGGCCTTCTGACCGGGGCAAAGGTTACAAGGGCGATCCGGAAAGGCGAACTGATCACGCTCGACAACACCGTCCTTCCGGCAGGCGCCCGCATCACCGAACTGCGTCGGCGCCAGGACATGATGGTGTACGGCAAGTCGCTGTTCGATTTGGCGGTGACTTGAAGCAATCCGGGACAGGGAAGACGCGGCGGGCCATCGGCGCGCCGCCGCCGGGCCGCCCCCGGGGGGAGGGCGAGGGCGATCGGGAGAGCGTCGGGTAGGGGGAGAGGGTAGATATC
>CALMYO010000237.1 GCA_937873685.1 uncultured Paracoccaceae bacterium
CAGGGCATTTCGTCAAGACGATCCACAACGGCATCGAATACGGCGACATGCAGATGATCGCCGAGATCTACGCGCTGCTGCGCGATGGCTGCGGCTATGTCCCCTCGGAGATGGCGGAAGTGTTTGCGCGCTGGAACGAGGGGCGTCTCAATTCCTACCTCATCGAGATCACGGCAAAGGTGCTGGCGGCCGCCGATCCCGCGACCGGGCAGGCGATGGTCGATGTCATCCTCGACAGCGCCGGCCAGAAGGGCACCGGCCGCTGGGCCGCAATCGAGGCGCAGCATCTCGGCGTGGCGGCGACTACCATCGAGGCGGCGGTCGCGGCGCGGTCGCTGTCCAGCCTTGTTGAAGAACGTGCAGCGGCGGAGGCGGCCTATGGCGGCAATGTCGACGCGTCGCCCTTCCTCGACATTCCCGATCGCGGCGCGACCTTCGAGAGCGCCCTGTATGCCGGCAAGATCGCGGCATACGCGCAAGGGTTTGCGGTGATGCAGGCCGCGTCGCAGGAGCATGGCTGGAACCTCGACCTGGCGCAGATCGCCCGCATCTGGCGCGCCGGCTGCATCATCCGTTCGCGGTTCCTTGACGATATCGCGCGCGCCTTCGGCGAGGGCGAGATGCTGGCGAACCTGCTGCTGGAGCCTGCCTTCGTGGAGTGGATGAAGCTGTCGGCGCCGTCGCTGCGTTCGGTCGTGGCTGCGGCCGCCCATGCCGGCATCGCCACGCCGGCGCTCTCGGCGGCGCTGTCCTACTTCGAGAGCTATCGCAAGGCGCGCGGTTCGGCGAACCTTATCCAGGCGCAGCGGGATTTCTTCGGCGCGCACGGCTTCCGGCGCATCGACCGGCCGGGCGACGGGCTGCACGGCCCTTGGGGTGGCGGGGCCTAGGCGAAAACGATTCACCAGTTCGCGCGCATGCCTGGCGGCGAATACCTAACGCCGAGACGCCCTCGAAAAACTGGCCGCCACAAGCTGGCGCATGTGCTCGTCCCGCGCGCGGCCGCTATCTCCTCCCATCACGACAGCGACCACCGAACGCCCGTCGCGATTGACCGAGGTGACGAGATTGAAGCCCGAAGCGCGCACATAGCCGGTCTTGATGCCGTCGGCGCCGGGGATCATGTCGAGCGCACGGTTATGGCCGCGGATGACGCGACCACGAAAGGTGAAATCGCGATCCGAAAAATAGTGGTAGTGCTGCGGAAACCGGCGCTTCAACGCCATGCCGAGCACTGCCATGTCGCGCGCCGTGGTGATCTGGCCATTGGCCGGCAGGCCGGACGCATTGCGGAACACGGTTGCGGTCATGCCAAGCGAGCGCGCCTTGGCGGTCATCATCGTCGCGAAATTGTCTTCCGTGCCGCCGATATACTCCGCCACCGCCGAAGCCACGTCGTTGGCCGATTTGACCACCAGCGCGCGGATCGCGGTGTCGACATCGACCGACTCGCCGGCCTTGAAATACAGTTTCGTCGGCGGACGCCGCGCTGCGTAAGCGGAAACCGGTATCGAGGAATCGACGGTAAGCCGCCCGGATTCGATCGCCTCGAACAGCATGTAGAGCGTCATCATCTTGGTCAGCGAAGCCGGGATGCGCGGTTCGCTGGCGGCAACCGAGTATAGCGCCTTGCCGGTGCGGGTGTCGACGACGAGCGCGGCATACTTCGTCGGCGCAGCCTGTGGCGGCGCGATTTCGAGCGTTTCGGACGTGGAGCAGGCGGCAAGAAAGGCGGCGAGGAACAAAGCAAGCCATCGTGCTGCAATCGAGCGACCTGCATGCGCAAAGTGGATCACGCGGATACCCCCGGTTCGATTCGCCTCTGGATAGTCATCGTGGCAACGCCGCGCAAGGACACGCATGCAACACTGGCAAAAGCGGGACGCCGGAAACCCCGCGGTTGTCGAAAATGCGAACGTGACGTGACGCTTGCCTGTTGTCGCGCCATCCACATCGGTCGTACCGATCGGGAAATCGCGATACGGGCGTTTCCTTGGCTTTTCACGTTCGCCACCCGGTACTTATCGGCGCTGCGCCCAAACGCGGCGCATGGGCGTTTGCGACGTTGTTTTTCCTTGAGTCGCTGGCGCGCGGCAGCCTTTCAACAGTTCTGCCGCTCGAAGCCTGTGCCTTGTTCAAGTAAAAGAGCGCCGTCAGCCTCGCGTATTTTTCCGTGGCTGTGGTGGCAATCGTGTTTGCCTTCACCATCCCGTTCGTGATCAAGGCGTTGACGCGCAAATGGGCCTATACGCTCGGCGGCTTGCTGGTCATCGTCAGCGGACTGGCGATGCTAGCCGAATCCCAACCGGGCCAGTTGCTCGCGATGCTTACCCGCACGCTCGGCGCGGCAACGCTGAATGTCACGCTCAACCTCTACATCATGGACAACATCCGCAAGCAGGATCTCGTCCGGTCCGAACCGTTGCGCTACGGCATTTCGACTGTGGCCTGGACGATGGCGCCGCTTGGCGGTGTGTGGCTGTTCGAAAACTGGGGCGTTTGGGCGGTCAGCGCCTTTGTCACCGTGTCTTCGCTGGCGATGCTCGCCGCATTCTGGTTCCTTCGGCTCAGCGAGGGCGGGCCGATCCGCCAGGCAAAACAGCAGCCGGCCAATCCGGCCATTCACATTCGGCGTTTTGTCGCCCAGCCGCGCCTCGTGCTTGCCTGGTTGATCGCGTTCGGGCGCTCGGCCTTCTGGAGCACCTTCTTCGTCTATGTGCCGATCCTGCTGACCGACGGCGGCTATGGGGCCATGGCTGCGGGCTATGCGATAGCAGCCGGCAACCTGATGCTGTTCAACAATCTTTTCGTTGCCGATCTCGCGCAGAAGATCACCGTGCGCCGCGTGCTGACCGCATCCTATCTGGTTTCAGCGCTGCTCGTGCTGATCGCCGGCGCGACCACGCCACATAGCGCCGCCGGCGCTGCGATCCTGCTGGTTGTCGCCTCGTTCTTCGTTTCGGTGATGGACGGGCTTGGACCGATTCCTTTCCTGCGGGCGGTTCGACCGCACGAAAAGGGCGCAGATGACGACCGTCTATCGTACCTACCTCGATATGTCGGAACTGATTCCCCAGGCGGTGTATTCGGCGATTTTCCTGTTTTTCAGCATCGGCGGAGCGCTGGTCGCCCTGTCGGCGGCAATGCTGGCAATCACCTGGCTGTGCTGGCAGTATCTGCCTCGCCGGCTCTGAAGGCGAACCGGACGGACCGGTCGCAGGTGGCGGCTATCGCCACGGCCATAGCCGTGTCACAGTTGGCGGCGAAACGGGGAGTGAAACACAGCCCGGCTTGTCTTGATCTGGAACCCGAATGATTGCACCTCAGGTTCGCCACGCGTTGCTTCGCCTTGTTGCGGTGCTCGGCTGCGTTGTGCTTCTTGCGCGGCCGGCGGCGGCGGGTCCGCATATCGTCGTCGACGAGCAATCCGGACTGGTGCTGTCGCAGGATCATGCATTCGATCCCTGGCATCCGGCCTCGGTGACCAAGTTGATGACGGTCTACACCGTGCTGCGGGCAATCAAGGCCGGGCGGATTGCCTTCGATTCACCGGTTCGGCAGTCGTTCCAGGCGTCGCAGCAACCGCCATCGAAAATGGGTTTCGACATCGGCACCATCCTGACTGTGGAAACCGCGCTGAAGATCCTGATGGTCAAATCGGCAAACGACATCTCCGTGGCGGTTGGCGAGGCGACCAGCGGCACGCAGGCGGCTTTTGCGGAGGAGATGAACTGGAACGCGCGGGCGCTGGGTCTTGGCGGCACCTGGTATGTCAATCCGCACGGGCTGCATGAGCCGCAGCAGGTGACAAATGTGCGCGACATGGCGCTGCTGAGCGCCGCGTTGCTGCGCGAGTTTCCCGAACACGCCGACCTGTTTTCGATCCCCGCCTTGCGGTTCGGCAAGACGCGGCTCACCAATCACAACCGCCTGATGAGCAGAATTGTCGGCGTCAACGGCATGAAGACGGGTTTCGTCTGCGCCTCCGGCTTCAATGTCGTGGCGCGGGCGACAAGAGGGGGCCGCTCCATCACCGCCGTCGTCTTTGGCGGGCGCACGGCGCGCGAACGCGACGCTCTGGCTGCAGAACTGATCGAACATGCGTTTGCGACAAAACCCGAAAAGGCGGTACATCCGCGGCTCGCCTCGCTTGCGCCACCGCTTGCACTGCCGGCGCCAGCCAACATTCGCGATTTCGTTTGCGAAAAGCCGGACGGCGTCCATCGCTGGAACGCGAACGGACATCCCTATGCCCGCGCTGCCGAGACGTTGAAGGACCGCGAAGCGCGCCTCTACCAGAAGGACCTGCCGCGCAGCGGCGATGTGCGCATAGAGTTGGGTGGGGCGTTCGGTCCGAATCCGTTCGAGTTCGCCGTGGTCGATGGCGGCACGCCACCGCCGTTCATCCCGATCCCCGTCGGCAGGCCGTGGCATGATGGCGATCCGACGCCAAACCCGCATCCCGATTTGCGGCTCGCTGAACCGCAATACGCCACCGGCGGCGTTGCGCCGTTGCCCCTGCCGAGACCGCAACTCGCCGAGAAGGCGGCTTCAACGCCGGTCTCGGCATATCAATAAGCCGCTCCGGTCTGGTTCGGCGGTTTACAGCGCTACCGGATCGGGTAACCTTCAATCCAATCCGCCAGCGTCGATCAATCCGTCGCGCATGGCGCGGACAAGGAGGGTGGCGGTGGTGTGGACGCCGAGCTTTCGCATCAAGCTGGTACGGTGGCTGTCGACGGTCTTCGGGCTGACGCCGAGCCGATCGGCCAATTGCGTGTTGCTCATCCCACGCGAGATGCCATGCAGCACTTCAAGCTCGCGCGCGGTCAGCGTTTCGGCCTGGCCGAGGGAGGCGAGCGCTTGATCGACTTGCGCGGAACGCGCTGCACCACCGCAAGCAACAGTGCAGATCCCGTCGCAAATGTCTTGCGGGTTCTCGTTCTTGAGAAAAATCCCCTGTGCGCCGAGTTCAACGAGATCGCGAAAGGTTGCGGCATTGGAAGAACCGGTGAGGATCACGACGCGCGTTGCGGGCGACCAGCGGCGCACTTCAGCAAGTGTCTCGATGCCGTTGGCGCCTGGCATGTGGATATCGAGCACGGCGCAATCGGGCGAGAGCCGCTTGATCATCGCGATTGCCTCGATGCCGTTTGTCGCGATGCCGGCGACGCTGAAGCCGTCGCGCGCATTCAGTGCGGAGGCAAGCCCGGACGCGACGAACGGATGATCGTCGGCAATGACAATGGTCTTCACATCATCCATGTGAGAGGCCTTCCGGTTGCCGGATTCGTGTTGTTTTTCCGCGCCCTGCTTGCTGTTACCTATCTGTTTCTGGCGCTGCAGACAACGCGTGCGTTTGCCGAAAGCCCGATCATCGATCTGCACGGGCCGACGAGCCCGGAGCAACTGTTCGGGCATATCGATTACGTACTCGATCCCGACTGGGTGCGAACGGCGCATGACATGGTGGGTTCCCGGTCCGGCGATTTTCGACCGGTCGACAAGCTGACCCCGGATTTCGGGTACACGCCGTCGCAGGTGTGGCTGCGCCTGCGCGCGCGCAATGCGACCGAACATACCAAGGAATGGCGGCTGTATTTCCGGGAGAATTTCAAGCAGATTTTCGATGTCTATGTCGCCCGCGCCGACGGCACGATCGAGAACACGCTGTCGCAGGATCTCGAGAGGGGATTTTCAAGCCGGCCGATTCCGTTTCCGGAACTGGTCGCACCGGTCGACATCGAACCGGGCGAGAGGGTCACTCTGCTTGTCCGCTTCTGGTCGGAGGGGTCGTCAAACCTGTCGATCGCCGTCGAGACGGATGCAAGCTTTGCGGCGATCGCGGCCGGGCGGACCGCAAAGAACTTCGTCTACTACGGTATGACGATGCTGCTGATCATCGTCGCGCTTGCCGCCATGGTCGTGATGCGCCGGGGAATCTTCCTCGCCTATGCCGCCTACGCGGCGTCGACACTGCTCTACCTGATGCATTCGGACGGTGTGGCGTTCCAGTATCTTTGGCCCGACTGGCCGAAATTCAACTCCGTCGCCTCGGTCGTCACCGGCTCGGCCATCATCGTCTTCGGGGCGAACTATGCCCGCGTGTTCCTGCAGACGCGCAAGTTCCACCCGGTGTTCGACAAGCTGTTGCTGGCGGTGATCGCCGTGACGCTCGCCATCGATGTCGCCTGCTTCTTCACCGATATCCAGCCCTTGAAGAAGCTGCTGGTTTTGGTGGCGCTGATCGCAATCGGCCTGTTCCTGACATCCGGCCTAGCGGCGGCGCGCACCCGCTTCAAGGAAGTGCGGTTCTACGTTCTGGCCTGGAGCGGAGCCGTGGTCTCATCGCTTATCATGACGCTGCGCCATTGGCTCGGCGTCGAGATCTCGCAGGATTTCCAATACGATTCGATGCGTGTGGTCATGGTGTTCGACGCCACGATGATGGGGCTCGCCATCGCCGACCGCTACAACCAGCTGCGTCAGTCACGTCAATCGGCGCTGCAGGCGAGCCTGCGCCAGGCCGAGCGAAACCTGGATCTCAACAGCCGCCTGCATGAGCTGGAGGAACAATACGGCGTGGCGTTGCAACTGGCGCAATCGCGCGACGAGGCTTTTCGCAACACCGTGCACGATCTGCGCCAGCCGCTGCATGCGCTGAGGCTGAACATCCGCAACCTGGCGGGAGGCGCGCCGGAAACACAGGACGTGCGCGCCCATATCGACCAGACATTCCGCTATCTGGAGACGCTGGTTTCCGAGCAACTCGACAGCGCGGGCGACGCGCGCCGCGATCAGCATGCGTCCGCCGAAAAGTCAGGTGGAGAAGACCTCGGCGTACCGGCGATCCTTAAAAGCATCCACGAGATGTTTCTGCCCGATGCGAATGCGCGCGGCATCGATTTCCGCTTCGCCGTCAATGGCGATGGCGTCATCGATCCGCTCGTGCTGATGCGGGTTGCGACGAACCTGGTCTCGAACGCGATCAAGTATACGCCGCCCGGCGGCAAGGTGCTGCTTTCGGCGCGCCGGCGCGGTGATCGCCTGAGCATTGCGGTGCACGATACCGGTCCGGGGCTGAGCGAAGCCGAATTTGCCGAGGCCACGCAACGCAATGTGCGCCTCGCCAAGAACCGCCACGAGGCCGACGGGCACGGCTATGGCCTCGCGATCGCCAGCGAACTGGCAAGGCAGCATGGCTTTACCCTCGCGCTTGTCGCCAAGCGTCGTAACGGCGCTACGATCGTGTTTGATATCCCGGCTCGATAAAGAAAAGCGCGGCTTGCCGCGGGAAGGCGAGGTGGCACGCCCAACGGGACTCGAACCCGTGTTACCGCCGTGAAAGGGCGGTGTCCTGACCGCTAGACGATGGGCGCGCAGACGAGGCGGTGTATAGTCAGTCCCGACGCCAGCCGCAACCCCGGAAACGCGGCAAGGGACGAGAAAATTGCGGCGCGCAGGTCACTTGCCGCATTGCGCTGCGTGTGAGCGAGTTGCGCGATCGCGATCACTTGCGGCGGCAGCGCCAGTTCCAGTCACGGTTCGGCCCGATATCGATATGCACCGAATCGGTGTGGCAATAAGTGCCGACGCCGCCGCGGCCCGACATCGAGCGGGCGTATTTCGCCAATTGCCATTTGCCGACGCCCTCGATCTGGATGTCGGCGGCCGAGCAGTAGATGTGAAGCGAGTTTTTGGCGCCGCGGGCACGACGGTTGTTTCCGGCGCTACGATAACCCGAAGTCACGATAACCGGCTTTCCGTAATGCGATTCGATCCGCTTCAGCAGGCGCACCAGCGCCGGCTTGAAGCATTCGGTCTGCACGCGGTCGGTCTGCTTGACGAGGCCGTTTGGCGCGAGTCGGGCGAGGCCGGCGGCCGACGCCACCTTCACGGGTCTTGAATACTCTTGGCCGTCCTCCTCTTCATCGGTATAACCGGAGGACGAGCGGATCTTGAACGGCCCGTCTTCCGATACGCCGGGCAGGGTGCCTGAGCTCTCGGTGCTGCGCGTCATGACCACGCGCGTGCGGTCTTCGGCCGGCGCACGCAGTTCGGGTTGACTCTTCTGGGAAGCGGAGCGCGCGGCCGGTGTGTCGGCATCGCCGGCAGCCGCGACGCGGGCCGCGGGTCTCGGCTTCTCCTTGTTGCCGCCGAACAGGGCCGAAAGCAGGTTGCCCGAAGCCTTCTTCGGCGCCGCCGCGGCGGGTTGTGGCGCCGCCGCCGCGATCACCGTTTCCGTTGCATCGGCCTGTGGACGGGCCGCGGGCGTCGGCGCCGCTGCGACGTCAGATGCCTGCGCGACGCGTTGCGACGCCAGATCGGTCTCTTGCGCGGCCGGATCGGCCTCTTGCGCGGCTGCGCCGACCTGCGTCGCCTGTGCCGGCGGGGCGTCCACAGTTCCGGACGCTGCCGGCGGCGTATAAGCCGCCTGCAGCTGCGAAGCCGGATCAATCGGCGGCGGCGACGCAGGGGCAACCGTTGCGATGGTCTGGGCAGGTTCGACTGCGGGCGCGGCGGTAGGCGTGGTTTCGGAGGCTTGCGAAGCGATCTCGCTTTCCGCGGGTTGCGCAGCCGCCAAAGTATCTCCTGCGACAATCCCGGCTTCCGGACGCGGGGTCGGCAAGCCCGGATTCATTTGCGGCGCGGCGGCGGGCGGCGCGGCGGTAGGTGCAGTAGCGGCTGTCAAGCCATAGGGCGGGTCTATTCCGGCAGGCGGCGTCAGGGCGCCGGAAACGCAGCCGGCAAGCGAGGCCGCAAGGGTGGTGACCAGAGAGATACGGAACAGGGGCCCCCCCGACCTTTGCCGACATTGCTGCAATTGTCTGCCCCACTACTGCCGGCGCACTGACTGATTGTGCGCCTAAACACCTGTTTCAGGTTCGTTGGTTAACTGCCGGTTACCGGTCGCGCCCGCACCCCGCGGCGACCATCCTCCTGCGCTGTGTATCCCGGCTATGGGGAGAATGCGGCAAAAGCAAGATTGTCGCCGCATGCGCATGTCGCCGTGGCCGGTCGTCACCAGCTTCCGGTGTTCGGCATCGACACCCAGGGTTCTGCAGGCGCCAGCGCCTCTCCTTCCTGCAGGATTTCGATGGAGATGTTGTCGGGCGAGCGCACAAAGGCCATGTGCCCGTCGCGCGGCGGACGGTTGATGGTCACGCCCGCGTCCATCAGGCGCTGGCAGGTGGCGTAGATGTTGTCGACCTTGTAGGCGAGGTGGCCAAAATTGCGGCCGCCGGTATAGGTCTCCGGATCCCAGTTGAAGGTGAGTTCGAGTTCGGGCGCGCTCCTCGGCCGAACGGCGCTTGTCTTTCGGCGCTGCAAGGAAGACCAACGTGAAGCGGCCGGCCTCGTTTTCGTGGCGACGCACTTCTTCAAGGCCGAGCTTGTTACAATAGAAATCCAGTGATTCGTCGATGTCGCGAATGCGAACCATGGTGTGCAGATAGCGCATCGATCTTCTCCTTCGGTCATCCGTCCGGGCTGACGGTCTGTTGCCAGCTATCGCCAATTTGGTTCGCGTTGCCAACCGCAAATGTATGCGCTGAGGGATCGGGCCGCACCGAAAGGCGCATCGATTGTGCAAATCCCTGTTTGGGGATTGCCATAATCCGTTTCGGCGATGCTATGGTTAACAAAGAGAATCAGTGTGCGTGCGGCGGTTGTTGAGGGGGCCAGGTTCGATGGGGGAGAATTCCCGGCAAAGACAGGTCGAAGCGACGGGAACCAGTCTTGGCGAGGCGGTTGATCTGGAAGTGATCAGCGGCGCGATCAAGTGGTTCGATGTCGCCAAGGGCTTTGGGTTCATCGTGGCGGATCGCGAGGATTTGCCCGATATCCTCCTTCATGTAACCTGTCTTCGCCGCGACGGTTTTCACACCGCGCTGGAAGGCGCCCGCATCGTCTGCGAAGTGCGCAAGGGTGATCGCGGTCTGCAGGCTTTCCGCATCATTTCGATGGATGAATCGACCGCGGTGCATCCTGCCGGCTTGGCCTCTCGCACCAATGTCAATGTTACCCCGACCAGCGGACTGGAGCGGGTGATCGTCAAATGGTTCAACCGCACCCGCGGTTTCGGCTTCGTCACGCGAGGCGAAGGCACCGAAGACATCTTCGTGCACATGGAAACACTGCGTCGCTACGGGCTGACGGAGCTTCGGCCGGGGCAGGTGGTGATCGTGCGCTTCGGTCCCGGCGACAAGGGGCTGATGGCGACCGAGATCCATCCCGACATTGGCGTACCGCCGCGTAGCGCGCACTGACAGGTCCGGTCGCGGGCTTGCCGCGTCCGCCGTTTTCCGCAACTGTTGCGGTGATCAGGCGAAGCGGAGACGTTCCCATGACATGCAGAAGCGTGGCCGCCCTTGTGGCGGCTTTCCTCGTTGTGGCCCTGCAGGTGCTTGCGCCTGCGGCGTTCGGGCAGCAGGCGGGAACGCCGCGCGCCTTCGAACTTGATAGTGAAAAGCTGGTGGTGCAGACGGCAGTAGGGCCGGTGAATTTCGATCTCGAAATTGCCGACACGCCGGACGAGCGCGCCGACGGGCTGATGTTTCGCACTGACTTCCCGCCGGACAGGGCGCTGATCTTTGTTTTCGAGCGCGAGCGGCCGGTGACCTTCTGGATGAAGAATACACCGAAGCCGCTCGACATGCTGTTCGTGGATACGGGCGGGACCATCGTCACCATCCGCGAGAACTCCGTACCGTTTTCGCCGGACATGATCGGCTCCGATGCGCCGGTGCGTTTCGTCGTCGAGGTCAACGCCGGTATCGTGGCGCAGTACCGCATCGCGGTCGGCGACCGCATCGACCATCGCGTGGTGCGCGAGGTCGCGCAATAGCGCCAGTCATTTCATATTACAGAAATCTTCAATAATCTGAATTCCTGTTATATATCTCTTGCGATGCAGGCCGGCTTCTGGTAGAGACGTCAAAAAGCGCGGGATGGAGGTTCCGCGCCGATTCCGTCCATTTGCAGGGAGGCCGCGCATGTATGCCCAGATGGTGCAGGCAGAGGGCATGAAGGCCCCTGAGGAGATGGACGAGCGCGAACGCGCCTTTCAGGCCCGCATCGACGCCGGCGAGAAGATCGAGCCGAAGGAGTGGATGCCGGAGGGCTATCGCAAGACGCTGATCCGCCAGATCTCCCAGCACGCCCATTCCGAGATCGTCGGCCAATTGCCGGAGGGCAACTGGATCACGCGCGCGCCGACGCTAGAGCGCAAGCAGATCCTGCTCGCCAAGGTTCAGGACGAGGCCGGCCATGGGCTTTACCTCTATTGCGCCGCCGAGACGCTTGGCGTCAGCCGCGACGAATTGAACGCGCAGTTGCTGAGTGGCAAGGCGAAGTACTCCTCCATCTTCAACTACCCGACGCTGAACTGGGCCGATATCGGCGCGGTCGGCTGGCTGGTCGACGGCGCGGCGATCATGAACCAGGTGGCGCTGCAACGCACCTCCTACGGCCCCTATGCGCGCGCCATGGTGCGCATCTGCAAGGAAGAGAGCTTCCACCAGCGCCAAGGCTATACCATCATGATGAAGATGGCCTTCGGCACGCCGGCGCAGAAACGCATGGCGCAGGATGCGCTAAACCGCTTCTGGTATCCCTCGCTGATGATGTTCGGCCCCTCCGACAAGGACAGCGTGCATTCGGCGCAATCGATGGCGTGGAAGATCAAGATCAACACCAATGACGAACTGCGCCAGAAATTCGTCGACCAGACCGTGCCGCAGGCGAAGTATCTCGGCCTGACCATTCCCGACGCGGATCTGGCGTGGAACGAGGAAAAGGGCGGGTATGACTTCTCCGAACCGGACTGGTCGGAGTTCTATGCGGTGCTGAAGGGCAACGGCCCGTGCAATGCGGAGCGGATGGCGGCGCGCCAGAAGGCGTGGGACGACGGCGCTTGGTATCGTGACGGGCTGATGGCGAATGCCGAAAAACGGGCCGAACGCCGCTTCGCCGCCATGCCGATTGCCGCCGAATAGGGCGCGCGCGAAGCAGCGCGAAGCAGTATGCATCAGGAAGGAAATGCCGATGAGCAAGGAATGGCCGCTGTGGGAAGTCTTTATTCGCGGGCAGCACGGGCTGAACCATCGCCATGTCGGCAGCCTGCATGCGCCGGACGCCGAGATTGCGCTTCTCAACGCGCGCGATGTCTATACGCGGCGCAATGAGGGCGTGTCGATCTGGGTGGTGAAATCGAGCGATATCACCGCCAGCGCCCCGTCCGACAAAGGGCCGCTGTTCGACCCGTCGAACGCCAAGGTGTACCGCCATCCGACCTTCTTCGAGGTGCCGGAAGAAGTGGGTCACATGTGATGAACGAGGTCGTCGAACTCGCGCTGCGGATGGGCGACAACTGCCTGATCCTCGGCCACCGCGTTTCCGAATGGTGCGGCCACGGTCCGGTGATCGAGGAAGACATCGCCATGGCCAATGTGGCGCTCGACCTGATCGGCCAGGCGCAGATGTGGCTTGCGCTCGCCGGCGAACTGGAGGGGCAGGGGCGCGACGCCGATGCGCTGGCCTATCGCCGCGACGCGTTCGATTTTCGCAACCTTCTGCTGGTGGAGCGGCCGATCGACGATTTCGGCGTCACGCTGATGCGCCAGTTCCTGTTCGACGCGTGGCACAAGCTGATGCTGGAGCATCTGGTGCGTTCCTCCGATGCCCGTGTGGCCGAGATCGCGGCCAAGGCGGTGAAGGAAGTCACCTATCATCTGGAACGGTCGGGCGATCTGGTCGAGCGATTGGGCGACGGCACCGCCGAAAGCCGGGCGCGCATGCAGGCGGCGCTCGACGCGCTGTGGCCCTATGTCGGCGAGATGTTCGCCTCCGATGCGATCGACCATACGCTTGCTGCGCACGCTGTCGCGCCGGCTCCCGAGACGCTTCGCCATGAGTGGGATACGCTGACCGGTTCGGCGCTGCGCGCGGCCACGCTGGACATTCCCGACAGCGATTTCGCGCATCTCGGCGGGCGCGCCGGCCGCCACACGGAGCATCTCGGCTATATCCTGGCCGACATGCAGTTCCTGCAGCGCGCCTATCCCGATGCGCAGTGGTGATGCGGTGGGTGGGGTATCCGCTGTTTTCCCTCCCCTTGATGGGAGGGTCCGTCGCAAAGCGACGGGGGTGGGGTGGTGAGCGAGAGCCTGCCGCCAATGATCCCCTCCGGCCGCTTCGCGGCCAGTTCCCCCATTGAGGGGGAGGAGGGCGCATCTCATACGCCGCTTGCCGCTGAACGCATATGGTCTGTCCTCAACAGCGTTCCCGATCCTGAAATCCCGGCGATTTCGATCGTCGATCTCGGCATCGTGCGCGATGTGACGTTCGAGGACGACACGGTGGTCGTCGCGGTGACGCCGACCTATTCCGGCTGTCCCGCGACCTCCCTGATCAACATGGAAATCGAAACAGCGCTGCGGGCGCACGGCTTCGACAAATTGCGTATCGAGCGCCGGATTTCGCCGCCCTGGACGACCGCCTGGATCAGCGCTGAGGGGCGCGCGAAACTCAACGCCTATGGCATTGCGCCGCCTGACAGAAGCGCCCCCGTCGCCTGTCCGCGCTGCGGGTCCACTGAGACCTCCGAAGTCAGCCGCTTCGGCTCCACCCCGTGCAAGGCGGCGTGGCGCTGCAACGCCTGCCTTGAGCCGTTCGACCGTTTCAAATGCATCTGAGCGCACCACGATGGCAAAGTTTCTTCCCCTGACCGTGACGCATATGGCCCGCGGTGGTGGTCACGCTGGCGCCGGCCGATGCCGATGCGCAAGCCTTCGCCTTCACCCAGGGCCAGTACCTGACATTCCGCAAGTCCTTCGACGGCGAGGAGGTGCGTAGGTCCTATTCGATTTGTTCCGGCATCGACGACGGCGAAATCCGGATCGGGGTAAAGAGGGTGGACGGTGGCCGTTTCTCGGCCTTCGCCAACGAGGCGCTGAAGGCCGGCGATGTGCTGGAGGCAATGCCGCCAGCCGGTTCGTTCCACGCCCCGCTCGACGCGGAGTTCAGCCGCCATCACCTGATGTTTGCCGCCGGCAGCGGCATCACGCCGGTGCTTGGGCTTATCCGCACCACGCTTTCGCGCGAGCCGAAATCGCGCATCACGCTGGTCTACGGCAACCGCTCGGCCAACACGATCATGTTCCGCGAGGAACTGGAGGATCTGAAGAACACGCATCTTGGCCGCCTGTCGATCGTGCATGTGCTGAAAACCGAGCAGGATGTCGACCTGTTCACCGGTCGCATCACGGCGCAGAAATGCCGCGACCTGTTTGCGCGCTGGATCGATATCGGTTCGGTCGACCTTGCCTTCATCTGCGGGCCGGAAGGCATGATGCTGGAGGTGGCCTCTGCGCTCCGCGAGGCCGGCATCCCTGACGAACGCATCAAGTTCGAACTCTTCGCCACCGCCGCGCAGCCGCGCGGCGAAAACGCGCCACCGAAGCCCGCGGCCGCAAGCGCGCCGACGGCGCTGACCGTCGTGCTCGACGGGGTGGCGCGCGAGATCGCCTTCGATCGCGGGTCGCAGACGATCCTCGAAGCCGCGCTCGCCGCCGAACTCGATGCGCCTTATGCCTGCAAGGGCGGGGTCTGCTCCACGTGCCGGGCCAAGCTGGTTTCCGGCGAGGTGGAGATGGACGTCAACTACGCGCTCGAAGACTACGAGGTTGCCGCCGGCTACGTGCTGACCTGCCAAAGCCGGGCTTTGAGCGAGAAGGTGGTGGTGGATTATGACCAGTGACGCCGCACAGGATCTCGAAACCTATCTGGCGAGCGGCGGCAAGCTGACGGCGCCCGACAATGTGCCGGCGCGCTATCGCGCCGAATTGCTGCGCCTGATGGCAACCTTCATCGACAGCGAACTGGCCGGCGCGGCCGGTTTTGCCGATTTGATCAACGCGGCGCCATCACTCGGCGCCCGCATCGCGGCGGCAAGAATCGTGATGGAAAAGCTGGAGAATGCGCGGCGTGTGCTTGCGGTGATGGGCGAGTTCGGCACCAACACCGACCGCTACGTGACGGCCCATCCGTGGAGCGACCGGCTTCCCCGCAACGCCTCGATTGGCGCAACCCGCGCCGGCGCGGACATGCGCCTCAGCGTGTTTCACTATCCCGTCGAGGGGTGGGTCGATGCGGTCGCCATGAACGTCGTGATGGGCGAGGCGGCGAAGGTGCAGTTGGGCGAGTTCGAGGGCGTGTCCTACCAGCCGCTGGCGCTGGCGTTTCGACAGATTCGCGCCGTGGAGGATACCCATCTCGAACTCGGCATTGCAGGCTTACAGGCGATCATCGGGGAGCGCGGCGGGCGTGAGGCGGTGCGCGAGGCAGTCGCCTATTGGCGGCCGCGCGTCGCCGACAGTTTTGGCGCGAGCGACTCGGCCAGGTTCGAGCGGCTGGCGCGCTACGGTTTACGCCGGCGCGAAAACGCCGGCCTGCGCGCCGAATGGGAGCGGGCGCTGGACGCCACGCTGAAGGCGCTCGGCGTCTGAAGCGCTGCGATTCACTTATCAGAACAAAAGCTTCGGGAGAAAGTTTATGACCTTGATTCAGGTGTGCAGCTATGCGGCAGGCCGGTGGATCGGGCCGGGCGACGGCGCGCGCGCCATTCGCGACGCTTCGACCGGCGCGGCAATTGCCGAAGCGGGATCGCAGCTCGATGTCCAGGCGATGCTCGACCATGCCCGCGCCAAAGGCGGACCCGCGCTTCGCGCCATGACCTTCCACGACCGGGCGAAGATGCTGAAGGCGCTTGCCCAGCACATCGACGCCAACAAGGACGCCCTGCACGCGCTTTCGCTGATGACCGGGGCGACGCGCACCGACGGGCGTATCGACATCGAGGGCGGCATCGCCACCATGTTCGTCTATGCCTCGAAAGGCCGGCGCGAACTGCCTGACGGCCATGTGTTTCTCGATGGCGAAGTGGAAAGCCTGTCGCGTTCAGGATCCTTCGTCGGCCAGCACATCTGCACGCCGTTGCAGGGCGTTGCGGTACACATCAACGCCTTCAACTTTCCCGTCTGGGGCATGCTGGAGAAGCTTGCGCCGGCGCTGCTTGCCGGCGTGCCGGCGATCGTCAAGCCGGCAACGGCGACCTGTTACCTGACCGAGGCCTGTTTCCGGCTGATCATCGAATCGGGCCTTTTACCCGAGGGCGCGGTCCAACTGGTCGCCGGCGGCACCGGCGACCTGCTCGACCGGCTGACCTGCCAGGATGCGGTCGGTTTCACCGGATCGGCGTCGACGGCCATGATGCTTCGCGCCAATCCGCGAATGATCGAAAATTCCGTCCGCTTCGCCGCCGAGCAGGACAGCCTCAACGCCTCGATCCTCGGGCCGGACGCCACACCCGGCACGGAAGAATTCGACCTGTTCGTCAAGGAGGCTGTGCGCGAGATCACCACCAAGGCCGGGCAGAAATGCACCGCCATCCGCCGCATTCTGGCGCCGCAGGCGCTCGTCTCGCCGCTGACCGAGGCTATCGCCGCGAGGCTGGAGAAGACGACAATCGGCGATCCGCGCGATGACAGCGTGCGGATGGGCGCGCTCGTTTCGCTGGCGCAACGACGTGATGTTCTTGAGAAAGCGGCGCTGATTGGCTCGGAAGCGCGGCGCGTCTTTGGCGATCCTGAAGCCTTCGATGTCAAGGGCGACCGCGAACAGGGCGCATTCCTGCCGCCAATGCTGTTTGCCTGCGGCGATCCGGACAACGCGGCGCGGGTGCACGACACGGAAGCCTTCGGGCCGGTCTCGGTCGTCATGCCGTATCGCGATGCGGGCCATGCGGCCGCGCTGGCGAACCGCGGCGGCGGCAGTCTGGTCGCCTCGGTGATCAGCCACGATCCGGATTTCGTGCGGGAGGTTGCGCTGGCAATCGCGCCGTTCCACGGACGCATCTATGTCAATGACCGGGTGTCGATGAAGGAATCCACCGGCCACGGCGCGCCGATGCCGCACATGGTGCATGGCGGGCCGGGCAGGGCCGGCGGCGGCGAGGAACTGGGCGGCATTCGCGGCGTCATGCACTACATGCAACGCACCGCCGTCCAAGGCAGCCCGGACATGATCGCGGCGATCGGCGGCGAGTGGATCGCCGGCGCGCGCGAGCTGGAGCCTGCGCAGCACCCATTCCGCCTCGCCTACGGTGATT